>CAIVVS010000174.1 GCA_903909415.1 uncultured Pseudomonadota bacterium | reverse complement strand
GTGGTGCAGTCGAGCAAAGGCGGAACGGCCACCCGGGTGGCGACGAATGGTGCCAGTTTCTAGTGCAGGTAACGTGACTGCGGCCTGGTTTCGGTTGGGAACCAGGGCCCCAATGCCCCCGTTAGGTCTCCGGGCCGCAGCGCACGCTCCAACGGCTGGACCAGCCGATACCTTGGCGGAGCCGGTTCCAGCTGCAACGATGGGTCCAGGCGCCGAGCGTGCGGGTGTTGCGCTGATCCGTCGGCATATCGGCCAAGCCGGTGCGTGCATGGCCATCGACCGCCACGAACAGGCGGCCCGGACAGTGCCATGGACGCCGTCGCGGCGACTGCCCGTGACGCGGTGGCTGGGTCATGCGATGGGGCCCGGTTCGCTGGCGTCGAGGCGGACCACACTGCCCGGGGTGGCGTTCCCATAGCGTTGCACGGTCTCGACTCGCTCCGCGTTCCACAACCCGCCCAGGCCTTCGCGCACGAGAGTCCGGTTCGCGCTGCTGGCCGGCACGCGTGGGCAATCGGTGATGCGAGCCCGGGAGACGCGCCAGCCGCGCATCTGCCCCATGACGAGCGCTTTGCAGGGGAGCAGAGCGCGCCGTGGCCTCAAGGAACAGGCAGCCCTGCCCAGAGCCTGCTGGCGGCCCACCCAGGTTTCCGTCGGTAGCCCGCTGATCAAAGTCCGCGAACAGCGCGATTCGACGAGCGGCCGTTAGTCGGGCATCCTTGCGGGTGTTCATTGGTCCGCACCCCCGGATTGCGGGAAGTTGTCGACCACCCCGGGCCTCCCAGACCCAGTCCGGTTGAACGGGAGCAAGGCCTTTGGGTTTTCCGACCTGGTTCCGGGCGTGGATTCCATCAACGCTGCGCTCCAGCAAAGCGACGAGGATTGAACGAAAACTGGAACTGCAGGCACCGAACTCAGCATGAGTGCGACAACGATCCGAACCGGCACCTGCGAACGAAAGCGGCCTTCGTTCGAACTCTCGCCCGGAAACGTCTTCCTGCCCAACCGGCAAGCAGGCGAACCAATCTCATAAATGCCTTGGACGGAACAGGCAGTGCTCACGCTGGCCCATTGAACCTTGGCGAACCTCCTCAAGACCTGAATGCAGTGCCAACAGTCGGTCCTTCCAAAATCCCTGCATCGCTGAAATAAAATGCCTGTCCGGCGTCTTGTTCTCGGGACGCCTGATAGCGCCAACTTGTTGGCCCCAACCCGTGCCCCTCCCCACCAGCGCCCTCCTCCCCTTCTACGCGTCCTCGTTCACCTGGAACGCGTGCCTGGGCATGACCTACATGCTCGTGCCGCTGTACGCGCGCTCGCTGGGCATGTCGGGCATCGAGATCGGGTCGCTGATCGCGCTGCCGGTGATGGTGCAGATCGTGTTCAACCTGCTGTCCGGCGCGTGGACCGACCGGCTGGGCGGCAACCGCACCATCATGATCGGCTTCGCGTTCACGGTCTTTGCCGGGCTCGCCTTCCCCTTTTCCACCAGCATGGCGGCGCTGATGGTCGCCCAGCTGATGCTGGCGGTGTCGCGTTCGGTGTACTGGCCGGCGTCCTGGTCGATCGCCAGCCAGTTTCCCGGCGACCGCGCCAAGACCATGGGCCGGCTGAACGCGATCACCAGCGCCGGGCAGATCATGGGCACGGGCCTGGCCGGCCTGCTGATCGAGTTCCTCGGCTTTTCCACCGGCTTCTTTGCCATGGCTGGCCTGGGCGCGCTGGCGATGGGCCTGGCGGCGATGTTCCGCGACGCGCCCATGAGCACGCAGCGCGCCGGCTCGATGCTGAGCAACTACTTCGCGCTGGCCAAGCGCCGCTCGATCTGGTTCGGCGTGATGTGCGCCTACATCTCCGCCATGCCGTTCACGCTGTCGGTGTCCTTCTACCCCATCCTGCTGGTGGAGCTGGGCTACGACGCGGACTCGGCCGGCTGGATGCTGGGCGCGCGCGCCATCGGCTCGATCGCCGCCGGCGTGGTGGTGGCGGGCTTCGTGCGCAGCATCGCGGACCTGCGCGCCGCCGTCATCCCGGGGCTGGTGGTCGCCGCCGCCGTGGGCGCGAGCGGCATCTCCAGCGAAATGCTGCCGGTGCTGGCCATGCTGCTCACCGTGGGACTGGCAGCGGGCGTGATGACGGTGTACTTCCAGCTGCTGGTCTCGTCGCTGTCCACCACCGAGCAGCGCGGTTCGGCGCTGGCGCTGGCCGGACTGGGCTGGAGCCTGTCGCACCTGTCCACGCCGGTGCTGATGGGTTTCCTCAAGGACCGCATCGGCATCGTGCAGAGCTTCGAGGTGCTGGGCCTGGCGATCGCGGTCTGGACCCTGCTCTTGATCCCGGCGCACCGCTGGGCGGTGAAGGACGGCAAGCCGCTGTAGCGCGCCGCCGCACGCGGACGCGGCACGCTGACCTGGCGCGTGGCGCCACGCAAGTGCATGCATTGACAGCGGCATGGCCTGCCGCCATGATGTTTTCGCCCCCGGCGCGCGCGCCCCGCATTTCGGTTCCGCACCCACCGCGCCCGGCTTCCCGCAAGCCCAGACAGGAGAACTTCCATGGACCGCCGTATCGCGCTTGCCAGCGCCGTGCTCGCCTGCTTCCCGTTCGCCGGCACCGCCGTCGCGCAGGAATACCCCAACAAGCCGATCCGCATCATCGTGCCCTTCGCCCCGGGCGGCGCGACCGACGTCCCCACGCGGATGGTGGCGCCCAAGCTGGCCGAGGCGCTGGGCCAGCAGGTGGTGGTGGAAAACCGCCCCGGCGCGGGCGGCATCATCGGCATCGAGGCCGCGGCCAAGGCCCCGGCGGACGGCTACACGCTGCTGATGGCGACCAACGCCGAATACACCATGAACCCGTCGATCTACGCCAAGCTGCCCTACGACCCGTTCAAGGACTTCGCGTCCATCAGCATCGTCGCCGAGACGCCGATGGTGCTGGCGGTGGGCGCGGCCAGCCCCTACCCGAACCTGCAGGCCCTGCTGGCGGCGGCGCGCGCCAACCCCGGCACGGTGAGCTACTCCACCGCCGGCACCGGCAGCACCAGCCACGTGCTCACCGAGCTGCTGGGCGCCGAGGCTGGCGTGAAGTTCCTGCACATCCCCTACAAGGGCGGCGCGCCCGCGTCCGCGGCGCTGGCCAGCGGCGAGGTGGCGATGAGCCTGATCGCCATGTCCTCGGTGCTGCAGTTCGTGCGCGCCGGCAAGGCCAAGGTGCTGGGCTACACGCGGCCCAAGCGCAACGCCACCTACCCCGACTGGCCCACCGTTGACGAGGCCGGCGTGAAGGGCTACGACGAGGTGATCTGGGTGGGCCTGTCCGCGCCGGCCGGGGTGCCGCGCGCGATCGTGACCCGCGTTGCTGCCGAGACCAACAAGGCGATGGCCAGCGCCGACCTGCGCGACAAGCTCGCAGCCATCGGCAGCGAGGCCATCGTGTCCTCGCCCGACGAGATGGCCGCGCGCATCAGCCGCGAGGCGACGCGCTACGGGCGCATCATCCGCGCCGCAAACATCAAGCAAGACTGAACCACAGACAGGAACCAACGTGACACCCGAGCAACAGCACGACTGGCTCGCCGCCCAGCTGGCGGACGCCCAGACCGAAGGCCTGCCCTACCCCGACCTGCACCGCCACATCCTTGAACTCTCCAAGCGCGGCCGCCTGATGGTGGTGGACCGCCCGGTGAACAAGGACACCGAGATGCACCCGCTGGTGCGCCTGCAGTTCCGCGGCGGCCTGCCGGAGCCCGAGCGCAAGGCCTGGCTCTTCACCCAGCCGGTGGACGCCAAGGGACGGCGCTACGACGGCTGGGTGCTGATCGCCGGCCTGGCGGGCAACCGCGAGATCTACTCCATCGGCATGGGCGTGCCGGTGGACAAGATCGGCGCGACCTGGCTCAAGGCGACCGCCGCCCCGATCGAACCGGTGGTGGTCGAGAACCCGGCCTGCCAGCAGATCGTGGTCACCGGCGATGCATTGAAGGAACCCGGCGCGGCGCTGGACGGCGTGCCGGTGCCGATCTCCACGCCGGGCTGGGACAGCGCGCCCTTCCTGTCGGCCGGGCACTTCATCACCCGCGACCCGGACAACGGCATCCAGAACACCGGCAACTACCGCGGCCAGATCAAGACGCGGCTGCGCGTGGGCATGAACCCGTCGGTGGAGCAGCGCGCCGGCATCTACCTGCACTGGCTGAAGTGGAAGGAACGCGGCCTGCCCATGCCCACGGCCATCGTGGTCGGCTGCCCGCCGGCGGTGAGCTTCGCTTCGGTCCAGAAGCTGCCCGAGGACGTGGATGAGCTCGCGGTGGCGGGCGGCCTGGTGGGCGCGCCGCTGCAGGTGGCGAAATGCAAGACCGTGGACCTGCTGGTGCCGGCCGAGGCCGAGTACGTGATCGAGGGTTTCATCTCGACCGCCGAGCTCGAGCCCGAGGCGCCCTTCGGCGAGTCGCACGGCTACGTGAACCTGCAGGAATACAACGCCTTCATGGACGTGACCGCGATCACGCGGCGGAAGAAGCCGGTGCTGGTGTCCTTCATCAGCCAGGTCACGCCCAGCGAGTCCAGCACCATCAAGCGCGTGGCCTACGAGCCGCTGTTCCTGCAGCACCTGAACCGCAACCTCGGCATCAAGGGCGTCAAGCGCGTGTCCATGCACGAGCCGCTGACCAGCGTGGTCGCGCTGATCGTGCTGGTGTGCCAGCGCGGCATGCCCGAGACCGAGGTGTGGCGCGCGCTCTACGGCGCGTCCTCGCTGCACCGCTTCGCCGGCAAGTGGATCGTCGCGGTGGACGAGGACATCGACCCCGAGAACTCCGACGCGCTGTTCTGGGCGATCTGCTACCGCGCCCAGGCGCAGCACGACCTGAAGGTGCTGGACCGCAAGGACCCGGGCCACGGCCCGCGCGGCCCGCGCGACAACGGCGAGTCCGCCTCGGTGCTGATCAACGCCACGCTGCGCGGCGGCTACCCGCCGATCGCGCTGCCCAAGCGCGAGTACATGGAGAACGCCATGCGCATCTGGGGCGAGCTGGGGCTGCCGGCGTTCACGCCGCAGGCGCCGTGGTTCGGCTACCCGCTGGGCAACTGGCCGGACGTGCTGGCCGAGCAGGCGCGCATGGCGACGGCGGGCGACTTCGAGAAGGTCGGCGCCATCGTCGAGGCGCAGCGGCGCAGCGACGTGGAGATGAACCAGCCGGTCTGGGACGAGTAGGGCCAGGTCTGCGTCGGGAACCCCGGACGCATGGCGCCCCGGGGCTGCGCCCTCCACCTCACCGGGGCTGCGCCCCCACCTCACCGGGGCTGCGCCCCGCACTCCGCTAGAATCGCCGTTCTGCAACCCTCAACGGAGAATCACCATGTGGAAATGGGGCGGCATCGTCTTCGGTATCGGCATCCTGCTGATGGTGATCGACTGGAGCATCTCTTCCAAGAAGCAGAAGGGCGGCATCTCCCCCACGGACAAGAAGCGCGTCCTGGGCACGATCTGGCTGGTGCTGGGCGCGACCGGCCTGGTGATGGCGCTGATCTGGGCAGCGGAAGGCATCTCCTGATGGGTGTGACGAACGGGGCGCGGCGATGAGCCTGCGCCTGGGCGTGCTGGACCAGTCGCCCATCATTTCCGGCTTCACCCCGCGGCAGGCCGTGCAGGAAACCGTCGAGCTCGCGCAACTCACCGAGCAGATGGGCTACTCGCGCTACTGGATGGCCGAGCACCACGCGATCTCGGCGCTGGCCGACCCCTGCCCGGAGATCCTGCTCACCCGCGTGGCCAGCGTCACCTCGCGCATCCGCGTGGGCACCGGCGGCGTGCTGCTGCCCTACTACTCGCCGCTCAAGGTGGCCGAGCAGTTCCGCATGCTGGAGGCGCTGTTCCCCGGCCGAATCGACCTCGGCATCGGCCGCGCGCCCGGCGGCGACCAGCGCACCGCCGCCGCGATGTCCGACGGCCCCTCGGGCCGCGGCTACGGCGGCGCGGACCGCTTCCCCGAGCAGGTGATGGACCTGGTCGGCTACCTGGACAATTCACTGCCTGCGAGCCATGCCTTTGCGAAGGTGAAGGCCATGCCCTCGGCCACGGAGGATGAGGGCGCGCCGGAGGTCTGGCTGCTGGGATCCTCGGACTACTCGGCGGCGCTGGCCGCGCAGCTGGGCCTGCGCTTCGGCTTCGCGCACTTCATCAACGCGCACGGCGGCGACGGCGTGAGCCGCGCCTTCCGCGAGCAGTACCGTCCCTCGGCGCGCGAGCCCAAGCCGGCTACGGCGGTGTGCTGCTTCGTGATCTGCGCCGACACCTTCGACGAGGCCGAGCGCCTGGCACGCTCGGTGGACCTGCGCCGGCTGCACATGGCCTACGGCGTGGACCATCCGGTGCCCAACCAGGCCGAAGCCGAGGCGCACAAGTACACCGACCGCGAGCGGCTCTACATCGAGCAGCAGCGCGCGCGCCTGATCCACGGCGACCCGGCGATGGTGAAGGACAAGCTGCTCAAGCTCGCCGAGGACTTCCAGGCCGACGAGCTGCTGGTGCTGTGCATCACCAGCGACTACGCGTCGCGGCGCAAGTCGTATGAGCTGGTGGCGCGGACCTTCGGGCTTGCATGACTGCAACGGGCCTCGCGTAACTATTTATTCAATTAAATCAGACACTTAGGTCATTTTCGGGCATTTTTGCCCGCACCGTACCCCGGACCGTCCGACAGGAGCACCGACCATGAACCCGATCTACGCGGCATCCACCGGCAAGAATGTGGGCATCAACCCCGGCTGGAACCACTTCGCCAAGTACACCTATGCGCCGGCGATCGCGCGTGACGGCTTCCTGTTCTTCACCGGCCTCACGGCCAGCGCCGCGGGCGGCGGCATCATGCACCCGGGCGACATCGTGGCGCAGACCGACGTGATCCTGTCGCGCTTCGGCGAGATCCTCACCGCCGCCGGCTGCACCTTCGCCGACGTGGTGTCCACGCGCGAGTTCATCGTGGACCCGACCGGTTACGCCGGCACCGCCGAGATCCGCCGCAAGTACTTCAAGGACCCGTTCCCCGCCGCCACCGGCGTGATCGTCGCGGGCCTGCTGCGCAAGGGCGCGCTGATCGAGATCGACGCGATCGCGGCCATCCCCAAATGAGCGCCGGCGCAGGCGACCAGCGCTGGCTGGACGACTTCACCGTCGGCGAGACCTTCGCCGGCGAGCCGCGCCCGCTGACGCGCCAGGACTTCGAGTATTTCTCGATGATCACCGGCGACCGGCAGGCGATCCACTTCGACGACGCCTACGCGCAGGCGCGCGGCCTGCCCGGTGCGGCGGCCCACGGCCTGCACCTGCTGGCGACCTGCGCGCTCGGCGCCACGCCCATGGTCCAGCGCATGCACGAGTCGATTGTCGCCATGGCCGGCAGCACGGTGCGCTTCAAGCGCGCGGCGATTGCCGGCGACACCCTGCATCCGGAGTTCGAGGTCGCGGGCGTGGAACCCAAGGGCGAGGCGCGCGGCATCCTGCGGCTGGCCTTCCGGCTGTACAACCAGCGGCATGAACTGCTGCTGGAAGGCGAGCACCAGGTGATGGTGCGTCGCAAGCCGGCCTAGGCGAACCTGGGCGAACCTGGGCGAACCTAGGCGTCAGCCGAACTTCGAGAAATCCGGCTTCCGCTTTTCGAGGAAGGCGCTGAACGCTTCCTTGGCCTCGGGCGACGCGAGGCACCGGCCGAAGATCACCGCCTCGTCCGCGATCGCCTTGGCGACTGCCGCCGCATTCGGGGCCTTCATCAGGGCCTTGGTCTGGCGCAGCGCGCCCGGCGGCTTGGCGGCGAGCTTGGCGGCAGCCGCCAGCGCGTGCGCCATCAGGCCTTCGGCCGGCACCACCTCGGTGACGAAACCCACCTCTTTCGCGAGCGCCGCGTCGAAGGGTTCGCCCAGCATCAGCAGGCGCGCGGCGCGCTGGTGGCCGGTGAGCATCGGCAGCAGCAGCGAGGACCCGGCCTCCGGCACCAGCCCGAGGTTCACGAAGGGCAGCGCGAACTTCGCCGCCGGTTCCGCATAGACCAGGTCGCAATGCAGCAGCATGGTGGTGCCGATGCCCACGGCCGCGCCGGCCACCGCCGCGACCACCGGCTTGTCGCAGCGGCTGATCGCGCCCAGGAAGCGGAACACCGGCGCGTCCATGCCGGTGGGCGGGTTGGCGAGGAAGTCGGCCAGGTCGTTGCCGCTGGTGTACACCTCCGGCTTGCCGTGGAACAGGATCACCCGCACCGAGGCGTCGGCCACGCCGGCCTCGATGGCGTCGGCCAGCGCGGCGTACATGCCGGCGGTCAGCGCGTTCTTCTTCTCGGGGCGGTTGAAGCCGATGCGCAGGATGCCGTCTGTGCGCTCGGTCTGTATCTGGTCCATGGCGTTCCTCCTTCGGGGATTATAGTCATCGCTCCATGAGCGGCCCCGCATCCAGCAACCTCTACGACCGGTACATCCTCCCGCGGCTGATCGACATCGCCTGCGGCATGGGCCTGGCGCGCGAGCAGCGCGCGAAGCTGCTGCCGCTGGCGCGCGGCGTGGTGGTGGAGCCCGGCATCGGCTCGGGCCTGAACCTGCCGCTGTACGACGCCACCAAGCTCACGCGGCTGGTGGGCGTGGACCCGTCGGCCGAGCTGCTCGCGCTGGCGCGGCCGCGCGCCGCAGCCCTGGGCTTCCCGGTGGAATTGCATTGCACCGGCGCGGCCAGCATCCCGATGGCCGATGCCAGCGCCGACTGCGCGGTGCTCACCTGGACCCTGTGCAGCATCCCCGAGCCGTTGCCGGCGCTGCGCGAGATCCGGCGCGTGCTCAAGCCCGGCGCGCCGGTGCTGCTGTGCGAGCATGGCATCGCGCCGGACGCGGGGGTGGCGGGCTGGCAGCGCCGGGTGGACCCGCTGTGGGGCTGGTTCGCCGGCGGCTGCCACCTGTCGCGCGACCCGGCGGCGCTGCTGGCCGAGGCCGGCTTCGGGGACCAGCAGGTCGCCCGTTTCTACCTGCGCGGCGCGCCGCGCTTCGCCGGCTACCAGTACGTCGGCACGGCGCGGCAGCTAGACCCGCAGGCCCCGGATCAGGAACCCGGCAGCTTGTAGGCCGCGAAGTCCTGGCGCAGCTTGGTCTTCAGCAGCTTGCCGGTGGCGGTATGCGGCAGCTGTTCGACGAAGGCGACGTCGTCGGGTATCCACCACTTGGCAACCTTGCCCTCGTAGAACTTGAGCAGTTCCTCGCGCGTGACGCTGGCATCGGGCTTTTTCACCGCCACCACCAGCGGGCGCTCGTCCCACTTCGGGTGGGTGATGCCGATCACCGCCGCCTCGGCGACGCCGGGATGCGCGACGGCGATGTTCTCCAGGTCGATGGAGCTGATCCACTCGCCGCCGGACTTGATCACGTCCTTGGAGCGGTCGGTGATCTGCATGTAGCCGTCCGCGTCGATGGTGGCGACGTCGCCGGTGGGGAACCACGCCTGCCCCGCGTCGTCCTCGCGCAGCGGGTTGCCGCCCTCGCCCTTGAAGTACTGGCGGGTCACGGCGTTGCCGCGCACCAGCAGGTCGCCGAAGGCCTTGCCGTCGCGCGGCAGCTCGCGGCCCTCGCCGTCCACGATCTTCATCTGCACGCCGAAGATGGCGCGGCCCTGCTTGCAGCGCACCGCGAAGCGCTCGGCCTCGGTCTGCGCGGCGTGCTTGACCTTGAGCGTGCCGAAGCTGCCCAGCGGGCTCATCTCGGTCATGCCCCAGGCGTGCAGGCAGTCCACGCCGTACTCCTTCTCGAACTCCTCGATCATGGCCGGCGGGCAAGCCGAGCCGCCGATGATGGCGGCCTTGAGCGTGGAGAACTTCAGGCCGTTGGCGCGCATGTGGCCGAGCAGGCCCAGCCACACCGTGGGCACGCCGGCGGTGGTGGTGACCTTCTCCGACTCGAACAGCTCGTACAGGCTCTTGCCGTCCATCGCGGCACCGGGAAACACCAGCTTGGCGCCGTTGAGCGGCCCCATGTAGGGCACGCCCCAGGCGTTGACGTGGAACATCGGCACCACCGGCAGGATCACCGAGCGCGCCGACACGTTGAACACGTCCGGCAGCGAGCCGGCGTAGGCGTGCAATACGGTGGAGCGGTGCGAATACAGCACGCCCTTGGGGTTGCCGGTGGTGCCCGAGGTGTAGCACAGGCCCGCGGCGGTGTGCTCGTCCAGCAGCGGCCACTGCCAGCTGCCGTCCTCGGCGGCCAGCAGGTCCTCGTAGCAGAGCGGAGTGATGCCTGCAATCTGCGGCATGTGCGCCCGGTCGGTCATCGCCACCCAGGCGCGCACGCCCTTGCAGGCCGGCGCGAGCTTCTCGACCAGGGGCGCGAAGCTCAGGTCGAAGAACACGCAGGCGTCCTCGGCGTGGTTGACGATGTAGACCAGCTGCTCGGCGAACAGGCGCGGGTTGATGGTGTGGATCACCGCGCCCATGCCGGACACGCCGTAGTAGAGCTCGAGGTGGCGGTAGCCGTTCCAGGCCAGGGTGCCGATGCGGTCGCCCTGTTTCACGCCGAGCCGCGCCAGCGCCTGCGCGAGCTTCCTCGCGCGCACCTCGGCCTGGGCATAGGTCTCGCGGTGTATCGGGCCCTCGATGCTGCGCGAGACGATCTCGGTGTCGGCGTGGTACAGCGCCGCATGCGCGAGGATCGAGGAAACCTGGAGCGGCAGCTCCATCATCAGGCCGCGTAGCATGGGTAGGACTCCTCCTTGGTGCGCATTCCCGTGCGCGGGTCGTTGCGCGGTGTGTCGAATCGGATCGGGGGGCACTGTGCCGCACCCTGCCCGGTAGTATCGATGAAGCCGCCAATGTAGGCCAAGCGGCGGTACCGGAGTGCTGCGACGCGCAAGGCGGCACCGTGGCCACCGGAGCGCGGCACCCTGTTGGACGGTGCGCGGCACCTTCATACGCCGGTGCGCGGCACCGTGGCACGCCGGTGCACGGCACCGCGGCCCGGACTGCGCTAGCCTTCCAGCTCCCCACACAGCCGGACGCCCGCCCGTTTGGAACTGCTTGCCATCTCGCTGCTGAACGGCCTGAGCTACGGACTGCTGCTGTTCATGCTCGGCGCCGGCCTGACCATGGTGTTCTCGCTGATGGGCGTGATGAACTTCGCGCACGCCAGCTTCTACATGCTGGGCGCCTATTTCGGCTGGACGCTGTCGCGCTGGACCGGCTTCTGGCCGGCGCTGCTGCTCGCGCCCCTGCTCACCGGGCTGCTCGGCATGGCGGTGGAACGCTTCGGCCTGCGCCGCGTGCACCGCCACGGCCAGGGCGCGGAGCTGCTGTTCACCTTCGGCCTCGCCTACCTGGTCGAGGAAGCGGTGCACCTGGTGTGGGGCCGCGCCCCGCTGGACAGCCGCATCCCGGCGGGGCTGGACGGCACGCTGTTCACCCTGTTCGACAGCCCCTTCCCGCTGTACCGCGGCTTCATGATGGCCGTGGCGCTGCTGATGCTGTTGGCGATCTGGCTCGCGCTCACCCGCACCCGCGCGGGACTGGTGGTGCAGGCCGCGCTGGGGCAGCCGGTGATGGCCGAGGCGCTGGGCCATGACGTGCCGCGCGTGTTCATGCTGGTGTTCGGCGGCGGTACCGCGCTGGCCGGCCTGGCGGGCGTGGTGGGCGGCGCGGCCTTCGTCACCGAGCCGGGCATGGCGGCGGCCATCGGCCCGATCATCTTCGTGGTGGTGGTGGTCGGCGGCATGGGCTCGCTCGCCGGCGCCTTCCTCGCATCGCTGCTGATCGGCGTGGCGCAGACCCTGTGCGTCGCGCTGGACGTGTCGCTCGCGACGCTGGGCCTGGCCTGGCTGCCGCAGGAACTGGCGCGCATCACCCTCTCGCAGCTCGCGCCGGTGGTGCCCTACCTGCTGATGGTGGCGGTGCTGGTGCTGCGTCCGCGCGGCCTGCTGGGCCGGAGGACCGATTGAACCGCGCGGGCATCGCGGGCTGGCGCCCCTGGGCCGCCTTCGCCGTCGTGCTGGTGGCGCTGCCCTGGCTGTTTCCGGGCAGCCATGCGATCTCGCTGCTGTCGCTCACCGGCACCTTCGCCATTGTCGCGCTGTCCTACAACCTGATGCTCGGGCAGGCGGGCATGCTGTCCTTCGGCCATGCGGTGTATGCCGGGCTGGGCGCCTATGCGGCCATCCACCTGCTGGCGCGCATCGGCCAGGGCCTGTGGTTCCCGGTGGCGCTGCTGCCGCTCGCCGGGGGGCTGGCCGGCATGGCGGCGGCGATGCTGCTCGGCTGGCTGAACACGCGCCGCGGGGGACTGGGCTTCGCGATGATCTCGCTGGCATTGGGCGAACTGGTCGCCACCGGCTCGCAGATGCTGCCCGGTTGGTTCGGCGGCGAGGGCGGCCTCAGCGCCGACCGCGCCGCGGGTCCGGCGCTGGCCGGACTGACGTTCGGGCCGGCGATCCAGGTCTACTGGCTGATCGCGGCCTGGCTATTCGCCTCGGCGCTGGCCATGCACGCCTTCACCCGCACGCCGCTGGGCGCGATCGCGAGCGCGGTGCGCGACAACGAGGAGCGCGCGCGCTTCATCGGCTACGACCCGCGCCGGGTGCGATGGATGGTGATGGTCGCGGCCGGCTTCTTCGCCGGCATCGGCGGGGCCTTGTCGGCGCTGAACTTCGAGATCGTCACCGCCGAGAGCCTGGGCAGCGCGCAGTCCGGCGCCATCCTGATGGCGGTGTTCATAGGCGGGACGCGCCATTTCTTCGGCCCGGTGCTGGGCGCCGCCGTGTACGTGCTGATGGTGGGCGTGGTCGGCGGCGCATCCAAGGCCTGGCTGTTCTACCTCGGGCTGCTGTTCATGCTCACCGTGCTGCACGCGCCGCAGGGACTGGCCGGCCTGCTGCATGCGAACCTGCGCCGCGTGCGCGCCGGCCCCGCGCGCAGCCAGCTGCTCGCCTGGGCCCTGCTCGCCGCCGCCGTGCTGCCGCTGGTCGCGGGTGTGGTCGGGTTGGTCGAATCCGCCTACGGACTGGCCCTGGACGGCGGCGTGCCGGCGATCGCGTGGATCGCCGGACTGGTGCTGGCCGCGGGCGGCGGATTCGCCCTGCGCCCGGCATGGCGCCGCTGGCGCGGACAGGCGGACCTGCGCGACGCATGGCTGGCCGGGGTGACGCGATGAGCCCGGTTGGATCGACACCGCGCGATGAACACCGCGCGATGGACAATGCGCCCCTGCCAGCCATGCAGCTCATCGGCCTGCGCGCGCGCTTCGGTGCCACCGAGGTGATACGCGGCGCGGACCTGGTGGTCGCCGCGGGCGAGCGCCACGCGATCATCGGGCCGAACGGCGCGGGCAAGTCCACCTTGTTCCGGCTCGCCAGCGGCCAGCTCGCGCCGGACGCGGGCCGCGTCCTGCTGGGCGGGCGCGACATCACCGGGATGCCGGCCCACGCGGTGGCGCGCCTGGGCCTGGCGCGCAGCTTCCAGGTGAGCAGCCTGTTCACGACGCTCACGGTGTTCGAGAACCTGCGCTGCGCGACGCTGTGGCCGCTGGGGCACCGGCATGCGTTCTGGAAGCCGCTGGGCTCGCAACGCGACGCCCGCGACCGGGCGGAAGCCATGTTGGAACGCATCGGCCTGGCGGCGCGGCGCGACGTACCGGCGGGCGAGTTGTCCTATGCGGAGCAGCGCGCGCTGGAACTGGGCATCGCCGTGGCCGGCGGCGCGCACACCCTGCTGCTGGACGAACCCACCGCCGGCATGAGCCGCGCCGAGACCGAGGCGGCCACGCGCCTGATACGCGAGCTGAGCGCCGGACGCACCCTGCTGATGGTGGAGCACGACATGGAGGTGGTGTTCGGACTGGCCGACCGGGTGAGCGTGCTGGTCGCGGGACAGTTCATCGCCACCGGAACCCCCGCCGAGGTGCGCGCCGATGCGCGGGTGCGCGAGGCCTACCTGGGCAGCGGGCTTTCCGCCGGCGAGGAGGGCCGCCATGGGTGACGCCGGCCTGCTCGAAGTGAGAAGCCTGCGCGCCTGGCACGGCGCCACGCCGGTGCTGCACGGCGTGGACCTGCGCGTCGGCGCGGGCGAGTGCGTGGCCCTGCTCGGGCGCAACGGCGCGGGACGCTCCACGCTGCTGCGCGCGCTGATGGGCATGGTGCGCGCCGAGGGCAGCGCGCGCCTGCACGACGAGGAACTGCTGGGACGGCGGCCCTTCGAGGTCGCTCGGCTGGGGCTGGGCTACGTGCCCGAATCGCGCGACGTCTTCCCCACGCTGACGGTGCGCGAGAACCTGCTGATGGGCGAGAAGCCGGGACGCCGCCGCGCAAGTCGCTGGCGCGTGGACGAGCTGTTCGCGCTGTTCCCGCTGCTGCGCGAGCGCGAGCATGCGCCGGCCGGCGTGCTGTCCGGCGGCGAGCAGCAGATGCTGGCGCTGGCGCGCACCCTGATGGGCGACCCCGACCTGCTGATGGCGGATGAACCCACCGAGGGCCTGGCGCCGAGGATGGTGGAACAGGTCGCGGCGCTGTTCACCGAAGTCAGGCGGCGCGGCGTCGCCATCCTGCTGGTCGAGCAGAAGGGCGCGATCGCGCTGGAGCTCGCCGCGCGCTGCCTGGTGATGGGGCGCGGCCAGGTGGTGTTCGAGGGCACGCCGGCGCAGTTGCGCGCGGACCACGAGGTGCAGCGCCAGTGGCTCGCGGTATGAACCGCGAGCGCGCGTCCCGGGCCAAGCAGGGACGAACCGACGCGGGCCGGTAGAATCGGCCCCTCACCCCTCATCCGGCCCGCCAGCGCGCCGGATGGTCGCAAGGAGCAGCCATGGCAACGACCCCCACTCCGGACGCCTCGCACGACAGCTACGCCGTGCAAGACGGCGTCGCGGTCATCACCCTGTCCAATCCGCCGGTCAACAGCCTGGCGCTTGCGCTGCGCACCCGCATCCAGGCCGGCCTGGAGCGCGCCGCGGCCGATGCCGCCGTCACTGCGGTGGTGCTGATCGGCGAGGGCAAGTCCTTCTCCGGCGGCGCCGAGATCCGCGAATTCAACACGCCCAGGTCCAGCGCCTGGCCCAACCTGCGCGACGTGATCGCGACCCTGGACCGGATGGAGAAGCCCGTGGTGGCCGCGGTCAGCGGCGTGGCGCTGGGCGGCGGCCTGGAACTGGCGATGAGCTGCCACTACCGCGTCGCGCATCCCAAGGCGCTGCTCGCGCTGCCCGAGGTGAAGCTCGGCCTGCTGCCCGGCGCCGCCGGCACGCAACGCCTGCCGCGCCTGATCGGGCTGGAGGCCGCGCTGAACATGGTGGTCTCGGGCAACACCGTGCCCGCCGCGCAGTTCAAGGGCACGCCGCTGGTGGACGAACTCGTGGAGGGCGACCTGCTGGCAGGCGCGCTGGCGTTCGCGCGCAAGCTGGTGGCCGACAAGGCGCCGCTGCGCCGTACCCGTGACCTCAAGGTGGACTACCCCAACCACCAGGCCTTCCTGCAGTTCGCGCGAAACACGGTGGCGACGGTGGCGAAGCACTACCCGGCCCCGCCCAAGTGCATCGACGCGGTGGAAGCCTCGGTCACCATGGCCTTCGACGACGGCCAGCGCTTCGAGCGCGCCTGCTTCGAGCAGCTGGTGCTGACCAACGAGAGCAAGGCGCTGCGCCATGCCTTCTTCGCCGAACGCGCCGCGCAGCGCATCGAGGGCGTGCCCGAGGGCACGCCGGCCCGCGCCATCGCCTCGGCCGCGATCATCGGTGCCGGCACCATGGGCGGGGGCATCGCGATCAACTTCGCCAATGCCGGCATCCCGGTGGCGCTGCTTGAGACGAAGCAGGACGCGCTGGACCGCGGCCTGGCCAACGTGCGCAAGGTCTGGGAGGCGGCCGCCAAGCGCGGGCGCATGAAGCCCGAGGACGTCGACAAGCGCATGGCGCTGCTGCGGCCCACGCTGTCCTACGACGCCATCCGCGATGCCGACATCGTCATCGAGGCGGTGTTCGAGGACATCGCGGTCAAGGAAGCGGTGTTCAGGCAGCTGGATGGGGTGATGAAGCCCGGCGCCATCCTCGCCTCCAACACCTCCACGCTGGACCTGGACCGGATCGCCTCCTTCACGAAACGACCGCAGGACGTGGTGGGCACGCACTTCTTCAGCCCGGCCAACGTGATGAAGCTGCTGGAGGTGGTGCGCGGCAAGGCCACCGCGCCGGACGTGCTCGCCACCACCATGGCGCTGGCCAAGAAACTGAAGAAGACCGCGGTGGTGTCGGGCGTGTGCGACGGTTTCATCGGCAACCGCATGGTCGAGCAGTACGTGCGCCAGGCCGGATTCCTGCTGGAGGAAGGCTGCCTGCCCGGGCAGGTGGACCGCGCCATCGAGGCCTTCGGCTTCGCGATGGGACCGCTGCGCATGAGCGACCTGGCCGGCAACGACATCGGCTGGTACATCCGCAAGCGCCGCTACGTGGAACAGCCGGACTTCGTGTACTCGTGCATCCCGGACCTGATCTGCGAGCTGGGCCGCTACGGCCAGAAGACCGGCGCCGGCTTCTACGACTACGCGCCGGGCGACCGCAAGGCGCGTCCGTCGAAGCTGGTGGACGAGCTGATCGTCAAGCACTCGGCCGACATCGGCCTGGCGCGGCGCAAGGTCAGCGACGAGGAGATCGTCGAGCGCCTGGTGTATTCGCTGGTCAACGAGGGCGCGCGCATCCTCGAGGAAGGCATCGCCGCGCGCGCCTCGGACATCGACCTGGTCTACCTCACCGGCTACGGCTTCCCGGTGTGGCGCGGCGGCCCGATGTTCCACGCCGACACCGTCGGCCTGCCGCGCGTGCTGGTGGCGATGCAGCGCTATGCGAAGGGCCGCCACGGCGAGGCCTGGACGCCGGCGCCGCTGCTGGCGAAGCTCGCGGCCGAGGACGGACGCTTCAACGAGGTGAAGACGGCATGAGCACCCAGGGCGCAGCCGGATCGCCCCGCGAACTGGACCGCTGGAACACGCGCTTCGCAGCTCCCGACTACGTGTTCGGCAAGCAGCCCAACGCCTTCCTGGCCGAACAGGCCGGCAAGCGCCTCAAGCCCGGCATGAGCGTGCTGTGCGTGGCCGATGGCGAGGGCCGCAACAGCACCTGGCTCGCGTCGCAGGGCTACGCGGTCACG
The DNA here is from genome assembly GCA_903909415.1 of uncultured Pseudomonadota bacterium. The sequence goes on along the minus strand of CAIVVS010000174.1, from coordinate 4,140 downwards.
GCCTTCGACTACTCGCCGGTGGGCCTGGCCAAGTCGCGCGCGCTCGCCGCCGAGCGCGGCGTGCAGGTGGACCTGCAGCAGGGCGACATCAATGCCTGGGACTGGGATGCAGTCCAGTACGACGCGGTGGCCGCGATCTTCATCCAGTTCTCCACGCCGCCGGAGCGCGCGCGGGTGTTCGCCGGCCTGGTGCGCGCGCTCAAGCCGGGCGGCCTGCTGATCCTGCAGGGCTACGGCACCGGCCAGCTCGCCTATGGCACTGGCGGGCCGAAGAACATCGAGCAGCTCTACACCGATACGCTGCTGCGCGGGGCCTTCGCGGCGCTGGACATCCTGCACCTGGCCACGCACGACGAGGAAGTGGACGAAGGCCCCGGGCACAGCGGCATGTCGGCCCTGGTCGACCTGGTCGCGCGCCGCCCCGCCTGACAACGACACGCACCACCCGGAGGACCAAGCAATGAAGGACGCAGTGATCGTCTCCACCGCGCGCACCGGACTGGCCAAGTCCTGGCGCGGCGCGCTCAACATGACCCATGGCGCCGCCATGGGCGGCCATGTCCTGCGCGCGGCCATCGAGCGCGCCGGCATCGAGCCGGGCGAAGTCGAGGACGTGCTCATGGGCTGCGCCAACCCGGAGGGCGCGACCGGCTACAACATCGCGCGCCAGGTGGCCTTGGCCGGCGGCTGCCCGGTATCCACCGCGGGCGTGACCATCAACCGCTTCTGCGCCTCCGGCCTGCAGACCATCGCGATGGCGGCGCAGCGCATCATCGCCGGCGAAGGAAGCGTCTATGCCGCTGGCGGCGTGGAGTCCATCTCCTGCGTGCAGAACGAGATGAACACCCACATGCTGGCCGACCCGGGCCTGGCGAAGTCCAAGCCGGAGATCTACTGGACCATGCTGCAGACCGCCGAGCAGGTGGCCAGCCGCTACAAGATCGGCCGCGACCGGCAGGACGAATACGGCGTTCGCAGCCAGCAGCGCGCCGCGGCCGCGCAGGCCGCCGGGCGGTTCACCGACGAGATCGTCCCCTACACCACGGTGATGGGCGTGGCCGACAAGGACAGCGGGCGGATGCTGGCGCGCGAGGTGACCCTGGACCGCGACGAGGGCATACGCGCCGACACCACGCTGGAGGCGGTGGCCGCGATCCGTCCGGCGATGCCGGGCGGCGTGGTGGCCGCGGGCAATGCCAGCCAGTTCTCCGACGGCGCGGCCGCCACCATCGTGATGGATGCGACGCTGGCGGAGAAGAAGGGCCTGAAGCCGCTGGGCCGCTATGTCGGCTTCGCGGTGGCCGGCTGCGAGCCGGACGAGATGGGCATCGGCCCGGTGTTCGCGGTGCCGAAGCTGCTGGCGCGCACCGGCGTGAAGGTGGAGGACGTGGGCCTGTGGGAACTGAACGAGGCTTTCGCGGTGCAGGTGCTCTACTGCCGCGACAGGCTCGGCATCCCCGACGACCGGCTGAACGTGAACGGCGGCGCGATCGCCGTCGGCCATCCCTACGGCGTGTCGGGTGCGCGGCTCGCCGGCCACGCGCTGATCGAGGGCAGGCGCCGTGGCGTGAAGTACGTGGTGGTGACCATGTGCATCGGCGGCGGCCAGGGCGCGGCCGCGCTGTTCGAGGTGCTTTGACCGGACTCCCGGCGGCCCGGGTGTCCGACCGTCCGCGCCTCAGCCTTCCGGCGGCTCCATGCGGTAACCGTGCTGGTACACCGGCACCAGCCGCCAGCCGGTATCGGCCAGGCGCAGCTTGCCGCGCAGCTTGGACACGTGCGTGTCCACCGTGCGCGTGGTCACGTGATGGTGGTGCATGCCCCAGATCGCCTCCAGCAGGTGGCCGCGCGAGAACAGCCGGCCCGGGTTCTGCAGCAGGAACAGCGCGAGGTCGAGCTCGCGCTGCGTGAGCTCCAGGCGCTCGCCGTCCAGCTTGATCTCGCGGCGCCTGGCATCGATGTGGTAGCGGCCCGCCGCCGTCACCTCGGCCGGCGCGGGCGGCTGCATGCGGTACATGAGCGCGCCGACCCGGGCCAGGAGTTCGGTGCGCCGCAGCGGCTTGAAGATGAAGTCGTCCACGCCCGCCTCCAGCACCGAGACCAACTCCGCGTCGGAGCAGCGGGCGGGTACGCAGCTGATCAGCACCGGCACGCGCTCCATGCCGCGCGAGCGCACCCAGCGGACGATGGCCTCGCCGCCCGACTCCATGTGCCAGTCCACCAGGTACAGGTCGAAGGACTCGCGCGAACGCGAGCGCATGAAGGGCCTGGAGTCATCGAACGCGTGGCAGCGGTGCCCGGCGGATGCGAGCCAGTCCCTCGCATGCGCGGCTGCGGTGTGGTCGGATTCCACCAATGCGATGCGTGCCATGTACCGTCAACGACGCGCCCGGGGTGCCGGGGCGCGTCCTGCCTTTCGTGCGTTTTGCGGATTAATCACAGTCTGGACGCGAGTCTGAGGCGCAAAGGCCCGGGCATGCGTATTTTTACGTGTCTTTTTACAAAGGTTGTCGGACGCCGGCTTTGTCAAAATGTGTTTTCGGTCCGGTAGCATACACAGAGCGCCGGCGGGCGCCCCGGTCCGTTTCGGCGCGGACGCGGTGATAGGATGCGCCGCTGTCGCGCCGGGGCGTTCCGAACGTGCCCGCGCCAACCACACGGGAGCAGTCCATGGGCGTGCGCAAGCTGTTCGACCTGACCGGGCGGGTCGCCCTGGTGACCGGGGGCTCACGCGGGCTGGGCTTGCAGATCGCATCGGCGCTGGGCGAGATGGGCGCGAAGCTCGCGATCACCGCGCGCAAGCCCGACGAGCTGGCGCAGGCGAGCGCGACGCTCGCCGCACAGGGCCTGGAGGTGCTGGCCGTGCCGGGGGACCTGTCCCGGCCCGACGCCGCCGCGCCGCTGGTGCAGGCGGTGATGGCGCGCTGGGGACGCATCGACGTGCTGGTGAACAACGCCGGCGCGAGCTGGGGCGCGGCCACGGTGGACCACCCGCTGGATGCCTGGAACAAGGTGCTCAACCTGAACCTCACCGGCAACTTCCTGCTGACCCAGGAAGTCGGCCGCGTGGCGATGATCCCGGCGCGCAGCGGGCGCATCATCAACATCGCCTCGATCGCCGGCCTCAAGGGCCAGATGCCGACGGTGATGGCAACCATCGCCTACAACACCAGCAAGGGCGGGCTGGTGAACTTCACCCGCGCGCTGGCCGCCGAATGGGGCCAGTACGGCATCAACGTCAACGCGATCGCGCCGGGCTTCTTCCCCTCGCGCATGAGCCAGGGCGTGCTGGCCGCGGCGAGCGAAGAGATCATCGCGCGCACGCCGCTGGGGCGGCTGGGCTCGGACGAGGACCTCAAGGGCACGGCGGTACTGCTCGCCTCGGATGCCTCGCGCCACATCACCGGGCAGATCATCTCCGTGGACGGCGGCGCCAGCGTGGTGTGAGCGCGGTCCGCCCGTGGTCCACCCGGACGCTGCGGCGCAGCACCCCCCCGCCCGGGACCGAAGTACAGTGGCTGCCGGATCCGCGCGCCGCGCGGGAACGGCAATCCGCAGGACCGGGGCAACGAGATGACCATCGACACCAACACCCTCGAATCGAACGCGCCGGGCACGACCGGCGAGGCCATCGGCTACGGCGTGGTCATCCCCTTCGTGCAGCACCTGGGCATAGAACTCATCGAGCAGGGCCGCGAGCGCGCGCTGGTGCGACTGGCGCGCAAGCCCGAGCTGCTCAACAGCTGGGGCACCACGCACGGTGGCGTGATCATGACCATGATGGACCTGGTGATGTGCTGCGCGGTGCGCGGCTGGTTCGGCACCCAGTCCGCGGTGCTCACCGTGGACATGAGCGTGGGCTTCCTGAACGCAAGCGAAGGCGTGCTGACGGCCGAGGGCCGGGTGCTGAACGCCGGGCGCTCGACCGTGTTCTGCGAGTCCGAGGCGCGCGCCGAGGACGGCAAGCTGCTGGCCAAGTCCATAGGCACCTTCAAGCTGGTGGGCGACCGCAAGGCCTGAAGCACCCGGGTCGGGGAAACGCCGCGCGCCGGCGCAATCCCGATCCCTTGGTGCGGTTCAGTCGTCCGCGCGCACGACCAGGGTGCGCGCGATCTTGTCGTGCCAGCCCTGGCCGCGCCG
>CAIVVS010000173.1 GCA_903909415.1 uncultured Pseudomonadota bacterium | reverse complement strand
GTCACCGCCGGGCTGGACTGGCCGGTGGTGGGCGTGCGGTCCTCGACGCCGGCGGGAGCCTGCTCGGCGGTGGGCGTGCTGGAGCAACCGGAGAACACCGCGATGCCGGCTGCCGCGAAAATCAGGCCTGCAAGTCTTTTCATTGTTCTGGCTCCTTGTGCGTTTGCTGCATCCAATGCGCGCTGCGTCTACTGCGATGCCGCACCGAGCGGCAACCCACCTGCGACAACACGCTTGCGGCCAATCCCCGGCCGCAACGCGCTTGCGATCGCTTACTGCCCGATGTACGGCCCCCAGGCCGGCTCGCGCACGTCCGCGGCCTGCACCGTGAGGCGCTGCTTCACGCGCCCGTCGGCGGACACCGCGGCGAGCACGCCGCGCCCGCCCACCTCGGTGGCGTACATGATCATCCGGCCGTTGGGCGCGAAGCTGGGCGATTCGTCGCGCACCGTGTCGGTCAGGGTCTGGACCTGGCGCGTGGCGAGGTCCATGGCCTTCAGGTTGAAGCGCCCGCCGTCGCGCGCGACGTAGACCAGGGTCTTGCCGTCGGGCGACACGCGCGGGGACACATTGTAGCTGCCCTCCACCGTCACGCGCGTGGCCTCGCCGCCGCCGATGCCCACTCGGTAGATCTGCGGGCTGCCGCCGCGGTCGGAGGTGAAATAGAGCGACTGGCCGTCGGGCGAGAAGCGCGGCTCGGTGTCGATCGCGCTGGTGGTCATCACGCGGCGCACGTTGGAGCCGTCCGGGTTGACCAGGTAGATCTGGGAGCCGCCGTCGCGCGACAGCACCACCGCCAGCTGGCGCCCGTCTGGCGACCACGACGGCGCGCTGTTGGAACCCTTGAAGTTCGCCACCGTGACCTGCCGCCCGCCGCGCAGGTCCTGGATGTAGACGATCGGCTTCTTGGCCTGGAACGACACATAGGCCAAGCGCGTGCCGTCGGGGGACCAGGCCGGCGAGAGTATCGGCTCGGGCGAGGCCAGGATGGTCATCGCATTCTGCCCGTCGGCATCGGCGACCTTGAGCTCGAAGCGCCCGGCCTGCTTGACCACGTAGGCCACGCGCGTGGCGAACACGCCCTTCTCGCCGGTGAGCTTCTCGTAGACGTAGTCGGCGATCTGGTGGGCGGTGAGGCGCAGCTGCTGCGCGCTCATGGTGTAGACCACGCCGCCGAGCTGCGCCTGCTTGGGCACGTCCAGCAGCCGGAAGCTGACCTCGAAGCGGCCGTCGGCAAGCGACTTGACCTGGCCGATCACCATGGCGTCGGCGCTGCGCGAGCGCCAGTCGGCGAAGTTCACCTGCGAGGGCTCGGTGGGCGCGACCGACACGCCGCCCGCGTAGAGCATGCGGAAACGCCCGCTGCGCGCCAGGTCCGCCTCGATGATGTCGGTCAGCGACTGCGGCAGCTGCGATTCGCCGGCGAAGGCCAGCACCGCGACCGGGATCTGGTTGGCGCCGCCGCCGGTGATCTCGATGGTGAGCTGCGCGCGCGCGGCGCCCGGCAGCAGGCAGGCTGCCAGCGCGCCCGCCAGCAGCAGGCCGTTCAGGATTCTGCGGATCATTGGGTGCACCCTCGGATTCTAGCCCACGCTCACTTGTCCTGCGGCGTGAAACGCAGCCGCAGCTCGCGCTGGAACAGGTCCCCGCGATCGGGACGCGGCAGCGGCGAGGACTTGAGGATGGCCCGCTCGACCGCCTCGTCGTAGCCGCGGTTGCCCGACGACCGGTTGAGCTTCACCTCCAACACCTCGCCGGTAGGCAGCTGCACCACGTAGAACACCGCTTCCGGATTGCCGGTGAGGTCCTGCGGGATCACGATGTTCCCCTTGATCTTGGCGCGTATCTTGTCCACATATTCCGCCTGTTGGCGGGACGTCGCGCCACCTGCGGCCTGCGCGGGTGCGGATGCGGGCGGCGCAGGAGTGGGCGAAGCGGGCGCGGCCTGCGGGCGCACCACCGCGCCCATCTCGCGCGCGAGCTGTTCCTTCAGCTGCTTGTCCAGGTCGATGCGCAGGTTCTGTACCTTGGGTTCTTCAGGCTTGGCCTTCGGAGGCGCCTTCTTTTCACGCTCGATCGCGATGTCGGCCTTGGCCGGCGCCTTCTGCACCGGAGGCGGCGGCGGCACTGGCTTGGCCTCGACCTTGGGTTCCACCTTGGGTACCACCGGAGGCTCGGGCGGCCTGGGCTCGGGTTTGACCTCCTGCACCGGCTGCGGTTCCACCTTCTGCGACACCGGCTGGTCCCACATCTCCACCGAGATGTTCTCCGGAGGACGGTTGGTCCAGCGCAGGCCGAACACCAGCACCAGCGCGAACAGCAGGTGCACCGTGACCGCCAGCACCGCCGAGGCGGTGCTGCCCGGCTCCGACGGCCGGAACGCGTGCGTCGGGTCCTGCTGCGGGTCCAGTGTACCGGCCACCATCGCCCGGGCTCAGCGCGCTGCCGGCTTGACCGCCAGCGCGATGCGCTGTACGTCGTTGCGGCGCAGCTCGTCCATCACGCGCAGCACGATGTCGTACTTCACGTCCTTGTCCGCGGCGATCACCACCGGGGCGTCGGCGCGCTTGGCCTGCAGGCCGCGCACCTGCGCCGCCAGTTCGCCCGCATTGGCCATCTGGCGCTCCTCGCCCGCCTTGCCCGAGGCCGAGCGGTCGCGCATCAACAACGACTGGTCGGCGCGGATCACCACCTCGATGGGCGAGGGCGGCGGCCCCGAGGACTTGCCCACGCTGGGCAGGTCCACCGCGGCCGGGTTGGCCAGCGGCGCGGTGACCATGAAGATCACCAGCAGCACCAGCATCACGTCGATGTAGGGCACGACGTTGATCTGGTTCATCACCTTGCGTTGGCGCAGCGCCATGTCGCGGTTCCGCCCTGGCTCAGCGCGCCGACTGGCGCTGCAGGATGTTCGAGAACTCTTCCATGAAGCTCTCGAAGCGCACCGCGAGCCGGTCCACGTCGTGCGAGAATCGGTTGTAGGCGACCACCGCGGGAATGGCCGCGAACAGGCCGATGGCCGTGGCCACCAGCGCCTCGGCGATGCCGGGGGCCACCGCCGCGAGCGTGGCCTGCTGCACGTTGGCCAGGCCCCGGAACGCATGCATGATGCCCCACACCGTGCCGAGCAGGCCCACGTACGGGCTGACCGAGCCGACCGAGGCCAGGAACGCCAGGTGCGATTCCAGCCGGTCGGTCTCGCGCTGGTAGGTCGCGCGCATCGCGCGGCGCGCGCCATCCAGCATCGCGCCGGGTTCGGCGCCGCGCTGGCCGCGGATCTTCATGAACTCGCGGAAGCCCGCCTCGAAGATGCGCTCCATGTGGCCTGTGGTGTGCCGGTGGTTCACCGCGCTCTGGTAGAGCGCGTTCAGGTCCGAGCCGCTCCAGAAGTCGCGCTCGAACTGCTCGGTCTGCGCGCGCGCCTGGCGCACCGCGAACGCCTTGCGGAAGATGAAGTACCAGGACATGAAGGACACCACCGCCAGCAGCGCCATCACGAACTGCACGACGATGCTCGCGTTCCAGATCAGCGAGAGGATGGAGAGGTCGGTGGTCACATTCATCGTTGCATGCTCGTCCTGATGGTTTCGGGTATCGCTGCGGGCCGCAGGCTGTCGCGGCGCACGCAGGCCACTTGGACCTTCGCGCTGCACAGTCGTTCAATGCGCCCGCCGGCCGGGCGCACCGCTTCCTGGTCCAGCTCGACGTAGGTGCGCGCGAGCCTGGTCACCGCGAGGTCCACGCGCAGCAGGTCATCGAGCCGCGCCGGGGCGACGAAGTCCATCGCCGCACGCCGCACCACGAACTGCAGGCCCTGCTCGGCGGCGAGCCGCTGCTGGTCCACGCCCAGCGAGCGCAGCCACTCGGTGCGCGCGCGCTCGAAGAAGCGCAGGTAGTTGCCGTAGTAGACGATGCCACCCGCATCGGTGTCCTCGTAGTACACGCGGGCATCCCAGGAAAAGGCCGGCTGCGACCGTGTCAATATCGGTTCTCCATGGAGGCTGGATTGTAACCCAGGCCCCCGCCCACCCCGGACCGATCCACCGTGGGCGAAGGGCGTTTCTCCTCGCGCCAGGCAAAGCGCGCCCCGGGCGCGAACCGGTCCAGCAGCGGCACCAGTGGCGTGGCGAGAAACAGGGCCCAAACCAGCGCATTCGGGCGGAACAGCACGAATTGCCAGCAGAAGGCGACGGCGGCCACCAGCAGCGCGAACGCGATGCGCGCGCCGCGCCGGTCGGGCGTGGTCATCGGGTCGGAGATCATGAAGAACGCGAACAGCAGCAACGCGCCGCCGGACACCTGGTGCAGGAAGGTCGCCGCCGGCTGGCCCAGCCAGAGCACGCGCGCGCCCAGCAGCGCGGCCCAGGCGAGCAGGAAAGCGATGCTGATGTCGAAGCGCCGCGCGCGCGAACTCACCACCATACCCAGCGCGACGAACCAGCCCACCGCGACCAGGTCGTTCCCCCACTGCCCGGGCGAGACCCACGCGCCGGGCAGCAGGAGCAGCGACAGCATCACGCCGAGGTTGGCCGGGTTGAACACGTGCTTGCCGCGCACGCGGACCGTGAACTTCGCCGCCATCGCCAGCGAGGCCGCGAGCGGATGCACCCACAGGCTGTCGGCGCGCAGCAGGATGGACAGGCCGAAGCAAGTGACGATCGCGGAGAGGTAGCCCGCACGCAGGCCCAGCACACGCAGCGCCATGTGCTGCGTGGCCAGGCCCGCGGCGAAGGTCAGCGCCATCTGCTCCCAGCGGATGCTGAAGTCGCGCAGCAGCACGCCGGCCGACAGCAGGGACGCGAGGAACAGGATCTGGAACACCCGCGCATCGGCGGGCAATCCCGATCGCAGACGGCCTGCCATCGCACGCAACCGCTCCGCCGCGCCGCACGCCGCACTGCGCGCCACGCGCATCGCATGGGCCGGCATCGAGGCGCTCACGGGTTGGTCCAGCGCGACCAGAACCCGTCATCCCTGCGCCGCTCGTCGACGGAACGCTCGTCCAGGCCCCTGGGCGTCGACGACACGCGGTAGCGCTCGCGCACCTCGTTCACGTCCCAGCCGGTGAGGTTGGCCAGCGCCTGCGCCTCGCGCTCGCGCCGCTCGCGCACCTGGCGCAGGTAGGGGCGCGCCTCGGGGCAGGCGTCCGGGTCGCCGCGCCAGGCATGTCGCAGCACGTAGCGCGCCTGGTAATTCTGCCGGTCGCGGGTTTCCTGGAACGACAGGTCCTCGGGAAAGGTGTCGCGCGTGTAGCGCAGGTGCAGGCGGGTCAGCATCACCGGCTGCGCGCCGCCAATGGGGCCACCGAGGGGACCAACAAGGGGGCCGCCCACCGGGCCGCGGCGCGGGCGCACCAGGTTCGCGGGAGCGCCGTCCTCGGCCACACCATCCAGCCAGAACACGCCGGCCTCGCGCAGTTCCTCGGGCGACAGCGGGTCGGCGGCACAGGGATCGCACCAGGACATGTCCCAGAAGTATTCGGTGAACACCACGCGGTGGGACTCGCGCCGTGCCTGCTCGGCGAACAAGCCCTTGTAGAAGCGCGCGAAGTCGCCGCGCACGCCCACCGGCAGGTCCATGTTCGCCGGCAGCTTGAGCGTGCGGTAATTGCTCGCCTCCACCCGGCCCTGGCGCGTCAGCACCCACAGCAGCAGGTCCTGCGGGCCGCGCGCGTTCAGCATGCCCAGGCGGATCGGCAGCATGAACTTCTCCGAGCGGAAAGCAAACTGCAGCGGCCGCAGCTGGCGCGAGCCGCCGTCGCCGCTCCCGACGACCCTGGCCTGCTCGGCCAGGTTCACCTTGGCGACGAAGAACTTCATGCCCTGGCGCACGTAGGGCGCGAGCGCCCGCGCGGCGCCCGCCGGGATGCGGTAGCCGTTGTCGCGCAGCCAGGACTCCAGCCCGTCGGACTGCTGCGCCGACAGGATCACGATGTCGTATTCGCCCACGGCGTAGGCGGCTTCGACGGCCACGCCGGTGGCCTTGGTCCTGGCCATCTCCATGGACGCCTGCGGCGCCTGCAACGCGCTCTGCGCGCGGTCGGCCAGGTTATCGCGCCGCGCCGCGCAGGGATCGGGATCGAAGTACTCGGCCAGGCGCGGCGCCGAGTAGGCGTCGATGCGCTCGAACACGCGCGCGTCGGCGATGCGGATCTGCTCGCGGCGCGGCACCTCGGGGACGGGCACCACCATCGCGAAGGCCGGCAGCGGCCCGGCGTAGTCGTTCTGCATGGTGATCACGGTGCGCTCGCCGGCGCGCGCCATGATCACCTTGCTTGCGTCGTTGAACAGGCCGGCGTCGGCGCGGCCCACGTAGAAGCCGCAGAAGGCCTGGGCGACGGCGGGCAGGGCCAAGGCCGCGCACGCCAGGGAACGGATGGCCGCAAGGCCGGGGAAGGACGCTCGCATCGTTTGCTCCGGGTGTGGGATACCCGGGTGTAAACGGCGGCATGGCGCAAACGGGGTTAAAGGAAAAAGGGTCCGAACGAAAAAGGGGGCGTTGCCCCCTTTTGGAATCCCCCACGACAGTTGAGCGGGCCCGTGGCCCGCTCATGCCGTCGGCACTACTCGTTGGGCGGGGGTTCTTCCCAGAGCGCGCCGCCGGGCGCGGCACCCGGGGGGCGGGCGCCGGTGGGGCTGACCATGTTGAAGTGGCGGTAGGCCGAGACCGTGGCGATGCGACCGCGCGGCGTGCGCTGCAGGTAGCCCTGCTGGATCAGGTAGGGCTCGAGCACGTCCTCGATGGTGTCGGACTCCTCGCCGATGGCAGCGGCCAGGTTGTCCAGGCCCACCGGGCCGCCGGCGAACTTCTCCAGGATCGCCAGCAGCAGCTTCCTGTCCATCATGTCCAGGCCGAGCAGGTCCACGTCCAGCATCTTGAGCGCGGCGTCGGCCACCTCGCGCGTCACCTCGCCGCCGGCGCGCACCTGCGCGTAGTCGCGCACGCGGCGCAGCAGCCGGTTGGAGATGCGCGGGGTGCCGCGCGAGCGGCGCGCGATCTCCATCGAGCCCTCGTCGGACACCACCACGTTCAGCAGCGTGGCCGAGCGGTCGACGATGCGCTTCAATTCCTCGTCGGTATAGAACTCCAGGCGCGCGACGATGCCGAAGCGGTCGCGCAGCGGGTTGGTCAGCATGCCGGCGCGCGTGGTCGCGCCCACCAGCGTGAACGGCGGCAGGTCGAGCTTCACCGAGCGCGCCGCCGGCCCCTCGCCGATCATGATGTCGATCTGGTAGTCCTCCAGCGCAGGGTAGAGGATCTCCTCGACCACCGGCGACAGGCGGTGGATCTCGTCGATGAACAGCACGTCGTTCGGCTCGAGGTTGGTGAGGATGGCGGCGAGGTCGCCCGGGCGCTCCAGCACCGGCCCGGAAGTCTGGCGCAGGTTCACCCCCATCTCGCGCGCGACGATGTGCGCGAGCGTGGTCTTGCCCAGTCCCGGCGGTCCGAACAGCAGCACGTGGTCCAGCGCTTCCTTGCGGCCGCGCGCGGCCTCGACAAAGATGGACAGCTGGCCGCGGATCTTTTCCTGGCCGACGTACTCGTCCAGCGACTTCGGTCGCAGCGCGCGCTCGAAGGCCTCCTCATGCGTGGAGGCGGGCGCGGCGGAAATCAGGCGGTCGGTCTCGATAGCCACAAAATCTCTTTATTTATCAGCCACTTATGTGTTTTCCGGGCATTTTCCATCCCCACGCGGCCACGGCCTCAAACATACTACGGAACCCGGCCCGCAGCCCGGCCCGGAACGACACGCCACCGCAAACCAACCGCAAGGCCCACCCCGCATGAGCCAGGCCATCACGCCGCGCGCGCGCTTCAACGTGCTGGTGCCCACCGCGCACGGCAGCATGATCGTCAACCGCAACGACTGGCTGGACACGCCGCAGGGACGCATCGGCGTCGGCCACGAGCTGATGCAGCACGGCGACTACCAGCCCGAGGAGATGTCGCTGCTCGCGCAACTGGCGCGCGCCTGCGCGCCCGGCGCGGTGGTGATGGACATCGGCGCGAACATCGGCGTGACCACGCTGGTGCTGGCCGAGGCGGTCGGGCCGCAGGGCACGGTGCACGCCTTCGAGCCGCAGCGACTGCTGTTCCAGGCGCTGATGGGCAACGTGGCGATCGCCAGCCTCACCAACGTGCACGGCCACCACATGGCGCTGGGCCGCGAGCCGGGCGTGCTCGCGCTGCCGCCGCTGGACTACACGCGCAACTGGTCCTTCGGCGGACTGAACCTGCACGGGCGCTCGCCCGACCCGCAGGCGCCGGACGATGCAGGCAGGCCGCCGGAGCACGTGAACGTGCGGGTTCTGGACGACTACGGGTTCGCGCGCGTCGACCTGGTGAAGCTGGACGTGGAGCAGATGGAGGAGGACGTGCTGCTGGGCGGCGAGGCGACCATCACGCGCTGCCGGCCGCTGATGCAGGTCGAGTGGCTGGGACAGGACGGCGGGCGCGTGCCGCGCCTGCTGTCGGACTGGAACTACCTCGTCTACCAGACCGGCATCAACCTGGTGTGCGTGCCCGAGGAGCGCGGCGACCAGGTGGTGCTGCCCGGCGCGCCACGCCTGGCCTGAACGCGCCGGACGTGACGCGCCGCCGGCGCGGCTTCAGGCCTTGGCCAGCGCCTTGAGCGCCTGGCGTATGCCCTCGGACACCGTCAGTCCCTCAGGCAGGGACTTCACCGCGGACTGCGCTTCCTTGTCGCTGTAGCCCAGCCCCAGCAGCGCATTGACCACGTCGCCCTTGGCCGGGGCCACGCGGTTCACCGACACGTCGCCGGACAGCTCGTCGCCGAACTTGCCCTTGAGTTCCAGCAGCAGGCGCTCGGCGGTCTTCTTGCCGATGCCCGGGACCTTCACCAGCCGCGCCGGCTCCTGCGTGGCCACCGCCTCGGCGATCTCGCCCACCGACAGGCCCGAGAGCACGGCCAGCGCGATGCGCGGGCCGACGCCGGAGATCTTGATCAGCTGCCGGAACGCGCTGCGCTCGCCGTGGGTGCCGAAGCCATAGAGCAGGTGCGCGTCCTCGCGCACCACCAGGTGGGTGTGCAGCGATACCTTCTCGCCCGTGGCCGGCAGGTTGTAGAAGGTGCTCATCGGCACCTCGAGCTCGTAGCCCACGCCCTGCGCATCCACCAGGATCGCGGGCGGGTTCTTCTCGAGCAGCACACCGCTCAGTCGCCCAATCATGCTCGTCCAATCATGTTCGTCCGATCATCCCAGCCTTCCCCTGCGCAGCTTCAGTCCCTTGGTATCCAGCCCGCCCAGCCCCTGCCCGCCGTGCGCGTGGCAGATGGCGCAGGCCAGCGCGTCGGCCGCGTCCGGGCTGGGTACGCCCGGCAGCGCGAGCAGGCGCTTGACCATCTCCTGCACCTGTTCCTTCTTCGCGTGCCCGTTGCCGACCACCGCCTGCTTCACCTGCAGCGCGGTGTACTCGGCCACCGGCACGCCCGAATCCACCAGCGCGCAGATCGCCGCGCCGCGCGCCTGGCCCAGCGCCAGCGTCGACTCCGGGTTGACGTTGACGAACACGCGCTCCACCGCGGTCTGCTGCGGCAGGTGGGTGGCGACCACCTCGCGCACGCCGTCGAGGATGGACTTCAGCCGCTCGGGCAGCTCGCCGTCGGGCGAGCGCACGCAGCCGCTGGTGACGTACACCAGCTTCGAGCCGGTCTTGTCGATGATGCCGAAGCCGGTGATGCGCAGGCCCGGGTCGATGCCGAGGATGCGCAGCGTCGGTGTCGGAACGGCGGGAGCGGGTGCGGCCATGGTCAATTATAGGGGCCATGCCCGGCGCGGACCGGCGCAGGGCTACGGGTCACACCCTGAACGACGCCGCGACGCGGTCCTATACTTGCGCGCATGGATACCGCAATCGACTCCCCCGCTCCCCGCATCGCCATCATCGGCGCCGGCATAGGCGGCCTCACCGCAGCCATCGCGCTGGCGCGCGACGGCGCCGACGTCACGATCTACGAGCAGGCCGGCAAGCTCTCGTGGGTGGGCGCGGCGATCAACCTCGCGCCCAATGCCGTGATGGCGCTGGACGGCCTGGGCCTGGGCGGGGCGATACGGCGCACTGCCTGGGCGCCGACGCTGCGCCTGTCGCGTACCTGGGACACCGGTGAAGTGACCTCGCGCGTGGAACTGGCCGAGGCCGCGCGCCTGCGCTATGGCGCGCCCATGATCACCCTGCACCGCGCCGAACTGGTGGGCGCGCTGGCCGCGGCCTTTCCGGCAGGGCGCATCCAGCTCGGCAAGCGCCTGACCGGCTTCGACGCCGGCCGGCACGAAGTGCAGCTGGACTTCGAGGACGGCAGCCACGCCACCTGCGACGCGCTGATCGGCGCCGACGGCATCCACTCCAGGGTGCGCCAGGCGCTGTTCGGCGCGGACCGCCCGAGCTACACCGGCATGGTGGCCTGGCGCGCGATGGTGCCGGCGGCCGACGTGCGGGGCACCGACCTCGCGCCCTTCGTGAAATGGTGGGGGCCGACGCCGCAGCTGCAGCTGGTGACCTTCCTGATCAACCGCGGCGAGGACCTGTTCGTGTTCGCGACGCTGCCCGAGGCCGGACAGGACCGCGAATCCTGGTCGCAGCAGGGCGACCCGTCGACGCTGCGCGCGGCCATGGCCGGCTTCCACCCGGAAGCGCGCGCCGTGCTGGACGCGATCGACGGCGCGTTCCGCACCGCGCTCTACGACCGCGACCCGATGCCGGCCTGGTCGCAGGGCCGGGTCACGCTGCTGGGCGACGCATGCCATGCGATGACACCCTTCATGGCGCAGGGCGCGGCCATGGGCATCGAGGACGCGGTGGTGCTGTCGCGTTGCCTCAAGGGCGTGCCGCGCGACGGCGTGGCGGCGGCGCTCGCGCGCTACCAGGCCAGCCGCATCCCGCGCGCCAGCCGCGTGCAGCAGACCTCGCACGGCAATGAATGGCTCAAGGCTTCCGGCGACGCCGACTGGGTGTACCGCCACGACGCCTGGCAGGCGCCGCTGGCAGGCTGAACGTCGGGGCGGCGCGCCGTCAGACGGGCGACACGGTTGCCGCGGTGTCCTGCGCGGCCGGCGGCTCCGGCGCCATCACCACGCGGTTGCGCCCGGCGTGCTTGGCCTCGTACATCGCCTCGTCGCAGCGCGCGAGCAGGTCGTCGCAGAGTTCGCGCTCCGCGGCGCGCCACTGCGCGACGCCCACGCTCACCGTCACGGGGACCCCATGTTCTCCCCAGCGCGCGGGCGTGGCCTCGACCGTCGCGCGGATGCGCCCGGCGATGATGCCGGCCTCGTGCGAGCCGGTCTGCGGCAGCAGCACGCTGAACTCCTCTCCGCCCATCCTGCCCAGCAGGTCGGTCGGGCGCAGCGAGCCCTGCACCACCTCGACCAGGTGGCGCAGCACCGCGTCGCCGCAGGGATGGCCGTGGCGGTCGTTGACCCGCTTGAAATGGTCCAGGTCCAGGCTCAGCAGGCAGAACGGCGACGCGTAGCGCTCGGCGCGCTGGCGCTCGATCTCCAGCACCTCGATGAAGCGCCGCCGGTTGGCGCATCCGGTGAGCGCGTCCGAGCGCGCCTGCATCGACAGTTCCTCGTTCAGGCGCAGCAGCTCGGCCCGATGCGCGTTCCACGTGCGCAGGTAGTTGCTCGCGCCAAGCGCGAGCAACGCGGTTAGCACGCCCGACAGCACCAGCAGCACGAAGGTACGGACGCGGTCAGCGCGTATTTCGTCGAGTCCCACCAGTGGCCGCAGCACGTGCACCTTCATCTCGTTGCCCGCGGTGAACTGCGAGGCAAGCACGTAGGGGGCGCGCCCCTGCCAGCGCACCAGCCCCGGCGCCACGCCCGCCATCGCGGGCTCCAGGTCGAGCACCGGGAACTGAACGGTCTTGTAGCGGCGCTCGCGCTCGTCGCGGGGCATGCCGTTGACCCCGGCGCCCGGCACGCTGGCCATGCGAAAACTCCGCTCCCTGGCCAGCACCACCACGCCGTTCTCGTCGGTGACGAAGGCCATTTCGTCTCCCAGCAGCGGCGCCATGCCGGTCATGTCCACCGAGGCGCCGATCATGCCGAGCACGCCGGATGCGTTCGAAATCGGCATGCCGAAGACCATATTGTAGGTGTCCGTGACACGGCCCACCACGAAATGGCGGCCGGCCTTGCCCAGGCGCGTGGCCTGGAAGTACTCGCGGTCCGCGTAGTTGGTGCCGGTCTGGGAGTTCGCACCGCCGATGAAGGCCGAGGCGACGCAGTCGCCGGCGGCGTTGATCAGCAACACCGCGGCGGCGCCGGTGTTCGCCGCGACCAGGCTCAGCCGCTGGGCGATCGGCGCAAGCACCGGGTCGGCCAGCCAAGCCGCGCGACGTGCGCCCTGCGGCAGGATGGACGGGGACGCGTCCGGACCGAAGCGCGCCAGCGTGGCGACCAGGCTCGGGTCGTTGGACAGCACCAGCAGGATGGTGTTCGTCTGGGCAAGCCTCAGCCCGATCGCCGCGCTGATGCTTTTTGCCCCGTTGTTGGCGTCCTGGCGCACCTGCTCGACCTGCCCCTCGATACGCCCCTGCGCCGTCCAGCCGGTGACCAGCCAGGCCAGTCCGGCCCAGGCCAGCACCACGGCCAGGGCGACCAGCGCGGCGCGCCGCGATCCGTGCGATCCCCAATTCGTTCGAAACGGGGCTTGGGCTGGAGCCATGACTGCTTCCTCCCGGTTCAGTTCGCCTTTCGGGTGGCCAGCGCCACCCCGGACACCGTCACTAGCATACCGCCGATGGCCAGCCAGCCCAGTTGCTCGTCCAGGAACAGCCAGGTGAGGAAGCACGTGACCGGCGGCACGAGGTAGAACAGGCTGGCCACGCGCGAGGCGCCGGCACCGCGGAACATGGCGTGCATCATGGTGTAGAGGAACAGGGACATGCCCACCATGTAGCCCAGCGACACATTGAACTGCCACACGAAGTCCACGCGGAAGTCCTCGAATGCCGCCATCACGCAGAACGTCAGCAGCGCCGAGGCCACCAGCTGCAGCGCACTGCCGCCCAGCAGGTCCATCTGGGAGCAGAAGCGCTTCTGCCACAGCGTGCCCACCGTCAGGCTCGCCATGCCGAGGAACACCAGGCCCGCGTCCAGCGGCGAGCGCCAGTCGAAGGCGATCTTGTCGGACAGCACCATCAGCACGCCGGCCAGGCCGACGAAAAGGCCGATCCACTGCGCGCGCGTCGAGCGCTCGCCAAGGAAGCGCCCGGCGAGCAGCGCGGTGAGCAGCGGCTGCAGCGCGCCGATCAGCGCCACCAGCCCGGCCGGGAAGTCGCGCGACATGGTCCAGAAGTTGGGTGTGAGGTAGAGCGCGTGCTGCAGCAACCCGGCGAAGACCACATGGCCGGCCAGGGACGGCGTCGAGGGGAAGCGCGCACCCATGGCCAGCGCGATCAGCACCATGGCCACCGCCGAACAGCCGAAACGCATGAACATGTAGGACAGCGGGCCGGCGTGCGCCAGGCCGCCCTTGGACGCGAGGAAGCCCACGCTCCACAGCAGCACGAACATCGCCGGGGCGGCGGCCATCACGCGCGGGTTCATCCCCGCTTCCCCGGGAAGGATGCGGCCCGGATCGATGCGGCCCGGATGTACGCGGCGGCGGCCCGCTCCGGGCAGCGCGCCCGGGCGATCACCGGCGGCGCGCCAGCGGGTTCACTCGCCGATCACCGCGCTGGTGTAGACGTCCTGCACGTCGTCGAGCGACTCCAGCACGTCGAGCAGCTTCTGCATGCGCTCGCCGTCCTCGCCGGTCATCACCGTCTCGGCATTGGGCTTCATGGTGATCTCGGCCATCTCGGGCTTGAAACCGGCCTTCTCCAGGCCTTCCTTCACCGCGTGGAACTGCGGCGGCGCGCACATCACCTCGATGGAGCCGTCCTCGTTGCTGACCACGTCGTCGGCGCCGGCCTCCAGCGCCGCGTCCATCAGCTTGTCCTCCGGCGTGCCCGGGGCGAACACGAACAGGCCGCAATGCTTGAACAGGAAGGCCACCGAACCGTCGGTGCCGAGGTTGCCGCCGTGCTTGGAGAACGCGTGGCGCACCTCGCCCACGGTGCGGGTGCGGTTGTCGGTGAGGCAGTCCACGATCACCGCGGCACCGCCGATGCCGTAGCCCTCGTAGCGGATTTCCTCGTAGTTCACGCCCTCCAGTTCACCGGCGCCGCGCTTGATCGCGCGCTCGACGTTGTCCTTGGGCATGTTCACTTCCGAGGCCTTGTCGATGGCCAGTCGCAGGCGCGGGTTCATCGCCGGGTCGCTGCCGCCCATGCGCGCGGCGACGGTGACTTCCTTGATCACGCGGGTGAAGGCCTTGCCGCGCTTGGCGTCGGTGATCGCCTTCTTGTGCTTGATGTTCGCCCACTTCGAATGACCTGCCATGCTGACCACCACTGGGTAAGTTGGATTGCGGAAGCAGCCGGCACCACCGCTGCGCGCGCATCCCGAAGGGCGCGGCTAAGTCGCTGACTGCATGTATGATTTTAGCACCCCATCCCAGCAGGTAACCGCCATGGCCGCACCCATCACCGTCGCCCGCGCGGGCGACACCGAACTCGTCCTGCTGCCGGCGCTGGCCAACCGCCACGGCCTGATCACCGGCGCCACCGGCACCGGCAAGACCGTGACCCTGCAGACCCTCGCGCAGGGCTTCTCCGCCATCGGCGTGCCGGTGTTCATGGCCGACGTGAAGGGCGACCTCTCGGGCCTGGGCGCGGCGGGTGAGTCCAGTCCCAAGCTGCGCGAGCGCCTGGCCGAGCGCAAGCTGCCCGAGCCGGTATTTGCCGCCTGCCCGGTGGTGTTCTGGGACGTGTGGGGCAAGTCCGGCCACCCGGCGCGCGCCACGGTGTCGGACATGGGCCCGCTGCTGCTGGGCCGCCTGCTCAACCTGAACGACACCCAGCAGGGCGTGCTCACGCTGGTGTTCAAGATCGCCGACGACAACGGCCTGCTGCTGCTGGACATGAAGGACCTGCGCGCGATGCTGTCGCACGTGGGCGAGAACGCCAAGGACTACCAGACCGACTACGGCAACATATCGGCCGCCTCGGTGGGCGCGATCCAGCGCGGCCTGCTCGAGCTGGACTCGCAGGGCGGCACCGAGCTGTTCGGCGAGCCGATGCTGGACATCGCCGACCTGATGCAGGTGGACAGCAAGGGCCGCGGCGTGGTCAACATCCTGGCCGCGGACAAGCTGCTGAACTCGCCCAAGCTCTATTCGACCTTCCTGCTGTGGCTGCTGTCGGACCTGTTCGAGCACCTGCCCGAGGTCGGCGACATGGACAAGCCCAAGCTGGTGTTCTTCTTCGACGAGGCACACCTGCTGTTCAACGAGGCGCCCAAGTCGCTGCTGGACAAGATCGAGCAGGTGGTGCGCCTGATCCGGTCCAAGGGCGTGGGCGTGTACTTCGTGACCCAGAACCCGCTGGACGTGCCCGAGACGGTGCTGGGCCAGCTCGGCAACCGGGTGCAGCACGCGCTGCGCGCCTTCACGCCGCGGGACCAGAAGGCGGTCAAGGCCGCCGCCGAGACCATGCGCGCCAACCCGAAGTTCGACGCGCAGGCCGCGATCACCGAACTCTCGGTGGGCGAGGCGCTGGTGTCGCTGCTGGACGAGAAGGGCCGGCCCACCGTGGTCGAGCGCGGCTACGTGCTGCCGCCGGGCTCGCGCATCGGCCCGCTCACGCCGCAGGAGCGCGACGGGCTCATCAAGTCCTCGGTGATCTACGGCCATTACGAGAAGCTGGTGGACCGGGAATCCGCCTACGAAAAGCTGCGCGGGCGCACCGACGCGCGCCAGCCGGCGCAGTCCGACACGGCGCAGGCGCCTTCCCGTACCGGGCAGCCGGCGGGACAACCGCCGCGCGGCATGGACATGCCCGCGCCGTCACAGCCCCAGGACTCGTCATCGTCGGGCGCCGGCAGCGTGATCGGCGACCTGCTGTTCGGCCGTACCGGGCCGCGCGGTGGCAAGCAGGACGGGCTGGTGCAGCAGGTGGCCAGGAGCGCGGCGCGCACCATCGGCTCCCAGGTCGGGCGCGAGATCATCCGCGGCGTGCTCGGTTCCATCCTCGGCGGCGGGCGCCGCCGTTGACCGCGCGGCCGGCGG
>CAIVVS010000172.1 GCA_903909415.1 uncultured Pseudomonadota bacterium | reverse complement strand
GCTCGCCGATCACCCGGACTTTGAGACGACGGATCTGAGCAGCGTGCGGGACGCGCTCTGCGGCGGGGCGCCGCTGTCGATGCCGCTGCTGCTGCGCTACCAGGCGCGGGGCATCCCGCTGCGCCAGGGCTTCGGGCTGACCGAGGTCGGCCCCAACTGCTTCTCGACGCCGCCGGGGCGGGTGCTGGAGAAGCCCGGATCGGTGGGGATGCCGATCCACCACGTCGGGGCGCGGCTGCTGCGGCCGGACGGGAGCGCCTGCGGGCCGGAGGAGGACGGCGAGCTGGTGCTGGACGGCCCGGCGGTGTTCGGCGGCTACTGGGAGGATCCGGCGGCGACGGCGCAGGCGATGCGCTCCGGCGGCTTCCACACCGGCGACGTGCTGCGGCGCGACGCGGACGGCTTCTTCTACTTCAAGAGCCGGGTGGACGACATGTTCTCGTGCGGCGGCGAGAACATCTACCCCAAGGAAGTCGAGGACCGGCTGTTCGGCCACGAGGCGGTCGCCAACGCGGTGGTAGCGCCGGTGCCGCACAAGGTCAAGGGCTGGGCGCCTGCGGCCATGGTGGTGCTCAAGCGCGGCGCCAGCGCCGACGCGGACGCGCTCAAGCAGTGGTGCCTGGACAACGGCCCGAAGTACGCACACCCGCGCCTGGTCGCCATCGTGCCGGAAGCCGAACTGCCGCTGAACGGCGCCGGCAAGGTGGACCGCAATGCAGTGCGCGCGTGGCTGACCGAACGGGCGAAGGCCGTGGGACTGGGGGACTGAGGCGGGCCCGGGGCGCAAGCCTGCGCCGCGCACCAGCACGGCTGCTCAGCGCAGCGCGAGCAACTCGCCGACCGCGCGCAGCGCGTGGTCCATGCCCTGGTCCACGCCGGCGCTGAAGCCGAAACCGTAACCGAAGGCCTCGACCAGCATCCACAGCGACACCGCGCCGACCAGCCCGGTGATGGCCGCACCGGCGAACCAGCGCAGGGCGGCGTCGGCGGCGCGTGCCTCGGCCTGTGCATCGCGGCGGCGCGCTGGCAGCACCGGCGCCGGTCGAACCACGGCCAGCGCCCGGTCGCGCAGCACCTGCGACTCGGCGGCGCGCAGCAGCGCCTGGGCGATCAACTGGGCCGACCCGGGATGCACGCCACGCCGTACCAGGGCCAGCATCACCACCGGCAGGTCATGGCCGCGTTCCACCATCAGCAGGGCCTCGTCCAGCGCTAGCGCCGCGGCGGGCTTGTCGGCGGTCGGGGAAACGGCGTGGACTTGGGCATCGGGCACAGGCCGACTTTACCTCCGGTCCGCATCCTTTGCAGGCGGCGCGACCACGACGCGCGGCTCGGGATCGACCTGCACGCGGCCGTCCACCACGCGTACCGCATAGGTCCGCAGCGGCTCGGTGCAGGGACGCCGCGCGGGCGCGCCGGTGCGCGCTTCGAAGGCGCCGCCATGGAAGGGACAGTAGACGATGCCGTCCTCGATGAAGCCCTGAGCCAGCGACACCGGCTGGTGGGTGCAATGGTCGTCGGTGACGTACACGCCGTCGGGCAGGCGGTGTACTGCGAGCTCCAGCACACCCTGCGGGTGCGGGCGGTCGACGCGCAGCGAGGCGTTGATGCCCACCTCGTCCAGCGCGCAGAGGTCTATCCAGCGGTCTACCCAGCGGTCGCCCCGCTGGGGCGCACCCACCACCTCCTTCGAGGCGGCGGGTTTGCGGCGCGGCCCGCCGGGCGCGCGGGCGCTCAGCGCTGCGGCACCGCCAGCGCGGCGGGCTGGCCGGCGCGGGCG
>CAIVVS010000171.1 GCA_903909415.1 uncultured Pseudomonadota bacterium | reverse complement strand
GCGCGGGCGCGGCGGCGGCGTCCGCGCCGGACCCGGATCCCGACAACGCGATCCAGCGGTCGTAGTCGACGTAGGGCAGCTCGCCGTTGATCGACAAGCCGGCGCGCTCGGTCAGCGCCGGCGGCTCGTTCAACCCGATCGAGCCGCGCTCGAACACCATGCGGGCATCCTCCGCGCCGGGCCCCGGCGGCACGCGCTTGCGCACCAGCCAGCCGCTCACCGAGCGCCCGACGGCGAGCGACCAGACGTCGCCCCGCGCGGGCGGGCGCACGTTGAAAAAGCGCTTCGCGGTGTCGGCATCGGTGGCGTTGCTGCGCTCGAGCTTGAAGGCCAGCGCCTCGCCCGCGGCCTTGCCCACCGGCGGGGGCGCGTCCACGGCGACGCCGCGCAGGTCGGACTCCACGGTCATGTCGATGCCGCCCTTGCGCGCCACCACCTGGCCGCGCCACGCGGCGTTGCCGCTGGCGCGCGACAGCAGCGTGAAGTCCACCATGCGGCGCAGCTCGCGCACCGCCGCCGTGCCCTGCGCGGAGATGACCACCGCGCCGTCGCCGCGCGAGGCGCCGTTCACCGTCACCGGGCCGCCCAGCAGCTGGGCGCTGACGCCGCGTATGGCGACCGACTTGTCGCTGAACTCCACCCGTCCCGAGGCCTGGGTGAAGGCGGGCATGCCGGGCTCGAGCACCAACTGGTTGTTCGAGAACGAATAGGCGCCACTCACCGTGGTGTCGTTCGGGCGCCACAGGGGCACCTCCAGTTTGAGCGTGGCGCGGCCGCCGCCCGTGGACTGGAAGGCCGAGGTCGCGCCGTCGATGTATCCCCCCACCGGGCTGGCGTCGATGAAACGCAGGAACTCCTGGGTGTTGCCCTGCGCCTCGCCCTCCACGCGCAGCAGCATCTCCCGCCCGGAGAACAGGTCGGGAATGTCGGCGCGCGCCTGGGTGACGCGCGCGCCCATTACCTGCGCGCGCTGGGCACGGATCTCCAGCCGCCGCCCGTCCACCAGCAGCAAGCCGCCAACGGCCTCCAGACGCGGCCACCGGTCGGCGAAGCGGAACTCGGTGTCGCGGAATTTCCCCTCGACCAGGAACTGGCCGGCCTTGGCATTGGCGAACGGGAACTTCGCCAGGTCCCCTTGCAGGCGCAGCTTGCCGTCGCTCATCTGGCCGGCCAACAGGGCGCCGCGGAGGAACTCGCGCGCGCCCGCGGACAGGGGAATGTATCGCGTGATCGCCGTCGCCTCGGCGCGCGGGATGCTCGCGCTGATGTCGGCCATGCCGCTCCCGCCGGCGCGCAGGCCGATGCTGCCCGACACGGTCGCGGCCATGTCCCGGTTAGCGAACGACAGGCCCGAGAAGCGCAGCTCCATGCCGTCCGGTCGCGGCGCCCAGCTGAACTGGCCGCCGACGCTGTCGAACGCGTAGCGCGGTTCGAGCTGCAGGGCGGTGGGCGGCGGCGGCGCGGCAGACGCCGGCTGCGGCAAGTCGAGCACCACCGCCTGCGAGGCCAGTGTCAGTTGGCCACCGCGCTCGCTGGCCTCGGCCTGCCCGGTCAGCCCGGAGAACCCGGGCAGGCCCGCATTGGCGCGGCCCGCGAGGTTCTCGAAACGCCCGCGCACCGAGTACGTCGCGGGGTTGGGCATCACGCCGCTCCAGACCAGGCGCAGCTCGCTCACGCGGCCGCGCGGATCGGTGTCGCTGATGCGCTTGCGCAGCTCGGGCGACACCGGCAGGAACTCCACGATGCGCGCCAGCGGCTCCAGCTGCATCGCATCCGCCGTGACCTCGCCCCCGGGCGGCGTGGCGCCGGGGGCGCCCGCCCCGGGGCGCACCAGCTTCACCGAGAAGTCTGCCGCGGGCAGCGCGACGCCGGCCTGGGTGCGCAGCGCGAGCCGGCGGCCGCTGACCTCGGTGCGGTTGCCCAGCTGCTTGCCGGCGATCCGTCCGCGCAGGTAGTCCAGCTCGAGCAGCGGCAGGTCCGGCCCCATGCGCGTGGACACGCCCGAGAGCACGACGTCGGCCACCGCCTCGGCGAGGTGGTTGCCGGTGAAGCCCAGCCACAGGCGCAGCGCGCCCTTGCCCGAGCGCAGCTCGAACGGGTAGTCGAACCAGCGCTGCCACGCGGCGAGGTCGGTGTAGTCGAGTTCGGCGAACAGCCGGCCGCTCCAGGTCGAAGGCTCGCCCGGGTCGCTGCCGTACAGCTCGCCGCGCACATCCAGCGCCGAGGCCAGCTCGCGCGCGGCCTGGGCGCGCAGCGCGAAGCGGTGGGTGCCGCCATCGTTCTGGAACAGGAAGGTCACCCCCGCCAGCGTCAGCGCGGGCGCCGCGCGCCGATGGTCCAGCCAGGTGACGCGCGCGTCGCGCACCTGCACCTCGCGCTGCCCCAGCAGCCAGTCGGCCGCGCCCTTGCCCCCCGCCGGGTCGCCGCGCACTTCCAGCCCGGCGATGAACAGGCGGCCCTGCGCGTCGCGACTCACTTCCAGGTCAGCGCGGTCGATCACCAGCGAATGGAACACGATGCCGCGATCGACCACCGAGCGCCATGCGACCTCCGCCTCGATCGCGGGCAGCGACAGCGCGACGGCGCCCTCGCGGTCGTGGATGCGCACGTCCGAGAGCTGCAGCTCGGGGCGCAGGCCGTGCCACCCCGCGTCGATCCGGCCGATGGTCACGCGCGTGCCCATGGCCTGCGACACCACGCGTTCGATGTCCGGCGCGAACTCGCCGATGTTGGGCAGGGCCCAGTAGCGCAGCACCAGCAGGAACAGCGCGAGCGAGAAGTACGCCGCGGTCAGCATCCAGCCGAACGCCGCGACCAGGCGGCGTCCGAGCGCGGGGCGATGGGTGGCGCGGTCGATCGCCGCCTCGACGTCGTGCTCGATGCGGTCGACGGCCTCCTCGACGCGCTCGACGGCATGCTCCACCGCGTGTTCCACCGCGTGCTCCGCCGCGATGAGCGCCTGCGCGGCGCCGTGCCCGTGCTGCGCCGGTGCACCGTCGGCCGGGCGCCCGGCCTCCCCTGCCGCCGGGCGCACCGGCCCGCCGGACGGATGGGCGTCCTCGGCCTGCGGGTCTGGCTGGCGGGGCTTGGCGCTGTCGTTCAAGGCAGTCGGGCCGCTGCGCGGGGCCGGTAGAATCCGGTTTTGGTCTGAAAAGATTGTACCGTCATTCAGACACCCGCCCTTGCGGCAGCCCGCCCGCAAGCACGCCATGCACAGCCATCAACAGGGTCCGCGCCCCGTCCCATGAGCACCGCCAAACCCGCTGCGCCGCGCACCCGGTCGCGAACCGCGGCACGCACCGGGGCCCGCGCCCCGAAGCGCGCCAGTCCCGGCGCGGGCGCGACCCATCCGCTGCTCGCGTGGTCGCGCGCCGCCGCGGGCTGGGTGCAGGCGCGCCCGGAGCTCGCCGACGAACTCGGGGCACCCGCCCCATGGGATGCCGCGCGCATGGAGGCGTTCCTCGGCGCGGGCGCTGCGGGTGAACCGCTGGACGAGGCGCGCCTGGGCGAGCGGTTGCGCGAGCTGCGCACGCGCGTGATGCTGGGCACCATGGCGCGCGACCTCGACGGACGCGCCTCGCTCGCCGAGGTATGCACCGCGATGAGTTCGCTGGCCGACGTCGCGATCCGCCACGGCCTCGCGTGCCTGGAGCGCACCCTGCACGCCGAATGGGGGGAACCGCATTCGGAGGCGGGCGAGCCGCAGCGCCTGCTGGTGGTCGGCATGGGCAAGCTGGGCGGCGGCGAGCTGAACGTGTCCTCGGACATCGACCTGATCTTCGTCTACCCCGAGGAAGGCGACATCCGCGGCCCGCGCGCTCTGTCCAACCACGAGTTCTTCACCCGCATGGGCAAGCGCCTGATCGCGCTGCTGGCCGAGCACACCGCCGCCGGCAGCGTGTTCCGCGTGGACATGCGCCTGCGCCCCTGGGGCGACCCGGGGCCGCTGGCCACCAGCTTCGATGCGCTGGAGCATTACCTGGTCGCGCAGGGCCGCGAATGGGAGCGCTATGCGTGGATCAAGGGCCGGGCGATCGCGGGCGGCGCCACCGGCGAGCGCGCCATCCCCGCGCTGCAGGACATCGTGCGGCCCTTCGTGTTCCGCAAGTACCTGGACTTCGGCGCCTTCGGCGCGATGCGCGAGCTGCACGAGCAGATCCGCGCCGAGGTGGCGCGGCGCGAACTGGCCGGCCACGTGAAGCTCGGGCCCGGCGGCATACGCGAGGTCGAGTTCGTCGCGCAGGCCTTCCAGCTGATACGCGGCGGGCGCGACCCCGCGCTGCAGGCGCGCCCCACGCTGCAGGTGCTGGCGCTGCTGGCGAAGAAGGGCCTGCTGCCTGCCGACGCGGTGCGCGAGCTGTCCGACGCCTACGTGTTCCTGCGGCGCGTGGAGCACAGGCTCCAGTACCTGGACGACGCGCAGACCCACGAGCTGCCCACCGATGCGGGTGACCAGGCGCTGGTCGCGCAGTCCATGGGCTTCGCGAACTGGCGCGCCTTCATGGCCGGGCTCGACGCGCACCGCGAGCGCGTGTCGCGCCACTTCGAGGGCGTGTTCGCCGCCGACGCGGCGCCCAAGCGCCGCGACCACGCGCTCGCGGGCCTGTGGGCCGACCCGGACGCGGCCGAAGCCGGCCTGCGCAAGCTCGGCTATGCACAGCCGGCGGAAGCCGCGCGCCGCATGGGCCTGATACGCGCCAGCAACCGCTACCGCGACCTGCCCGACGCCAGCCGGCTGCGCTTCGACGCGCTGGTGCCCCGGCTGGTCGAGGCCGCCGGCACCGATGACGCGGCCTTCACCCGCTGCCTGGACCTGCTCGAGACCATCTCGCGGCGCGCGGCCTACCTCGCGCTGCTGGACGAACACCCGGGCCTGCTCGCGCGCCTGGCGCGCCTCCTGTCGGCCTCGCCCTGGGCGGCCGGCTACCTGAACCAGCATCCGATCCTGCTCGACGTGCTGCTGGACTCGCGCGCGCTCGCGGCCGAGCCCGACTGGCACGCCTTCGGCCAGGACCTGCGCCGCGACCTGATGGCCCACGGCGCGGACGTCGAGCGCATCCTGGATGCGCTGCGCGACGCGCACCACGCGCAGATGTTCCACCTGCTCGCGCAGGACCTGGAAGGCCGGGTCAGCGTCGAGGCGCTGGCCGACCGGCTGTCGGACCTGGCCGACGTGATGCTGCAGGTGACGCTGGAGCGTTGCTGGACGCTGCTGAACGGCCGCCACCGGGAGCAGCCGCGCTTCGCGGTCATCGGCTACGGCAAGCTGGGCGGCAAGGAACTGGGCTACGCCTCGGACCTGGACATCATCTTCCTCTACGACGATGACGACGACGCGGCGGCGGAGCTGTACGCGCGCCTCGCGCAGCGGCTGAACAACTGGCTCACCAGCCGCACTAGCGCCGGCATCCTGTTCGACACCGACCTGCGGCTGCGCCCGGACGGCGCCGCCGGCCTGCTGGTGTCGTCGATGGAAGCGTTCCGCAAGTACCAGCGCGAATCGGCCTGGGTCTGGGAAAAGCAGGCGCTGACGCGCGCGCGCTTCTGCGCGGGCGACGCCGCGGTGGGCGCGGCCTTCGAGGAGGAGCGCCGGCGCGTGCTGCGCGAGCCGCGCGACGTCCCCGCGCTGCGCGCCGAGGTGCTGGCCATGCGCAAGACCATGCACGAGGGCCACCCCAACCCGTCGAAGGAGTTCGACCTCAAGCACGACCGCGGCGGCATGGTCGACATCGAGTTCATGGTGCAGTACCTGGTGCTGGCGCACGCGCACGCGCACCCGAAACTGGTGCAGAACGACGGCAACATCGCACTGCTGGGCTACTGCGCCGACCTGGGCCTGGTCCCGGCTGGGCAGGCCGCGCCGGTGCAGCAGGCCTACCGCGAGTTGCGCCGCCGCCAGCACGCGCTGCGGCTGAACGACGCGAAGTTCGCGCGCGTGCCGGAGCGCGAGGTGGCCGCGCACGTGGCGGCCACGCGCGCGCTGTGGAAGACGGTGTTCGGCGCGGCCTGAGCCGCGCGCCGGGAAGTCCCGCCGCTCAGGCCGCGAACTCAGGCCGCGAGCACGTACAGCGCCACGCTGCAGCAGAAGCCCGCGCCCCAGGCGATGGAGCGCAGCGTCGCGCGGTCGGCGTAGTAGAGGGCGACGTAGGCCAGGCGCGCGGCGATGAAGCCCAGCGCCAGCGCGTCCACCCTGCCCTGCGGCGCCTGCGCCAGCTGCGCGAGCACCACGCCGATGGCGAAGAAGGGGAAGGCCTCCCAGCCGTTCATCTGCGCCCAGACCGCGCGCTGGCGCCAGCCGGTGAGCCGGGCGAGCCACTCGCGCGGGGCGTTGTTGTCGAAGCCCGGGTTCACCTTGGCCGGCGCGACCGACAGGATCGGCAGCACGCCGGCGGCCAGCACGCACAAGGTGGCGACGCTCATCAGGACTTCTCCTTGTTCTCGTATTGTCGCCACAGTATGTACCCGCCCCATGCCCAGGCCGCGAGCATCACCAGCAGGCCGAGCTTGTGCGTCACCCAGGCCACCTCGTGCGCGCGGTCCAGCAGGCCCAGGATGCCCAGCGCATCGACGAAGTCGTGCGCGCCGTCGTCGCCGGTGCGCGCGGTCAGCAGCACCAGCGTGGGCGTCTTCGCGTCGTACATGTAGGGGGCGATGGACAGGCACTGCGTGCCCGCCCACCACAGCATCAGCGAACCGGTGTAGTTGTCGCGCTGCCAGATGCTGAAGTACGCCAGGAAGGCCGCGGGGATCATCAGCTGCGCGAGGCTGCCTCCCAGCAGGGTGAGCAGTTCGCCGAAGGGCATGAACACCAGGTGGCCGACCTCGTGGAAGGGCACCATCACCAGGTGCGCCACCGTGGACATCATCTCGGCGGAGGCCAGGTCCAGCATGAACCAGCGCAGTCCCAGCCAGATGCTGAGCGCGAACAGGCCGGCGTTGGCATACACGCGCCACGCCGGGACCGCGTCGTCCACGTGCAGGAACCAGCCCGCCAGCCGCTCGCGCCAAGGCGGCGCGTCCGCGGCGCCCGCCGCGCTCCTGCCCGCCACGGCGGCCGGCCCGACGGCGATGCCGTCGGGCGCGTCCCCTGCGCCCCGCGCCTGACCCTGCGCGACGCGCTGCTGCACGTACTTGCGGAAGATCAGCCCGCAGGCCGGGCACTCGCCCTGCGGCGCCGTATCGGCCGGCTGTCGCTGGTAGGCGCATTTCGGGCAGGTCTGGTACATCGCGGCGCGACCTTGGTGGTTTGCCCCGGCCGGGGCAGCTGGCTTGCCCGGGACGGTTGGCTCGCCCGGATTATAGGCAGGGGTTGCGCCTTGCTAGAATGCGGCTCCTCCATCCACCGCACGGGAACTCCCACCGATGCCAGTCGCAAACCGCCGCATGCTCGCGCACCCGCGCGCCCTGGCCGCCTTCGCCGGCCTGCTCGCCGGCCTGTTCGCGCCGCTGCAGGCCTGGTCGCAGGCGGCAGGCGCGCAGCAGAACGCCGACCTCGGCGGCTGGCCGAGCAAGCCGGCGCGCATCATCGCGCCCTTCGCCCCGGGCGGCAGCACCGAGCGCCTGTCGCGCCTGGTGGCGCAGCGCCTGCAGGAATCCTTCGGCCAGCCCTTCGTGATCGAGTCGCGCCCCGGCGCCGGCGGCGCGATCGGCTCGGACCTGGTGGCGAAGTCCGCGCCGGACGGCTACACGCTGCTGCTGTCGTCGCTCGCCTCGCAGATCATCACGCCGGTGGCGCAGAAGACCGCCTACGACGGCCTGCGTGACTTCACCCACCTCGCGGTGCTGGGCGGCCCGCCCACGGCCATCATCCTCGGACCGGCGATGCAGGCCAGGGACGTGAAGGAATTCATCGCCGAAGCCAAGGCGCGCCCCGGCGGCGTAACCTACGGTTCGCCGGGCGCCGGCTCGCACGCCCACCTGCTCGGGCAGGTCTTCAACCAGAAGACGGGGGTGAACCTGGTCCACGTCCCCTACAAGGGCGCGGGCGGCGTGATCACCGACGTGGTCGGCGGGCACCTGCCGAGCGCGCTGATCACCATTTCCTCGGTGATCACGCAGATCAAGGCCGGCAAGGCGCGCGCGCTGGCGCATTCGGGCACGCGCCGCGCGCCCGACCTGCCGGACGTGCCGACGTTCGCCGAAATCGGCCTGCCCGACCTCACCGGCATCACCTGGTTCGGCATCTCCGGGCCGGCGAAGCTGCCCGTCCCCATCGCAAGCGCGCTCAACCGCGAGATCCGCAAGGCCATGGCCTCCGAACCGGTGCGCGAAGCGCTGCGCCCGGAAGGCTTCGAGATCATGGACCTGGACCTCGCCGCGACCACCGAGTTCTTCCGCAAGGAGAACGCGCGCTGGCAGCCGATCGCCAGGGCGGCGGGCGTGCGCAACGACTGAGAATCGCACGGGGCCGCACGCGCGGCCCGCAGGGAGCAGCAGACAGGGCCAGCGCCGCGCAGACGGGCGGCCCGCCACCCAGGAGGAATGACACGCATGGACAGGCACGCATCGCGCAACCGCGCCCCCAGGCCGCCCGCCGCATCGGCTGCGGCGCTGGCCGTCACCACACTGGCCGCGGTGGCCCTCGCCACCCCGGTCACGGCACTCGCCCAGGCCTGGCCGGCCAAGCCGGTCAAGGTCATCGCGCCCTTCGCGCCCGGCGGCACCGCCGACACGATGGGGCGGCTGGTATCGCAGAAGCTCTCCGAGACGCTCAAGCAGCAGTTCGTCGTCGAGAACCGGGCCGGCGCCGGTGGGGTGATCGGCTCCGAATCGGTGGCGCGCGCCGCGCCGGACGGCTACACGCTGGTGGTCTCGGGAGTGGCCTCGCACGTGCTCGCCCCGGTGACCGCCAAGGTGCCCTACGACCCGGTGCGGGACTTCACCCACATCGCCAACTTCGGCGGGCCGCCCGCAGTGTTCGCGATCACGCCCGGAATCGCCGCGCGCGACCTGAAGGAATTCGTCGACCTGGCCAAGGCCGCGCCGGGCAGGTATTCCTTCGGCAGCCCGGGCAACGGCACCCAGGGACACCTGGTGGCGGAACTGTTCAAGCAGCTGGCCGGCATCCAGATCCAGCACGTGCCCTACAAGGGCGCCAGCGGCGCGGTCGCCGACCTGATCGCCGGCCACCTGCCCTCGCTGTCCACCACGCTGTCCACGGCCAGCGGCCAGATCCGCGCCGGCAAGGCGCGCGCCCTGGCGATCAGCTCGGCGCAGCGCCTGGCCGACTATCCGGACGTCCCCACCTTCCGCGAGTCCGGTTACCCGGACCTGGTGGCCACGGTATGGTTCTCGCTGTCGGGCCCGGCGGGCCTGCCCGCCGAAGTCACCGCGCGGCTGAACACCGAGGTCCGCGCGGCGCTGCGCGCGCCCGACCTTCGCGAGAAGATACGGCCCGAGGGCATCGAGCCGGTGGACATGGACGTCGCGGCCTTCAACGCCTTCTTCAACGCGGAGATCCGGCGCTGGACGCCGGTGGTCAGGGCCGCCGGCCTGAAGCCCGACTGATCCCGGCGGCAGCAACGGAATTCGTCTTTGGCATTCGGAGGAACAGCACCATGATGTCGCAGGAACAGAACGACCAGCTCACCCGCACCGGCCCGGGCACCCTGATGGGGGACCTGTTCCGCCGTTTCTGGGTGCCGGCGCTGCTCGCCTCCGAGCTGCCCGAACCCGACTGCCCGCCGGTGCGCGTCAAGCTGCTTTCGGAAAAGCTGGTCGCGTTCCGCGACACCACCGGCAAGGTCGGCATGATCGACGAGTTCTGCGCCCACCGCGGCGTGTCGCTGTGGTTCGGCCGCAACGAGCAGGGCGGCCTGCGCTGCCCGTACCACGGCTGGAAGTACGACACCACCGGGCAGTGCGTGGACCTGCCCTCCGAGGGCACGGACGGCCCGATGCGCCCGCGCATCAAGCTGAAGTCCTATCCCTGCATCGAGCTGGGCGGCATGGTGTTCACCTACATGGGCCCGCCGGAACTGCAGCCCGAGCCGCCCGGCATCGAGTGGCTGCACGTGCGACCGGAACAGCGCTTCGTGTCCAAGCGGCTGCAGGAGAGCAACTACCTGCAGGCCATGGAAGGCGGCATCGATTCCTCGCACGTCACCTTCCTGCATTCGGGCGCGCTCAACCGCGACCCGCTGTTCGTCGGCTCCAAGGGCAACGAGTACAACCGCGGCGACCTGCGCGTGGAGTTCGACGTGGTCGAGCACCCGGGCGGGCTGTTCGTCGGCGCTCGGCGCAACGCCGAGGCCGGCCACTACTACTGGCGCATCACGCCCTGGATCATGCCGTGGTGGACCATCATCGCCCCGCGCGCGCAGCACCCGCTGGGCGCGCACGTGTGGGTGCCGATCGACGACGAGAACTGCTGGGCCTGGAGCGTCAACTACCACCCCAGCCGCGACCTCACGCCCGAGCAGCTGGCGGCGATGCAGACCGGCGCCGGCATCCACGTGAAGTACCTGCCCGGCACCTTCATCCCGGTGCAGAACAAGCACAACGACTTCATGATGGACCGCGCGGCGCAGAAGGCCGGCCTGCGCTACTCCGGCGTCGAGGGCATCGGCATGCAGGACGCCTCGCTGCAGGAGTCCATGGGGCCGATCCAGGACCGCACGAAGGAGAACCTCTGCCCCACCGACCGCGGCATCGTGATGGCGCGCCGCGCGCTGCTCAAGGCCGCGCAGGACAACCGCGAGGGCAAGCCGGTGCCGGGCCTGAAGGCCTCGGAGCAGGCGGTGCGTTCCTGCGCCATCGTGCTGCCGGTGGACAAGCACTACAAGGACCACGCGAAGCACGGCGTGTTCCCCGCTCCCCAGACCGATCCGGTCACCGTTTAAGGGTTCCTGAAATGTCGAAAGTCCGCATCACTCTTTCTTGTTGGTCCGGTCGGCCGCGCGGGCCGCTGCGCGCCCTCGCCCGCGCTGGCAAACCTTCCACCCTGAACTGAGACCGCCATGTCGAAAGTCCGCATCACCCTCTCCTGCTGGTCCGGTCGGCCGCGCGGGCCGCTGCGCGCCCTCGCCCGCGCTGGCAAACCTTCCACCCTGAACTGAGACCGCCATGTCGAAAGTCCGCATTACCCTGTCCTGCTGGAATTACGACCGCGTACGCGCGCTCGCCGACGGGCGCGTGCAGCCCGAGGGCATCGACCTGAACTTCCTCGACCTGCCGGTGGAGGAGACGTTCTTCCGCATGCTGCGCAACCAGGAGTTCGACGCCTGCGAGCTGTCGCTGTCGTCCTACACCGTGTCGCTGTTCCGCGAGCCGCGCCGCTTCATCGCCATCCCGGTGTTCCCGTCGCGCTTCTTCCGCCACTCCTGCATCTTCGTGTCGTCCAAGAGCGGCATCCGCGAGCCGCGCGACCTGATCGGCAAGCGCATCGCCGTGCCCGAGTACCAGATGACCGCGCCGGTATGGATCCGCGGCATCCTGCAGGACGAGTACGGCGTGAAGCCCGACAGCGTCGAGTACTTCACCGGCGGGGAGGAGACCCCCGGCCGCGAGGAAAAGCTCAAGCTGGACCTGCCGCCCAACATCAAGGTGCGGCCCATCGGCCCGGCCCAGACGCTGTCGCAGATGCTGGCCGACGGCGAGCTGGACGCGATGCACAGCGCGCGCATGCCCTCGACGCTGCACACCCGCCCGGACGACGTGAAGCGCCTGTTCCCCGAGTACGTGGAAGTCGAGCAGGCCTACTTCAGGAAGACGCGCATCTTCCCGATCATGCATTGCGTGGCGATCCGCCGCGACGTGTACGAGAAGAACCCGTGGATCGCGATGTCGCTGTACAAGGCCTTCGCCGCCGCGCAGAAGATCGCCTACGAGGAGATGTACGAGGCCGGCGCGCTGCGCAACATGCTGCCCTGGATGCTGGCCGAGATCGAGTGGCTGCGCAAGAACGTGGGCCATGACTGGTGGCCCTACGGGCTGGAGGAGAACCGCCACGTGCTGGAGACCTTCCTGCGCTACCACCACGAGCAGGGCCTGTCCAAGCGCCTGCTCAAGCCCGAGGAGCTGTTCGCCCCCGAGACCTTCGAGGCGTTCAAGATCTGAGCCTGCCTGCCGGGCACGCCCCCGCCTGCCACGGCATACTCGCCCCTGCCCCGCCACCCCACCCGACAGGAAGACACGGCATGGACCCCAACGCGAAGGAAGACACGGCAGGACTCTCCGGCACGCTGCGCATCGTCGGAGTACTGTCCGTGATGCTGCTGGCGCTGCTGGGTATCCTCGTGGTGCTGGAAGTGATCCCGCGCTCGGCGATGTCCGAGTGGGCCACCAAGATCGCCCTGGTCGCCGTGATCATCGCGCTGGCAGGCGGCGCGATCGGCCTGCTGTCGCGCCGCAAGTAGCCACCGGGCCCCAACCACCGGGCCCGGTGCGGCTCAGCCCGGGTCGAACACCGGCACCCTGGGCGTGCCGGGCGCGGCCGCGGCCGGCTCGGGGATGTCCGGCGTCGCGTACTGGATGAAGCTCTGCGGCAGCGCGCCGCCCCAGTACACCCCGGTGCCGCGCTCGGCCTCGTTCCAGGTGACCACCTTCCAGTCGGGCGCGAACACCAGGTAGCTGCCCGAGTACACCTCGACGCGGTTGCCGCCCGGCTCGTACGAATACAGGTAGAAGCCCTGCGAGTTGTTGTGCATCGCCGGCCCCGCCTCGATGAAGATGCCCTGCTCGCTGAGGATGCTGGCGGCGCGCAGCACGTCCTCGCGGTTGTCCACCCACAACGAGAAATGGTGCAGCCGCCCTGCGCCGCCGCGGATGTCCTTCACGTAGGCGACCTGGTGGTGGGTGGGATTGGGCGAGAGCCAGGAGCCGAGTTCGGTCGCCCCGCCGTCCAGCCTCACCTGCTCGCGCAGCTGGAAGCCGAGCAGGTCCTGCGCGAAGGCGCGGTTGGCCGGCACGTCGCGCGCCAGCAGCGCGAGGTGGTCGATGCGGCGCACGCCCACGCCACGGCCGGTGTGCTTCATCGGCATGTTCTTCAGCGCCGAGCGCAGTTCCGGCGGCGCCTCGTAGCGCTGCTCCTCGAAGTACACCTCCATCAGGTGGCCGTCCGGATCGTGGAAGCGGTAGCCGCGTCCGCGCCCGTACTCGCCCTCGTGCCAGCCCAGGCCCAGCCCGGTGGCGGCGATCGCGGCGGCGCGCCGTTCCAGCGCCGCCTCGCTCGCGGCGCGCCACGCGATGCAACCCGCGCCCGGGGCAGGCGCCTCGGTCAGCTTGAGGGTCGCGGCGGCGTAGTCGCCGTACGCGCGCATCCACACCGACCGGCCGGCCGCATGCACCTGCTCCATGCCCAGTACGTCACGGAAGTACCACAGCGTCCTGTCTGGCTTCGGGGTGAAGAGTTCGACGCAGCCCAGGTGCGCGACCTCGTGCAGGGGTTCCGGCGATGCCGGCTGGGGGATGTTGCCCGCTTCGTTCATGTGGCCCATGGACCTCGCCTCCTCGTGCGTGCTGTCCACGCAGCGTAGGCGAGCCGGCCGACCCTGACTTGACCAGGGTCAAAGCGACGGGGAGTGCTTGCTTACCGATAGCGCGCGCCCGGCCAGAAAACCGGCGAAAACAGCATAAGCCGCTGTTTTTATTGGGATTTCAAGAAACCCCTGCGAGCCGGCGCACCGCCTCGATCATGGCAGCATGGTTGGCGCGGTTCTGCCCGGCGATGTCCAGCGCGCTGCCGTGCGCCACCGAGGAGAACAGGATGGGCGTGCCTATGGTCAGCCCGGCGGTGCGGTTGGGCGCCTGGGTCTTGACCAGGATGTGGCCCTGGTCGTGGAACATCACCAGGTAGGCGTCGTAGCCGGGCTTGGCGAACATCGTGTCCGCACCGAACGGACCATCGACGTCCAGGCCCGAGGCCTTGGCCGCGGCGATCGCCGGACCGATGGTGGTCTGTTCCTCGTCGCCGAACAGCCCACCCTCGCCCGCATGCGGATTCAGGCCCGATACCGCGATGCGCGGGTTGGCGATGCCCATGCGCCGGAGCGCCCCGCCGGTGGCGCGGATCGCGTGCGCGATGCGCTCGGTGGTGAGCAGTTCCAGCGCACGGCGCAGGCCGACGTGCAGCGTGGCATGCGCCACGCGCATCTCGCGACCCTCGTGGCCGTAGCAGATCATCAGGAACGCGTCCTCGACCGGCGTGCCGGTGCAGCGCGCGACGAAACTCGGGTGCCCGTCGAACTCGATCCCGGCGGCGTGGATGGCCGCCTCGGTCTGCGGCGCGGACACGACCGCGGCCAACTCGCCCGCCTGGGCGGCGGCGATGGCGGCGGCGCAGGCCTGGGTCGCGGCCAAGCCGTTGGCGGCGGTGATCTCGCCCAGCTTCAGCTGCCCCGCGGGGATGGTGCCGGCCTCGACCAGCGCGACCTCGCCGGCGGCGAGCGACTCGACCGCGCCGGCCGCGGCCACCGTCTTCAGCGTCACCGAGATGCCGCACAGGCGCGCATGCAGTTCCAACGCGCCCCGGTCGCCGTAGACCACCGGCAGGCACAGCGCCCGGACCTGCGGATCCAGCGCTGCCTTGAGCGCGATCTCCGGGCCGATGCCACCCGGGTCGCCGATCGAGATGCCGATGCGTTTCATGCCCTTGCCTTCAATGCGCGACCCGGACCAAGCTGCCCTGGTCCAGGCTGCCGCGGTCCACGTTCACTCAGTCCACCTTGACGGCGGCTTCGCGTATCACCTTGGTCCAGTACTCGCGGTCCTGGCGGATCACCTCGCCCATCTGGGCCGCGGTGCTGCCGTAGGGCTCCACGTTCAGGTCGGTGATGCGCTTGTTGACCCCGGGGTCGCGCACCGCCTCGGCGAACGCGGCCGACAGCCGGTCGACCACCGCCGCGGGCGTCCTGGGCGGCGCGACGAAACCCATCCAGGTGACCGAGTTGAATCCCGGCAGCGTCTCGGTGATCGCGGGCGTGTCGGGCACCTGCGGCGCGCGCCTGGCGCCGCCCACGGCCAGCAGCTTGAGCTTGCCGGCGCGCACGTTCTGCAGCGTGACCACCAGGTTGTCGAACATCAGGTCCACCTGGCTGGCCATCAGGTCGGTCAGCGCCGGGCCCGAGCCCTTGTAGGGCACGTGCACCAGTTGCAACCCGCCCATGGACTTGAACAGCTCGGCGGTCAGGTGGGTGCTGGTGCCGCTGCCCTGCGAGGCGATGTTCAGCTTGCCGGGGTTGGCGCGCGCGAAGGCGAGCATCTCGGGCAGCGTGTTGAACGGCGACTTCGGGCTGGCGAGCAGCACGTTCGGATAGGTCGCCATGATGGACACCGGCGTCATGGTGCCCGGATCGAAGGCCAGCTTGGGATAGAGCAGCGAGTTGACGGTGACGATGTTGGGCGGCGTCACCAGCAGCGTGTGGCCGTCGGCCTCGGCGCGGAACACGATCTCCGCGCCGATGTTGCCGCCCGCGCCGGGACGGTTCTCGACGATGAAGGGCTGGCCGATGATGGCCGTGGCGCGCTCGCTCACCAGCCGGGGCAGCGCATCACCCGCCCCGCCCGGCGGGAAAGGCACGACGATGCGTATCGGCTTGTTCGGGAACGCGCCCTGTGCGAGCGCGGTCGCGGGCACCGCCGCGGACAGGACGGCGCAGGCCGCGATGACCAGGCCCGGCATGGAACGAGCGCGCAAGCGCGCCGTGAGCATCCTCATGATCGCCTCCTCCGTTGTTCGCTTCCCGCCTGTGTGTTCCGGCAGGGTGGCGCATTCTACCCGGCGCCGTCTGGCAATCCGCGGCGGCTTGCGGCGGGCACGGAGCCCGGGCTAGAACTCGCGGCCGGGACCGGCGAGGGCGGCGATCGCGTCATCCATGCCGACCACCCGGGCGAAGCC
The DNA here is from genome assembly GCA_903909415.1 of uncultured Pseudomonadota bacterium. The sequence goes on along the minus strand of CAIVVS010000171.1, from coordinate 8,287 downwards.
GAAGGCCATCGCCGCCAGCGCCGCGTCATGGCGCGCCGCATCAAAGTCGCCGCAGGCTTCGCGCACCACGAAGGTCGCGGTGTCGCGCTGGGACAGGCCGCGCACCGTGCTGTCCACGCACATCGACGTACTGACCCCGCCGACCAGCGCGCGCTCGATCGCGTGCTCGCGCAGCCAGGCGTCGAGCTTCGTGCCGACGAAGGCCGAGTAGCGGGCCTTGTCCAGCACCGCATCGCCCTCGCGCCAGCCGGCCTCCGGCGCGATGTCCACGTCGGGCGTGCCGCGCCGCAGTGCGCCCATGGCCTTCAGGTTGGGGCGCAGTTCGTGCACCAGCAGGCCGCCATCCGAATAGTCGGGCGCGAACTGCATGCGCGTCCACAGCACCGGCACGCCGGCCGCGCGCGCCGCAGTGGCCAGGCGCGAGCCCGCCAGCATCGCCGCGCGCATGGTCGCGATGTCGCGGCCCTGCGCGGCCATCGAGCCGTCGGGCGAGCAGAACGCGCGCTGCATGTCGATCAGCATCAGCACGCAGCCGCGGGGGGAGAGCTTCATGTGCGGCTCAGGCGAAGGCGCGCTTGCGGATCTCGTCGGTGTAGAAATCCGGCCTGGCGATGGGGCCGATGATCTTGGCCTTCAACATCAGGTCGTAGGCCGACTTCCATCCGGCGGGATCGGAGGCGAACTTGTCCTTCCACGCCGGGCGGTAGGACTCCAGCCCGTTGGCGATCAGCGAGACGCCGCGGTCGGGCGCCTTGACGCCGGCCACCTCGTACTTCTTCAGCATCGAGTCCACCACCTTGTTCAGGTCCTTCTCCGCGTACAGCGCGGTCATGGTGTCGTGCACGCCGCGCAGGAACTTGGCCAGCATCTCGGGGCGCTCGGCCACGGTCTTGCGCGAGCTGATGTAGAGCTGCGAGGGAGCGGGCGCGAACCGGTCCGTGCTCCAGGCCAGCAACGGGCGCTTCTGCTGCTGCAGCACCAGCACCTGGTTCTGGGTGACGAAGAACACGTCGATGCGCCCCTGCTCCAGCAGCGCCCAGGCCCCCGGGCTGTCGCCGGTGGTCTCGCGCTTGGGCACCGACTCCGGCCCCAGGCCCTCGCGCGCCAGCATCATGTCCAACAGGTTCTCGGCGGCGCCGCCGCGCGAGATCAGGCCGACGGTCTTGCCGACGAAGTCCCTGGGCGTGCGCACCGGCTTGGCCTCGGCCGACACCACGTGGAACAGGTCGCGCTGGAACACCTCGGCGATCGCCACCAGCGAGGACTCCTTCTCGTAGGCCTTGATCAGGTCGGTGCCGCCGGTGCGCGACACCATGAAGTTGCCCGCCACCACCTGCTGCACCGCCATGCTCGAGCCGCGGCCGCCGGCGATCTCGACGTCCAGGCCGAGCTTGCCGAAGTAGCCGCCGGTATCGGCGTACATGGTCTCGAAGAAGTTGATCAGGTAGCCGAACGGCGTGAGGTACTTGAGTTTCTCGGCCTGAGCCCGCGACAGCGACGGGAACAGGCCCGCGACGGCGGCGGTGGCTGCGGCGGTGGCGAGGAAGCGGCGGCGCTCGGCGGAATGGCGGTGTTTCATGGGCGAAAGCTCCTTCGGGTTGCCCGTACCGGATGGCAGGCAGGGGACATGGTCTGCTGCCCCGCGTTGTCTACGGAGGCCGGTCCAGAATAGCATCCCCGCAGTGCACAACAGCCCGACGCGATGGTGCGCACTACCGTGCACGTACGCTTGCGTCTGCCCGCAAAAGGGAGAACACTGCCCTCAGTGGCATCCAGACCACAGGGGAGTACCACATGTCGGCACCAACGGGTCCCATCCGGGCAGCTGCCCGGATTTCGGCCGCGGCCTTCGCCATCGCCGGCCTGCTTCTGGCCGGCCGCACCGCGGCCGCTCCCGCCGACGAACTCAAGGCACTGATGGACGCGGGGCGCCCGGCCGAGGCCTATGCGCTGGGGCAGAAGCATCCCGAGGAGATGGGCAAGCCCGAGTTCGACTTCCGGTACGGCGTCGCCGCGGTCGATTCCGGCAATGCCGGCCAGGGCGTGCTCGCGCTGGAACGCTACCTGCTGAACAACCCGGGCAGCGACCTGGCGAGGCTGGAGCTGGCCCGCGGCTACTTCGCCCTCGGCGACATGGTGCGCGCGCGAGAACTGTTCGAGGAGGTGACGGCGAAGCAGCCGCCCGCGACCGTGCAGGCCACCATCGACCGCTACCTCGACGCGATCCGTGCGCGCGAGTCGCGCTACCAGCCCTCGGCGCTGGCCTGGGCGGAGATCGGCATCGGCTACGACACCAACGTCAACTCCGGCGTTGGCAACGCCAACATCAACCTGCCGACCTTCGGCGCGGTCACGGTCAACGCGGCCGGCGTGCGCTCCGGGGACAACTTCACCCACCTGGCCGCCGGCGCGCAGTTCACGCGCCCGCTCGCCCCCGGCCTCGCGCTGTTCGGCGGGGCGCAGGGTGACGGCAAGCTGAACTGGAACCGCGATGACGCGCTGTTCAGCCAGAAGAACTGGTCTGGCAACGGCGGGCTGTCCTACATCAAGAACGACAACCTGTTCCGCGCGACGGTGGGCTATGCGACCGCGGAGATCCAGGACGACCGCTTCCGCAACGCCGGCACGGTCGCCGGCGAATGGCACCACCAGATCGACGAGCTGCAGTCGTTCAATTCCTTCGTGCAGTACGGCGACCTGCGCTACCTGGGCGCCAACGAGATCCGCAACGCGGACCTGTGGGTGGCCGGCGCCGGCTACCGCAGGGCCTTCATCGCGCGCTGGCAGCCCGTATTGAGCATCAATGCCACGGTAGGGCGCGAATCCAACCGCAAGCAGCGCCCGGACCTGTCGCGCGACATGCTGGGTCTGAGACTGGGCGTGTCGATGACGCCGGCCGCGCGCTGGGGCGTGTCGGCCGGGGTGTCCTGGCAGGGCAGCGACTACGTCGCGGCGGACCCGACGCTGCTGCTGGCGCGTACCGACCGCTACCTCGCAGCCGACGCCACCGTGAGCTACGCGATCACGCGCGCGTTGTCGCTGCGCGCCGAGGTCCAGCTGACCGACAACGCGTCCAACATCGCTCTTTACAAGTACGACCGCACGTTCGCGGTGCTGAAGCTGCGCTACGACTTCAAGTGAGGCCGACCATGAGCCGTTCCCGAGTTCCCGCCCTGCGCGCAGCGCTGCTCGCCGCCTCGTGCGCGCTGCTGCTGGCCCTGCCGCTGCCCGCCGCCGCACAAGTCATCGGCCGGGTCCTGCTCGCCGTGGGCGAGGTGTTCGCCGAGCGCGGCGGCGTGACGCGAGCGCTCTCGGTCGGCGCGCCTGTGGAAAACCGCGACACCGTCCGGGTAGGCGCGGCCAGCAACGCCCAGATCCGCTTCAACGACGAGTCCGTGGTGGCGCTGCGGCCCGGCACCACCTTCCGCATCGAGGAGTTCAACTACGCCGGCCGCCAGGACGGCGCCGAGCGCGCGATCTTCAACCTGATCGCGGGCGGCATGCGCACCGTGACCGGACTGGTGGGCAGGCTCAACCAGAGCAACTACGAGGTGCGCACGGCCACCTCGACCATAGGCATACGCGGCACCAACTACAACCTGGTGGTTTGCGATGCGGCGTGCTCCAATCCGGATGGCTCGCGCGCGCCCTCGGGCACCTACGGCGGGGTCTACGACGGTTCGATCAATGTCGGCAACCAGACTGGCCAGCGTACTTTCGGCAACGACGAGTTCTTTTTCGTGGCAGGCCCGAACGTAGCGCCCCAGTCGCTGATCGCGCCGCCGTCCTTCCTGGGCGACCGGCTGGCCGGAATGCAGCGCACGACGCAGCAGGCGGCATCTGGCGGGTCCTCGGGAGGCTCCTCGGGAAGCGGCGACGCGGCCAGCAGCAACACGGCCAGCAGTTCCGGCCTGGCTGCCGACGGCCGCGCCCAGTCGACGCCCGCGCCGCCCGCGCCGCCGGTGTTCGTGTCGACCGAGACGCGCACCAGCACCGGGACGCTGTCGGTCGTGTCCACCGGCGCGCTGCCTTTCACGCACGTCCTGGTGAGCGCGGACATCGCGATCAATCCTTTCGAGGGATCATCCGACGTCAACGGCGTGAACATCGCGAACGTGGTGTTCTCGGGTAGCGGCGCGAACAAGACAGTCCAGTCCGCGAAGATCGAGGCCACCACCGGCCTGACAAACCAGAACGGCGGCAGCGGCACGGTCGGGCCCGGCGGGATCACGGACACCGGCTACGGCTCTGCAGTCGACGCCAACTGGGGACGCTGGGTCGATCCGACCCTGACGCCCAGCAACGGCAGCAGCTACGTGCCCGCCGGCGGCCTGCACTACCTCGTCAGCAGCCAGATCACCGCGGCCGAGGTCATCTCCGCGAAGACCGGCAACTTCAGCTACAACGTGAACATAGGCGGCACCTCGCCGACCGACCAGACCGGCGCGGTCGGCTCCTTCATCAGCGGCTCGGTGGGTGTGAACTTCACCACGCGGGTGGCCACCAGCGGCTTCATCTGGTCGGTGGGCGGCTCGACCTACAACTTCTCCGGGCAGAATTCCAACCTGGACATCATCCCCGGCGTCGGCGCCGGCATCACGCTGCGCGCACAGAACATCGGTTCCTGCACCGGCTCCTGCGGCGGCGCACCGGGCGTGATCCAGAAGGTACAGGTCAACGGCGTGTTCCTCGGCACCGTCGGCAACCACCTGGGCACCGCCATCGCCACCACCAACGGTACCCAGGCCACCACCCAGGTGCGGCTGCTCTACTGCAACACCTGTCCCTGACCGGCGCGGAGGTCGCCCGCCGGGACGCGCCCGCGCCGCAGTCCCGGTGGGAAGGCCCAGTCTCCGCTAAAATCGGCGTTTTAAGCACAGGCGGAGCAATACCATGTCGATGGCCGACCGCGACGGATACATCTGGTACGACGGCAAGCTGGTGCCCTGGCGCAATGCCACCACCCACGTCCTGACCCACTCGCTGCACTACGGCCTGGCCGTCTTCGAGGGCGTGCGCGCCTACAACACGGTCAACGGCACCGCCATCTTCCGCCTGGCCGAGCACACCGAGCGCTGGTTCAACTCGGCCAAGATCTACCAGATGAAGATGCCCTACGACCGCGAGACGCTGATGGAGGCGCACCGGGAAGTGGTGCGCGCCAACAAGCTGGTCGACTGCTACCTGCGCCCGATCGCCTTCTACGGCTCCGAGAAGATGGGCGTGTCGCCCAAGGGCGCCTCGGTGCACGTGGCGATCGCCGCCTGGCCCTGGGGCGCCTACCTGGGCGCCGACGGCCTGGAGAAGGGCATCCGGGTGAAGACCTCGTCCTACTCGCGCCACCACGTCAACGTGAACATGGCGCGCGCCAAGTTCAGCGGCACCTACGCGAACTCCATCCTCGCCAACATGGAAGCCACCGAGCACGGCTACGACGAGGCGCTGCTGCTGGACGTCGACGGCTTCGTCGCCGAGGGCGCCGGCGAGAACCTGTTCGTGGTCAAGAACGGGAAGATCTACGAACCCGAGATCGCCTCGGCGCTGATGGGCATCACCCGTTCCACCATCATCACGCTGGCCAACGAGCTCGGCTACGAGGTCAGCGCCAGGCGCATGACGCGCGACGACATCTACATCGCCGACGAGGCCTTCTTCACCGGCACCGCGGCCGAAGTCACGCCGATCCGCGAGCTCGACGGCCGGGTGATAGGCGCGGGCAAGCGCGGGCCGGTGACGGCGCGCATCCAGAAGCTGTTCTTCGACGTGGTCAACGGCCGCGTCGCCAAGCACCGCAACTGGCTCACGCCGGTGGGCCTGAAGAAGGGTGCCAAGCCCGCGAGCAAGGCCGCCGCGAAGCCCGCAGCAAAGCGCGCGACGACGCCGGCCGCCAAGCGGGCCGTCAAGACCGCCGCCAAGCGGACCGGTACGAGCGCCGCCAAGCGGCGCAAGGCCTGAGCCATGGCCGCCCCCCAGGAAACGCAGCGCGAGGTGGAAGTCACCGAGCGCGAGCTGCCGCTGCACTGCCCGACGGCGCGCAGCCCGGTATGGAGCATGCACCCGCGCGTGTTCCTGGACGTCGCCCGCACGGGCACGGTGCTGTGCCCGTACTGCGGCACCACCTACGTGTACAAGGGCGCGCCGCAGTCCGGCCACTGAGCGCTTGCCGCGCGCGCCCGGGCATGCCGCTGGCTCCCTGCGCGCGACGGGGTCCGCCATGCCCCGCATCCTGATCGTCGCCCCCAACTGGGTGGGCGACACCCTGCTGGCGCAGCCCTTGTTCGCGCGCCTGCTGCGCAAGCTGCCCGGGGCGAGGCTGGACGTCCTCGCGCCGGCCTGGACCGCACCGGTGCTCACCCGCATGCCCGAGGTGGACGAGGTCATCGCCACGCCGTTCCGCCATGGCGAGCTGCAGCTGCGCGAGCACTGGCGGCTGGGCCGTTCGCTGCGCGGGCACGGCTACGACTCGGCGATCGTGCTGCCCAACAGCTTCAAGTCCGCGCTGGTGCCGTTCTTCGCCGACATCCCGCTGCGCGCCGGCTTCGTCGGCGAGTCGCGCTACGGCCTGCTGAACGTGGTGCACAAGCTGGACAAGCAGGCGCTGCCGCTGATGGCCGAGCGCTACGCGCAACTGGCCGAAGCGCCCGGCAAGCCGCCCGAGCGCCCGCTGGAGGCGGTGCGCCTGCGCGTGGACCAGGCCAACCTGCTGATCACCGTGGGCAAGCTGGGGCTGGACCGCGGCCGCGCGGTCGCGGTGCTGTGCCCCGGCGCGGAATACGGTCCGGCCAAGCGCTGGCCGGTGGCGCACTTCGCGGACCTGGCGCGGCGGCTGTCCGCCAGCGGCAGGGCGGTGTGGGTCATGGGCGGGCCGGGCGACCGCGAGGCGGGCGAGGCGATCGCGGCGCAGTCCGACGGCGCGGCGATCAACCTTGCCGGACGCACCGACCTGGCCTCGGCCATCGACCTGATGTCGGTGGCCGAAGTGGTGGTCACCAACGATTCCGGCCTGATGCACGTGGCCGCGGCGCTGGGCCGGCCGATCGTCGCGCTCTACGGCTCGTCCAGCCCAGAGCACACGCCGCCGATGGCGCAATGGGTGAGGATGGTGCGCGTCGACGGACTGCCGTGCGCGCCCTGTTTCCAGCGCGAGTGTCCGCTGGGGCACTTCCGCTGCATGAACGACCTGGAACCGCAGCGCGTGCTGCAGGAAGTGCGCGCGCTGGCGCTGGCCAGACAGTAGCGCCCCGGGAAGCGATCACGACGCGCTGTCACGCCAGCGCACCGCATGACGACGCGCTGTCATGCCAGCGCGTGGGACCTCGCCTGCACCGCTGCCACCGCCTTGGCTTCGTTGAGGTCGTTCGCGTAGCCGCTGGCGTACAGGCAGGCGGCGAGCTGGTTGACGATGGGCATGGGGACGGGCGCGAGGCCGTCCATGGCGCGCTGCACGTAGGCAGCCGTCGCGCGTGCGTCGGGCGACAGGCTGGCAGTGGCCTCGTCTTCGCGCTCGATGTGCTCGCGCTCGAACAGGGTCTGCACCGCGCCCCCGCTGTGGAACTCGATGCGCGGCCGGCGGCGCGGGTTGGCGAAGGCCTCGCCCTCGGTGGCGTCGGCCAGCAGCGCGTGCGCGCCCGCGACCTGCAGCGCGTGGCCGAAGCGCGCGCGGTGCGCTCCCTCGGACACCGGGACCAGGCGCAGCGACTCGCCGTCGGCCGCGTCCATCATCGCCGCCACCGCCTGCGCGCAGGTGCGCACGCCGATGCGCCCGCGCAGCGCCACGAGCTGCGCCAGGCCGGGCGCGATCACGCCCAGCGGCACGAAGGCGATGCCCTTCGAGGACAGCGCCGCGCCGGCCTGCCCGGCATCGGCGCTGGGCATCACCCCCAGCTCGCGCAGCACGTAGGCGCTGGCCACGCGCCCGTGGCCTTCGAGCTGGCCGTGGATCAGCACTGGCACGCCGGCCCGGCGCAGCAGCAGTGCCAGCAGCGCGAGCAGGTTGGGCTGCGACAAGGCGCCGCCGTAACTGGGGATCACCACGGTGCGCGGCCCCTGCGCGGGAACCGCGATACGCTGCATGCGCGAGGCCAGCGCGTCGCCGAAGCCGAGCAGCTCGCTAGCCGTCTCGGTCTTCATGCGCAGCGCCATCAGCACCGCGCCCAGTTCAAGCTCGGGCAGTCCGCCATCGAGCATGCGCCCGAACAGTTCACCGGCCGTGACCGGATCCATGTCCTCGGGCGGCGTTTCGCTCCTTGCGATCTCGCGCAGCAACCGGGCCAGGTTCATCGGACGG
>CAIVVS010000170.1 GCA_903909415.1 uncultured Pseudomonadota bacterium | reverse complement strand
CGCCTCCGGCACGGTCTCCCCGGTCGGGTCGTTGCCAGCACGGATCGCATCGATCCGCGGACGCGAGCGGTCGTAGCCCAAGGTCGGGCCGTGCCGCCCAAACTCAACCGCAAGCGGCAGGCCTACGTAGCCAAGACCCACGACCGCAATAGCGCTTGTCTGGCTCATTGCGTGGCCGGCTTGCCGCCCGCGTCCTCGCTAGCCGCATAGTGCGACACATACCAGTCCACAAAGCGGCGCACGCCCTCGCCAACATCCGTTGACGGCGCATAGCCGATCGCCTCGTCCAGGAGCCGGGTGCTGCCGTAAGTGGCCTGCACGTCGCCCGGTTGCATGGGGGCAATTTCGATGATGGCCTTTTTCCCCAGCGCAGTTTCGATCGCTTCCAGGAACGCCGACAGCCTCACGGGATGGCCATGCGCGACGTTGAATATCCGGAAGTGGGGTGCCGCCGGGATACTGGCCGGCCCGGTTTGGGTGGGCAGACTGGATGGCTCTAACTGCAGCAGCCTCGTCACGGCTTCCGCCACGTCGTCGACGAAGGTGAAGTCTCGGGCCATGTCGCCGCCATTGAACAGGCGCAGCGGCTCCCCGCGGCTGATTGCGCGGGTGAACAGGAACAGAGCCATGTCCGGGCGGCCCCAGGGTCCATAGACCGTGAAGAACCTTAGGCCCGTGGTCTGAAGGCCGAACAGGTGGCTGTAGGAGTGCGCCATCAGTTCGTCGGCGCGTTTGGTCGCGGCATATAGGCTGACGGGTGTGTCCACGCGGTCGGATTCGCCGAAGGGCATCTGTTCGTTCGCGCCGTACACGCTGGAACTACTTGCATACACAAGGTGGGCGATCTTTCCGCGACGACAGGCTTCGAGTACGTTCATGAAGCCGCGCACGTTGCTTTCCACGTACGCCATCGGGTTCTCCAGCGAATAGCGCACGCCCGCCTGCGCCGCCAGATGTAGCACCCGGTCGAAACGGCCCTCGCCGACCAGGGAGTCGATTGCCACCGTATCGCAGATGTCCATACGCCGGAAGCGGAATCCGGGAACGGTTTGCAACTGGTTCAGGCGCGCTTGCTTGAGCGCCGGGTCGTAGTAGGGATTCAGGTTGTCGATGCCGGTGACCGCATGTCCGGCGAGCGCCAGACGCGTCGAGATGTGCATGCCGAGGAAGCCCGCGGCCCCGGTGACGAGGATGTTCATGCTGGTGCCACCGCGCGGTGCCGGATGACAACCGCGGGATGCCGCGAAGGGCTCCGTGGTGGTGCGTGCGCGTGCGATGCTTGCAATTGCCGTTTGGTCACGTTGGGAAGCTTGCCTGAATGCGTACGCCGGACCCGCCCTGGGCACTTGATATACTGGCAGCCGTCCGGCAGGAAGCGCGATGTTGAAGGTACAAGTGCCAGATTTTAAATGGTTTGCGGCCTGCGCGGTGCGCGACCGCCCCGCCTCTTTTTCCCCCGAAGCCCACCCATGCGCATCGTCCCGGTAATCCTCTGCGGCGGAAGCGGCAGCCGGCTCTGGCCGCTGTCCCGCACCCTCCTGCCCAAGCAGTTCCTGCCACTGGTGTCCGAGCACACCATGCTGCAGGAGACCGTGCTGCGCCTGCAGGGCATCACCGGCCTCGATTCCGCGGTGATCGTCAGCAACGAGGAGCACCGCTTCATCGCCGCCGAGCAGATGCGCGAGATCGGCCTGCCGCCCGGGCTGCACCTGCTCGAGCCGGTGGGGCGCAATACCGCGCCCGCCGTCGCGGCGGCGGCGCTGGCGGCCACCGCCGGCGGCGAGGACGCGCTGCTGCTGGTGCTCCCGTCGGACCACCTGGTGCGTGATGCCGCGGCGTTCCGCGGCCTGGTGGCTTCGGGGGCCGGCCAGGCCGCCGCCGGGCGCATGGTGCTGTTCGGCATCCGCCCCGACGCGCCGGCAACCGGCTTCGGCTATATCCGGCGCGGCAGTCCGCTGGCCGGCACACCGGGCGCCTACGAGGTCGGCGCCTTCATCGAGAAGCCCGACGCGGCGCGGGCGCAGTCCTTCCTCGACGCCGGCGGGCACTACTGGAACAGCGGCATGTTCCTGTTCAGCGCGCGCGCCTACCTCGCCGAGCTCACGCAGTTCCGGCCCGACATCGCGACGGCCTGCGCCGACGCGGTCGCGCAGGGCACGCGCGACATGGACTTCCTGCGCCTGGGCGAGGCGGCGTTCCGCGCCTGCCCCGCGGACTCGATCGACTACGCGGTGATGGAGCGCACCAGCCACGCCTGCGTGATCGAGGCCGACATCGGCTGGAACGACATCGGGTCCTGGAGTTCCCTCTGGGAAGTCGCCGACAAGGGCGAGGCGGGCAACGTGGTGCAGGGCGACGTCTACCTCGACGGATCGCGCGACAACTACGTGCGCGCCGAGAGCCGGCTGGTGGCGGCGGTGGGCGTGTCCGACCTGGTGATCGTCGAGACCGACGACGTGGTGCTGGTCGCCCACAAGGACGCCGCACAGGACGTGAAGCAGGCGGTCGAGCACCTCAAGCGCGCCGAGCGCACCGAGCATTTCTCGCACACCCGGGTCTACCGGCCCTGGGGCTACTACGAGGCGCTGGGCAGCGGCGAGCGCTACCAGGTCAAGCGCCTGATGCTGAAGCCGGGCGCGAAGATTTCCCTGCAGCGGCACCAGCGCCGCGCCGAGCACTGGGTGGTG
>CAIVVS010000169.1 GCA_903909415.1 uncultured Pseudomonadota bacterium | reverse complement strand
CTGCCCGCGACCTGGTTGAAGCCGGTCACCGCCATCGCGTTGTTGACGTTCACGTTGTTGGCGCTGTTGACCTGCAGGGTCCCCAGCCGGGTCGTGCCGCCCACCGCCTGCGCAAACTGGATGTTGCTGGTCCCTGCGGTCAGCGTCAGGTTCTGGCCACCATCAATCGCCTGGGAAAACGTGATGTCCCCGGTTCCGGCGCCCGTGCCGGCCGTGTTGACGGCCAGCGCCGCATTGAGCTGGATGGCGCGGGCGAAGCTGACGTTGTCCTGGGTCGTGGTGACGGTCGAGGCGCCGCCCACGGTCACGCCACCCGTGCCGTTCTGGGTGACGGCACCACCCGCGGAAACGTTCGAGTTCAGGTTCAAGGTGCCGGAGTTGGTCAGCGTGACCGTCCCCGCGGCGGCCGTGTTCATCCCGCCGTTGATGTTGATGTCCCGCGACGTGACCTGCACGACGCCGAGCGGATTGGCCGCCGATCCGACCGCCGCGCTTGCTCCGAACGTCACGTCGCTGGTGCCGGCATTGATGGTGAGGTTTCGGCCCGCCGCACTCGTAAGCGCCCCGGAGAAGCTCACGTTTCCGTTCGTGCCGTTGCCGCTGGTCTGCACGGACAAGGCGTTGGCAAGGCTGAGCGGGTTGGCGAAACTCACGTTCGCGGTGGAGGTCGTGAGCGCGCGGGTCCCAGTACCGCCCACGGTCACCGTTCCCCCGCCTGACTGGGTCAGCGCGCCGCCGGAATTGATGTCCGCGTTGATGGCCAGCGTGCCGGAGTTGGTGAACCTGGCGATGCCGCTGCCGGTTGTGGTGGTGACGGTGCCGTCCAGCGTCATGTTCGTGCCGGTGAGGTCCAGCCCGGCCGCGCCGGACGTGGTCACCGTGCCCTTGAGCCAGGTCAGTCCACTGCCCGCAGCCTGCACCAGGCTGGTCGCCGCCACGCTGCTGTTGGCGGTGACGTTTCGGGCGCTGTTGACCTGCATCGCGCCGAGGGCGGTCGCGCCGACCTGGCCATTGAACAGGACGTCGCTGCCGCCCGCGGTGAGCGTGAGGTTCTGGCCGCCAGTGAGGGTGCCATTGAAGCTGATGTCGCCGTTCGTGGGCGTGCCCGACCCCCCATTTGTAATGCTAAGTGCTTGATTAAGCGTCACATTTCCAGCAAAGCTGACATTGTCCGCGCTGGTCGTGATGGTGCGGGTTCCAGTCCCGCCCACCGTGACCGCGCCTCCCCCGTTCTGCGTGACCGCGCCGCCGGAGGAGATGTCATTGTTGATCTGCAGGGTGCCGGCGCTGGTGAGGGTCACGACGCCGTTTGCGGCGGTCGTGATGCCGGTGGTATTCACCTGTCCGACGGTAAAGCCGTTGTCGTCGCGCACGCGCACGGCGGCCGCATTCGCCGCCAGGGTGGCGATGGCGTTGCCGGCATTGGTCAGCGTGTAATCCCCCGACGTACCCAGCAGTTCCAGGCCGTTGGCGCTGATGTTGTCGGATACCGACGCCTGCCCGACCGCACCGCCTGCCTGCAAGGTCAGGGCGCCCGAGTTCACGCTTGCGCCGGACACGCTGGTGAAGTTGCCCGAAGTGCCCACCGTGCCGAGGTTGAAGCCGTTGGTGTCCTGGAAGCGCGCCGCGCCGGCCGCGCTGGTAGCCACCCCGAGCGTGGCGACGTTGTTGGTCGTGCTGTTCAGGTCGACCGCGCCTGCGGCACGCACCCCGAGCAGGTTGGCGATGATTGCCCCGCCGGTCTGGTTGATGTTGCTGCCGGAAAGCAGGCGCACGTCACCCGCGCCCGCATTGACCGGCTGAGCCAAGGTCATCGTCGCCGCGCCGCCCTGCAGCAGGATGTCATCGCCCGCCAGGCCAGCACCGCCCTTGGTCACCACGCCGGTGGTCAGCGCGAAGCTCGCAGTGCCCAGCGTCTGCGCCGCCACCTGCCCCACCGTGAAACCGTTGGTGTCGCGGTAGCTGATCGTTCCCGTGCCGCTGGTTCCCAGCGCCACCGTCGTCGCATCGTTGCCCGCCTGCGTCAGCGCAATCCCCGTGGCCGCCGTCGCACCCAGGTTCGCCGCCGTGATGGCGCCGCCGGTCTGGTTGATGTTGGCACCCGAAACGAGGCGCACGTCGTTCGAGCCGGCGTTGGCATTGACGTTCTGCGTCAGCGTCTGCGCACCGCCCGTCTGCACCAGGATGTCCGTGCCCGTGCCCGTCGTGCTCAGGCCCGTCGTCG
>CAIVVS010000168.1 GCA_903909415.1 uncultured Pseudomonadota bacterium | reverse complement strand
GGCGGCGGCTGAACGCGCCGCCGCCGAGAAGGCGCGCCTGGAGGAAGAGATCCGGCTGTGCGTGATCAAGCCGGTGATGACCGACGCGGAAATCAACAGCTGCCGCACGGCGGGCAAGCGGCGCAGCTGACGCCGCCGCCCGGCCCGCGCGGGCCGGGTGCCGCGGTTACTGGGGCGTGATCTTCGCCGCCTTGACGATGGGGCCGAGCCGCTGGAGGTCGTCGCGCAGCGCGGCGCCCAACTCCGCCGGCGTGGAGCTCGCGGGCACCAGTCCAATGGCGCTCAGGCGCTCGATCGTGGCGGGCATGCGCAGGATCTTCACCGCCTCGGCGTTAAGCCGGGTGACCACGTCGCGCGGCGTCGCAGCCGGCATGAAGATGCCGTACCAGCCCCCCGCCACTTCCATGTCGTTGATGCCGAGTTCACGGAAGGTGGCGACGTCCGGCAGCGCGGCCAGGCGGCTGGGGCCCACGACGGCCAGCGCGCGCAGCTTGCCGGCCCGGACATGCGGCACCGAGCTGGCGGAATCGAACATGAAATCGGTCTGGCCCGACAGCAGGTCGTTGAGCGCCGGCGCGATGCCCTTGTAGGGGATGTGGTTCGCCGAGGTGCCGGTGCGCAGCGCGAAGATCTCCCCGCCCAGGTGGGGCGTGGTGCCTGCGCCTGAGGACCCGTAGTTGAGCTTGCCCGGCTGCGACTTGAGCAGGTCGATGAACTGCGCCACGGTGGTGACGTTCAGCTTGGGATGCACCACCAGCAGGAGGTTCAGGCGCGCGGGCATCACGACCGGGGCGAAGTCCTTCACCGGGTCGAAGGGAAGCGTCGCGAACACGTGCGGGTTGAGCGTGAACGTGCTCGAACTGAGGATGAGCATGGTATGGCCGTCGGCGGGCGCCTTGGCCACGTACTCGGCGGCGATGTTGCCGCTCGCCCCGGCGCGGTTCTCCACCACGACCGTCTGGCCGATCGCCTTGCCCAGCTCGGGGGCGATCAGGCGCGCCATGGCGTCGATCGAGCCACCGGCGGGAACGGTCACGACCAGCGCGAGCGGCCGGGACGGCCAGGCCTGCGCGACGGCCTGGCCGGGCAGGGCCGCGAGCAGCAGCGCGGCCGCGACGGAGGCGATGCGTCCCGCGCGCGACGCGAGGACTCGGGTCAGGGGTTCTTTGCGGTTCATTGTGCGGCTCCGGGTGGCGTTGAAGTCCCATCCTAGCAAAGCAACTTCCGCACCGTGAATGCCCGCACCGGAACGGGACGGGACGGGACTGGAAGGGCCCGGGCGCTCAGGCGGTGCCGCGCCCCGCAGGCCGCGCCGGACGCTCCAGCCAGGCGAGGATCACGTCGGCGGCATGGTCGAGCCTGCGCCGCACCCGTGCCGGCCCCATCAGGCGCACGCCCAGCAGGACCTCCAGCGTGCGGTGGTTCGAGATGTAGTGCGCCGACAGCGAAGAGATCGAGATGTAGAGTTCGACCGGGTCCACCCGGTCTCGAAACAGCCCGGCTTCCTGGCCGCGCTTCACCAGCGAGCGCAGGTTGCCCAGCAGCGGCTGGTAGAGCTGCCGGATCGAAGCGGATGCCTGGATGTGGCGGGCATCGTGCAGGTTCTCGCTGTGCAGCAGCCGCAGGAATTCCGGGTACCTCACCCAGATCCTGCCGGTGAACTGCACCAGCTGCCGGAGCGCCTCGCGCGGATCGGGGTGGTCCAGGTCCAGGGCGTCCTGGCGCGCGCGTATCGACTCGTACACCGACTCCAGCACGGCGGTGAACAGGCCGTCCTTGTCCCCGAAATGGTAGTAAAGCAGGTTCTTGGGGACGCCCGCGCGCAGCGCGATCTCGTCGATGCGCGCGCCGTCGTAGCCGCGCTCGGCGAACGAGGCGGTCGCCGCGGCCAGGATGGTGTCGCGGGTCCGCAGCGTGCCGGCGCGAACCGGCTTCGCAGCGGCGGCGGCCCGCCCGGGCTTGCGCTCGGCCATGCGCGGGCGGGCGCCGCGGCGGCTCAGGCCGCCTTCGCCTTCAGGTGGGCATCACGGTTCTTGTACAGGCTGTCGTCCGCATAGCCCATGGTCTCCGGCTTGGCGCGGCCGAGCATCACCTGGAAATAGCACGGCTCCAGGCTGTCGTTGACATAGCCGTGGATCACGCCGGGCGGGCAGGCGACGCACTCCCACTTGCTCAGGCGCACCTCGCGGCGGTTGCCCTTCTCGTCCTCTATGAACACGTTCAGCAGGCCCTCGAGCACGAAGAACGTCTCCTCGACCTCGTGGGTGTGCGGCGCGTTGCCCTGGCCGGGCTCGACGTACATGATCGACAGGGTGTGGCCGCGCGCCGGGATCACCGTGGGGTCGTCGTACTTGCCCGAGCCGCCGGCGCCGATGAAGCGGTGCTGGGCGCGCTTGTAGCCCTCGATCTTCGCGTCCTCGAACGCGTACCAGTCGGGGCGCTTGTCGCGGAAGCGGCCGGTGTACTTCTGCGCGATCTCGTCCAGCGTGAGGCTGGCGACTTCCGGGGGCATGGGGTGGCGGGCTGCGGACATGGCGGTTCTCTCCTGTGGATAGCCGCGCCCCGGCGGGCGCGATGGGCGAACCCTAGCCGAAGTTTGACCAGATAGTCAAATATCTCGCCGGCAGGTCCGATGCTGCCCTGCGCAAACGCGATCACGCCTTGACAGCAATTGACCGTTTGGACAACATTGCGGTTTGCTTGCCCAGCGCAACGATTTCCACCCGGAGCCGCCATGAACACCTCGAACCCGCGCCGCTGGCTCGCCGCCGCCGCGGCCTGCCTCGCGGCGGCCGCGCCCGCCACCGCCGGCGCCCAGTCCTATCCCGGCAAGCCGGTGCGCATCTTCGTCACGCTGTCCCCGGGCTCCACCTCGGACATCCTCGCGCGCGTGGTGGCCGACCAGCTGGGCAAGTCGCTGGGCCAGTCCTTCGTGGTCGAGAACCGGCCGGGCGCCGGCGGCAACATCGCGGGCGAGTACGTCGCGCGCCAGCCCGCCGACGGCTACACGCTGATGCTGGCAACCATCAGCTCGCACGGCATCAACCCGGCGCTGTACGCCAGGATGCCCTACGACGCGCAGAAGGACTTCACGCCCATCGTCGCGCTCGCCTCCAGCCCGAACGTGCTGATCGTCAGCCCGGACACGCCGGTGAATTCGGTCAAGGAACTGGTGGCCTGGCTCAAGGGCAAGGGCCCCTCCGACGTGAACTACGCCTCGGCCGGCAACGGCACCTCGATGCACCTGGCCGGCGAGCTGTTCAATGCCATGGCCGGCGTGAAGACCACGCACATTCCCTACAAAGGCTCGCCGGAGGCGGTGACCGCGGTGATGAAGGGCGAAGTCGGCCTGATGTTCCCGAACGCGCCGAATGCGGTGCCGCTGGCCAAGAGCGGCAAGGTCAAGCTGCTGGCCGTGACTTCGCCCAGGCGCCTGTCCTGGCTGCCCGATGTGCCCACCGTGGCCGAGGCCGGGCTCACCGGGTTCGACGTGATCGCCTGGTTCGGCTGGGTCGGCCCGGCCGGCCTGCCCTCCGAGGTGGTGGGCAAGGTCAATGCCGAGTCCAACAAGGCGCTGGCGCTGCCCGCCGTGAAGGAAGCGCTGTTCAAGCAGGGCTTCGACATCATGGGCGGCACGCCGCAGGAGTTCGGCGCCTACATTAAGTCCGAGATCGAGAAGTGGACCCGCGTCGTCAATGGCGCCAACCTGCCCAAACTGTGAGCGAGAACATGGCCAATCTTCCCAAGCTGGACGCATTCATCGGCGGCAAGACCGTCGCATCGGGCGGCAAGTCCGTACCCTTGGTATCGCCGGTGGACCTCAAGCCCTACGCCGACATGGTGGAATGCCCGGAATCCACGGTCGGCGCCGCAATCGAGGATTCGCATGCCGCCTACATGGCGAACCGCCGCTCCACGCTCGCGCAGCGCTCGGGCTGGCTGCTGGCCGCCGCCACCGCGATCGAGGGCGCGGTGCCCGAGCTCACCGCCATGCTGATCAGCGACATCGGCAAGCCGAAGAAGGCCGCCAGCTTCGAGGCCAACCGTTCTGCCGCCTTCCTGCGCGCCTGCGCGGCGCAGGTGCTGACGCTGTCGGGCGAGACCGTGCCGGTCGACGCGGTGCCGACCGGCGCCGGGCGCATCGGTTTCACCAAGCATGTGCCCTTCGGTGTCGTGGCCGGCATCACGCCGTTCAACGCGCCGATCAACCTGCTGGTGCAGAAGGTCGGGCCGGCGATCGCGGCGGGCAATGCCATGGTGGTCAAGCCGCACCCGACCGGCATACGCATCGCGCTGCGCGTGGCGGAGCTGTTCATCAAGGCGGGCGTGCCCGCCGGGCTGTTCAACGTGGTCACTGGCGACCGTGACGCGGCGCAGGCGCTGGTGCGCCACCCCCTGGTGATGGCGGTGACCTTCACCGGCGGCACCGTCGCCGGCGACGCGCTGGTGCGCGCGGCCGGGGCGAAGAAATTCCTCGCCGAACTGGGCTCGAACGCGGCCAACATCGTGCTGGCCGACGCCGACATCGCCGACGCGGCCAAGCGCATCGCCGGCGCGGCCTTCGAGGCCAGCGGCCAGCAGTGCATCTCGGCGCAGCGCATCATCGTCGAGGCGACGGTGTTCGACGCCTTCCTGCCGGCCTTCATCACGGCGGCCAAGGCGCTGAAGGTGGGCGACCCGAACGACGAGACCGTGGACCTGGGCCCGATGGTGTCGCTGGCCTCGGCCAACCGCGTGATGGGCATGATGGCCGACGCGGTGGCGCGCGGCGGGCGCTGCGTGCTGGAACCGGTGCAGAAGGACTGCATCGTCAGCCCAGGCATCGCCGTGGGCGTGCCGCGCCAGGCGCAGATGTGGTGTGACGAGGTATTCGGCCCGCTGGCGCTGGTGGAGAAGGCGGCCAGCGCGGATGAGGCGCTGGCGATGGCCAATGACTCGCCGTTCGGCCTGCAGGGCGCGCTGTTCACCCGCAGCCTGAAGCAGGCGATGCGCTTTTCCGAGGAGTTCGACGTCGGCTCGCTGTGGGTCAACGAGGCGAGCCGCTTCCGCCTGGACATGTACCCGTTCGGCGGCGTGAAGCGCTCCGGCTTCGGGCGCGAGGGCGTGAAGTACGCGATCGAGGAGATGTCGCAGCTCAAGTTCACCGGCATGCGCTGGGACGCCTGAGCGCCCTCCCATGCGCGCACCGCCGCCGATCCCGCCCGGGCTGCTGGCCCTGATGGCCGAACTCGGCCCGCGCTGGGGCAAGCCCGGCGCGATGAGCGTGAAGGACTCGGTGCAGCTGATGGTGGACCGGTTCACCGAGGTGCTGGCAGGCTCGCCGCGCGAGGGCATCGAGGAGACGGGCGACATCGCCTACGGGAAGGACGATCCGCGGCAGGTGCTGGACGTGCACCGCCCCGCCGGCGCAACGGGCGCGCCTTCGGTGATCTTCGTGCATGGCGGCGCCTTCACCGATGGCGAGAAGGTACGCACGCCCGAGATCTACGGCAACGTGCCGCGCTACTTCGCACGCCATGGCGTGATCGGCATCAACATGGAGTACCGCCAGGCGCCCGCATGGGGCTATCCGGCGGGTTCGGTGGACGTGGGCCTGGCGGTGGCCTGGGCGCGCGCGAACATCCAGCGTTTCGGCGGCGACCCCGCGCGCATATTCGTGATGGGCCAGTCGGCCGGTGGCGCGCACACCGGATCCTGGTGCTACGACGCCCGCCTGCATGGCAGGGACGGGCCGGGCGTCGCGGGCCACATCGTGATCTCGGGGCGGGTGCGCGCGGACAACCTGCCGCAGAACCCGAATGCGAGGAAGGTCGAGGCCTACTACGGCACCGACGCATCGCGCTTCGAGGACGTCTCGCCGGTCAACCACGCGGGCCGCGACAGCGTGCCCACCTTCATCGCGGTGGCGGAGTACGAGAACCCGCTGATCGACGTCTACTGCGCCGAGCTCTACTGGCGCCTGGCGGCGGCGCGCGGACGGGCCGGGCGCTTCCTGCGCCTGCCAGGGCACAACCACACCTCGATGATCGCGCACTTCAACACCGCCGAGGACCGCGTCGGCCGGGCCATCCTGGGGTTCATCAGCCAGCCGGACTGACCCGGGCGCGAGCGCGGCGCACCCGATCGCGCACCAGCGTGATGCGCGGCCGAACCATGCGATCCCGGCGCGAATGCGCGCCTGTCGCTGGTGTACATTGCCCCATGGCCATACGCGTCGCACTCAACCACCGCTCCCACTACACCTTCGACCGGGCGGTGGCGCTCTCCCCGCACGAGGTGCGCCTGCGCCCCGCGCCGCATTGCCGCACGCCGATACTCAGCTATTCGCTGTCGATCAAGCCCGACGGCCACTTCGTCAACTGGCAGCAGGACGCCTACGGCAACCATGTCGCACGGCTCGTCTTTCCGGAGCGCGCCCGTGAACTGAAGGTCGAAGTGGACTTGGTCGCCGACATGACGGTGATCAATCCATTCGATTTCTTCGTCGAATCCTGGGCTGAAACGTATCCGTTCGACTACCCCGCGAAGCTCAAGCACGAGCTGGCGCCCTACCTGGAAGCCGAGCCCGCCGGCCCTTTGCTCGCGCAATGGCTGGCCGACTTCCGCGCCACCGGTTTCAAGCCGGGCACGGCAATCGTGGATTTCCTGGTCGCGGCCAACCAGCGGCTGCAGCGCCAGACACGCTACCTGGTGCGGCTGGAACCGGGCGTGCAGGCGCCGGAGGAGACGCTCGCCAGGGCCTCGGGCTCGTGCCGCGATTCAGGCTGGTTGCTGGTGCAGATCCTGCGCCACATGGGGCTCGCGGCGCGCTTCGTGTCCGGTTACCTGATCCAGCTCGTGGCCGACGAGAAGCCGCTGGACGGGCCGGCGGGCCCGAGCGCGGACTTCACGGACCTGCACGCCTGGGCCGAGGTGTACATCCCGGGCGCGGGCTGGGTCGGGCTGGACCCGACCTCCGGCCTGTTCGCGGGCGAAGGCCACATCCCGCTGGCCTGCACCGCGCTCACCGGCAGCGCGGCAGCGGTGATCGGCTACACCGACCCGTGCGAATCGACACTCGATTTCTCCATGACGGTCACGCGCATCCACGAGGATCCGCGCGTCACCAGGCCCTATACCGATGCCCAGTGGCGCGACATCCTCGCGCTGGGCGAGCAGGTGGACGCGGAGTTGCAGGCGGGCGACGTGCGCCTGACGCAGGGCGGCGAACCGACCTTCGTGTCGGTGGATGACATGGACGGCCCGGAATGGAACTTCACCGCGCTGTCGCCCGGGAAGTGGGACCTCGCGCAGTCGCTGGCGCACCGCCTCAAGGCGATCTACGCGCCGCAGGGCCTGCTGCACTACGGGCAGGGCAAGTGGTACCCGGGCGAGCCGCTGCCGCGCTGGGCGCTGGGCATACAGTGGCGCGCCGACGGCAGGCCGCTGTGGCGCGATGCGTCGCTGATCGCCACCGCAACCGAGCCCGGCCCGCATGGCGCCGAACAGGCGCACGCCCTGGCCGGCGGGATCGCGGCGGAGCTCGGCCTCGCGGGCGACTCGCTGATCACCGCCTACGAGGACGTGGTGCGCGCGGCGCAGACCGAGTTCGCGCTGCCGGACAACGTTGACCCCCTGAAGGCCAGGCTGGACACGCCGGGCGAGCGCGCGCAGCTTGCACGCCTGCTTGCCCGCGGGCCGGCCACGCCGGTGGGCTACGTGCTGCCGCTGAAGGCGGCGGAACACCGTGAGGGAGATCCCCCCGAGGCCAGCCGCTGGCTGAGCAGCGCATGGCCGTTGCGCCGCGAGCACCTGTACCTGCTGCCCGGCGATTCGCCGATGGGCCTGCGCCTGCCGCTGGCCTCGCTGCCGGAAGTGCTGCCGGAGGACGTGGAGGCGGAGTTTCCCCGCGATCCCTTCGACGCCGCGGAAACGCTGCATGACGCGCATGAGTCGGCCGAGAAGCATCGCCACGCAAAGAAGCCCGCCAAGTCGAAGCCGAAACCCAGGGAAGTCGTGCGGACGGCGCTCTGCGTCGAGGCTCGCGAGGGGCGCCTTCATGCGTTCCTGCCGCCGGTGCTGCGACTGGAGGACTACGTCAACCTGATCGCCGCGATCGAGCGCGCGGCCGCCAGGCTCGCGCTGTCGCTGCGCATCGAGGGCTATGCGCCGCCGTTCGACACCCGGCTGAAGGTGCTGGCGGTGACGCCGGACCCGGGCGTGATCGAGGTCAACATCCACCCGGCTCGCAGCTGGGCGGAGATGGTGGCAAACACCACCGCGCTGTACGAAGCGGCGCGCCAGACGCGGCTGGGCACGGAGAAGTTCATGCTGGACGGCCGCCATACCGGCACCGGCGGCGGCAACCACGTGACCCTGGGCGGCGCCACGCCTGCGGATTCACCGCTGCTGCGCCGGCCCGACCTGCTGGCCAGCCTGATCACCTACTGGCAGAACCACCCCGCCCTGTCTTACCTGTTCTCGGGCCAGTTCGTCGGCCCGACCAGCCAGGCGCCGCGCGTGGACGAGGCGCGCGACGACAACCTGTACGAGCTCGAGATCGCCTTCCAGCAGATGCGCCAGCACGTGACGGCGGGGGAGGAAAGCCCCAAGCCCTGGCTGGTGGACCGCCTGCTGCGCAACCTGCTGGTGGACCTGACCGGTAACACGCACCGCGCCGAGTTCTCCATCGACAAGCTGTACTCGCCCGACGGACCGACCGGGCGGCTGGGCATCCTGGAGTTCCGCGCCTTCGAGATGCCGCCCCATCCGCGCATGAGCCTGGCGCAGATGCTGCTGCTGCGCGCACTGGTGGCGCGGTTCTGGAAGTCGCCCCATGACGGGCGCCTTGTGTACTGGGGCACCGAACTGCACGACCGATTCATGCTGCCGCACTTCATCGAGCAGGACTTCGATGACGTGGTGCGCGACCTGTGCCGCTCGGGCTACGCATTCCGCAAGGAATGGTTCGCGCCCTTCCTGGAGTTCCGCTTTCCGCGCCACGGCACCGTGGTCTACGAAGGCGTCCAGCTCGAGCTGCGCCAGGCCATCGAGCCCTGGCACGTGCTGGGCGAGGAGATGGCGGCCGGCGCCACCTCGCGCTACGTGGACTCGTCGGTGGAGCGGCTGCAGGTGAAGGTCAATGGCATGGTCGGCAACCGCCATGTGGTGACCTGCAACGGCCGGCCGCTGCCGCTGCACCCGACCGGCACGCATGGCGAGTTCGTCGCCGGCCTGCGCTTTCGCGCCTGGAGCCCGCCCTCGGCCCTGCACCCGACCATAGGCGTGCATTCGCCGCTGGTGTTCGACCTGGTGGACACCTGGAGCAACCGTTCCGTCGGCGGGTGCACCTACCACGTGGTGCACCCGGGCGGGCGCAACTACGAGAGCTTCCCGGTCAACGCGAACGAGGCCGAGGCAAGGCGCGTCGCGCGCTTCTGGCCGCACGGGCATACGCCGGGGCCGATGGACGTCGCCGCCGAGCCGCTGAATCCGCAGTTCCCCTGCACGTTGGACCTGCGCCGCCAGCCCTGACGCGGAACCCGCCGGCGTGTTGCCGGCGTCAATGCCGGGCGCAAACGTACGCTTGCGTCCGGCCAGCACGCCTATACTGGTCCGGCATCGCACATCCGTCGGTGCTCTCAAGGAGCGTCGCCATGGGCAAGGAAAAGCAGAACCGCAAGGAAAACAAGAAGCAGCCGCTGATGACCGCCAAGGAAAAGAAGGCGGACAAGCGCGCGAAGAAGTCGGCTTCCGAGCTGATGCAGCCGCTGATCAAGCGCTGAGCCCGGCAACCCCGGGCAGCGCCGCCGCGCCGGGCTACTCCGCCTTGGCGCCCGAGCGGCGGATGATGTCGCCCCAGCGGTCGGACTCGGCGCGCACGTAGTCGGTGAAGGCCTCCGGCGACATGAAGCGCGTCTCTATGCCCAGCGACGACAGTCGCGCCACCGTCTCGGGCTTGCGCAGCGAGCGCGCGGCTTCGGCGTTGAGGCGGTTGATGATGTCGCGCGGCACGCCTGCGCGCGTGCCCAGGCCGAACCAGGGCGTGACCTCGTAGCCGGGCACCCCAGATTCATGGATCGTGGGCACGTCCGGCAAGGCAGTAAGCCGCGTTTTCTCTGCGACGGCGAGCGCGCGCAGCTGCCCCCTCTGCACGAAGGGCACCACCGCTGTGGTGTTGTTCAGCGTGACCGCCACGTTGCCCGACACCAGGTCGGCGGACGCCGCCGCCGCGCCCTTGTAGGGCACGTGCAGCACGTCCACACCGGTCATGGACTTGAACAGTTCCATGCCCAGGTGGCCGGTGGTGCCCACGCCCGCGGAGGAGTAGCTGATTGCCCCGGGTCGCGCCTTCAGCCACGCGACCAGTTCCTGGACGTTCCGCGCCGGCACGGAAGGATGCGTCACCAGCACCAGCGGCGAATACCCGAGCATCGCGATCGGGGCGAGGTCGGTGCGCGGATTGAACGGCATCGCACCGTGCAGGTGCTGGTTGATGCTGAACACACCGGGGATGGTGACGAACAGCATGTTGCCGTCCGGCGGCGCCTTGACCACGGCATCCACGCCGATGTTCCCGTTGGCGCCGGGGCGGTTGTCGACCACGAAGGCCTGACCGAAACTGCGGCTGAAATCGTCCGCCACCAGGCGCGCGAGCAGGTCCACCGAGCCGCCGGGCGGGCTGGTGGCGATTACCCGCACGGCGCGCGTCGGCCAGGCCTGCGCATGCGCAGCGGCGGGAACGGCGGAGAAAAGGACCAACGCGGCGAGCGCCAGGAACCGGGGGAGGGTGTAGGTCGACATAGTGGGCGTCATGTATACTCGACAAATCGTGCCGGATCAACATTCGGGGCCGCGCGGGGGCGCTGCGTAGACCCGCCACGCCCAAGGTGCGACGGCGCAGCTTTCCTCCCGAAGCACGAACCGAACCAGATGATTCGAACCAGAAGGAGTGCCGCATGAGCGCAGTTGCCAAGCCCGCCGACACCAAGGCCATCGAACAGGAACTGCGCGTTACCGTGGCGACCGCCGGCGCGATCCTGTACCACCTCGGCCTGGCCGACTACATGGGCCATGTCAGCGCGCGCGTGCCCGGCACCGAGCGCATCGTCATCAAGCCGCGCCACTCCAACGCGGTGCACGGCATGGGCACGGTCGCCCCCGAGCGCATGATCGTGATCGACTTCGAGGGCAAGCTGCTCGAGGGCAACGAAGGCGCGCCGGCCGAGAAGTGGATCCACACCGAGATCTACCGCAAGCGCCCCGACGTGGGCGGCGTGATCCACACCCACCAGATGATGTCGGTGGCCTTCGGCCTCACCGGCAAGCCCATCCTCCCCATCCTCGCCACCGAGGCGCCGCTGGTGGCCAGGCCGATCCCGGTCTACAAGGACCCGGACCTGGTCGACAACGCCGCCAAGGGCCGCGCGTTGGCCGAAGCACTGGGCGACCACCAGGTGGTGCACATCCAGAACCACGGCGTGGTGTTTGCCTGCGGCTCGGTCGAGGAGACCACCGTGGCCTCCATCCACCTCGAGCGCCTCGCACTGCTGAACTTCTTCGCCATGCAGATCGGCACACCCAACGTCATCGGCCAGGCCAAGATCGACGAGATGCTGGCCGGCCCGCGCGTGAACCACCTGGTTCGCTGGGGCTACTACAAGAGCCTGCTGGAGACCGGCGCCCTGTCCGCCCGCGAAGTGGTCGGTGCCCCACCGCTGTTCCAGCACCTGAACATGACCAAGTGAGCATGACCAAGTAAGCAGGACGACGTGGCTGGTGCCCGCCAGCCGGGCACCAGCGCAATGAAAATCGGCCCGGAATCCCGGGCCGTTTTGCTTGGTGCCGCCTTCCGGGCGATCAGACCTTGGACAGGTCCAGCGAGGCCGGATGGAACAGCTCGTCGGGCGTCACGCGCCGCGCCGAGATGCCCTGCTCGAAGTGGTAGCGGGTGAAGGCGTCCAGTACGTGGCGGTTGGGCTCCAGGCCGTAGCTCCAGTAGTCCTCGCCCATCAGCTTCTTGGCCTCGTTGAACTCGTTCACGCCCCAGGGCAGGCTGTTGAACAGGTGGCCGATCTGGCCCAGTTCGTACCAGGCCAATTCCTTGGCCTTGATGAAGGCCTTCATCAGGTTCACCGCCAGCCAGGGGTGGCGTTCCAGCAGCGTCTTGCGGATGCCGATGACGTGCATGATCGGGAAGATCTTCGTGCGGCGGAAATAGTCCTCTTCCGTCGTGCGGAAGTCCGGGAACATGCGCGCCACGTTCGGCGCGCCGCGGGTGAAACAGGACGGCGCGCGCGCGCCTATCATCCCGTCGAGTTCGCCCGACTCCAGCATCTGCGACACGGAACGGTCGTGCGGGATGCGCTGCAGGTCGATTTCCTTGGGCAGCTTCAGCGGGGCGCGCTCCTCGCGGCCCGGCTCTTCCTGTCCGCCCTGGCGCCAGTGCACGTCCGAGGGCTTCACGCCGTACTCGTCCTGCAGCACGCCGCGTATCCACACGTTGGCGGTGATCTGGTACTCGGGCAGGCCGATGGTCTTGCCCTTCAGGTCCGCGGGCGTCTTGATGCCGCGGTCGGTGCGGATGTAGATGCCCGAGTGCCGGAACAGGCGCGACACGAAGGCGGGAATGGCGACATAGGGGTTGTCACCGCGCGACACCAGCATGGTGTAGGACGACAGCGACAGTTCCGAGACGTCGAATTCCTGGAACTTGAAGGCGCGGTGGAACGCCTCTTCGGGCTCCAGCGCGGTGGCGCGGACCTCGCAGCCCTCCACCTGCACCCTGCCGTCGATGATGGCCCGCGTGCGGTCGTAGTCGCAGCAGGACAGGCTGATCTCGAGTTTTGCCAATTTGGTTCTCCGTGTTTCCCGGGGCCCCGCGGTTGTCCGGGCTTGATTACTCGGGTTTGATGTCGGCGATCTCGATCGCCTTCTTGAACGCCACGATGTCCGAGCGCAGCAGGTTGGCCATCTGCTCGGGCGTGGACGGGTACAGGTCCAGGCCGGCGCCGTTCAGCCGCGTCTTCACCTCGGGGATGGCCATCACCTTCCTGATGTCGTCGGCGAGCTTTTGCTGGACCTCGCGCGGCGTCGCCGCGGCCACCATGAACCCGTAGTAGTTCTCCACCGCATAGGCCTTGAGTTCGGGCACGCCGGACTCGCGGAAGGTCGGCATGTCCGGCACCGAGGGCGAGCGGTCCTTGGTCGTCAGCGCGAGGATGCGCAGCTTGTCCTGCTTGGCGAAGGGAAGCACGGCTGCAAGCGACGCGATCACCACGTCCACCTGGCCGCCGACCGCGTCGGTCACCGCCGGCGAGCAGCCGCGGTGCGGGATGTGTACGGCGAACGTCTTGGTGTCGAATTTGTAGAGTTCCATCGCGAAATGGTGCGCGGTGGCGATGCCGCAGGTGGAGTAGGCCACGCTGCCGGGCTTGCTTCGCAGCAACGCGGTGAACTCGCGCAGGTTCTTGACCGGCACCCTGGGATTCACCGCCAGCACGATGGGCGTCGAGGTGGTCAGCCCGAGGGACGCGAAGTCGCGCACCAGGTCGAACGGCAGGTTCTTGTACAGCGCCTGGTTGATGGCATGGGTGTTGGACGCCATGAGCACGGTGTAGCCGTCGCCGGGGGCGCGGAACACCGCCTCCACGCCGATGTTGCCGCCCGCGCCGATGCGGTTCTCGACCACCACCTGCTGGTTCCACATGCGCCCGAGCTGGTCGGCGACGACGCGCGCGGTGATGTCGGCGGCACCGCCGGTGGTGAACGTCACCATGATGCGAACCGGCTTGGTCGGATAGGCCTGCGCGAATGCCGCGGGCGCGGCGGCGAACAGCAGCGCGAAGGCCGCGCGGCGCAGAGTGTGCTTCAGCATGGGTGTGACTCCTGTCGGGGGATGCGGCCGGTCCGCGGAAGCCTCGTTCCGCGCGTGGCCGGCGCATGATGCATGCACCGGCAGGTCCGTGCATGCATTCTACCGCGACCACACTGCCGGAAGCGGCGGGTTCCCCCGTCCGAACCGCGATCCACTGCCCCCCGACTGCGCACTCCGCACGGGTACACCCGGCAACGCCCCGCTACGCGGGGCACATGGGCGGGGTGACGGCGCGCGCCGGTCCGGCGTGCCCCACCGCTCAGCGCACCGCGCGCGGCGCGTGCCCGGCCAGCCTGCCGGAACCGGCCAGGGCGGTTGCGACTGCGGCGGCATCCGGCTGGCTCGCCAGGGCCGACACGCGTATCGCGTACTCGCGCCTGCCGTCGGCCGTGGTGCCCGGATGGATCTCGGCGGGATAGCCCAGCGCGCGCACCGTGTCATACACCGAGAGCGCCCGGTCCTGGGCGTCCAGGGTCGCGACCAGCACCTTCCACTGTCCGCCACGCCGGCTCACGCCGCGCCCGGCCTGCGCCTCGGTTTCCTGCGCCCACTGCTGGAGCTGCTCGGGCGGCACCGGCGCGACCGCCTGCGACTGGCCCCGGTCGCGGATGTAGAACTGCAGCGGGGTATTCATGCGGATGGCCGCCTCGTTTGGCGGCTGCACTTCGATGTCGCCCTCGATCAGGCACACCACCTGGCGGTCCGGCGTCGACTTGCCCCACAGGTCGGTGCCGCGGATGCCGGCGGTCACGGTGGCGAAGCGGATGTCGACCTGGCGCCGCGTGCGGAACTTCGCCGCGACGTCCGTGGTGAAGCGGAATGCGCCTTCGGCGACGTTCATCACCGAGGCCAGCAGGTTGCGATCGCGGAACTCCAGCGCGTCGAAGCGCAGGCTCGCGTTCTCCCCGAGCTTCACCGAACTGCCGTCGGCGGTGCGAACCAGCAGGCGCGAGGCGCCACCGGTGCGGACCTGGTCCCCGGCGCGCAGCGCCATGCCGGGCGCGAGCGGTATGGCGACACCGCCACGGTCGACCCATGCAGGAGCCTGCACGGCCTCGACCACGGCGGCGCCCGGCCCGGCCGGGGCCTGGGCCCGCGCCGCGGGTGCGCCGACGGCGAACGCGAGGCCCAGCAGCGCGGCCAGGGTGGCGGACTGTCGAAGGATGTTGGGCACGTGCACTCCTGTCTGCGATTGGGCCGGAAAGGGCGGGTGCAGCCTGATACGCGGCCGCGGACGATACGGATTCAGGCCATTGTCGCCCGGCTGCGGCGCCGGCGGGATGGCACCGGCAGTCCGCCGGGGGGAGTGCGCGGGGCCAGCGGCTATAATCCTCCGCTTTTGCCACGGCAGTCGACAACCATGCAAGCCCAGCCCATGCGCGCCCAATACGAACCGGGATCCATAGAGCGCGCCGCGCAGGACCACTGGGAGCGCACCGGCGCGTTCAGCGCGCAGGAGGACCCCTCCAGGCCCAAGTACTACTGCCTGTCGATGTTCCCCTACCCGTCGGGCAAGCTGCACATGGGCCATGTGCGCAACTACACCATCGGCGACGTGATCACGCGCCACCACATGATGCGCGGCTACAACGTGCTCCAGCCCATGGGCTGGGACGCGTTCGGCCTGCCGGCCGAGAACGCCGCCATGGCCAACGGCGTGCCGCCTGCCAAGTGGACCTACGACAACATCGCCTACATGAAGAAGCAGCTCCAGTCCCTGGGCTTCGCCCTGGACTGGAAACGCGAGCTCGCGACCTGCCGCCCGGACTACTACCGCTGGAACCAGTGGCTGTTCCTGCGCCTGCTGGAGAAAGGCCTGGTCTACAAGAAGACCGGCACGGTGAACTGGGACCCGGTGGACCAGACCGTGCTGGCCAACGAGCAGGTGATAGACGGGCGCGGCTGGCGCACCGGGGCGCTGGTCGAGAAGCGCGACATCCCGATGTACTACATGCGCATCACCGCCTACGCCGACGAGCTGCTCGCCGCGCTCGACACGCTGCCGGGCTGGCCCGAGCGCGTGAAGACCATGCAGGCCAACTGGATCGGCAAGAGCCACGGCGTGACCCTCGCGTTCCCCTACGAGCTCGATGGCAAGGGCGGCGAACTGCGCGTGTTCACCACCCGCGCCGACACGCTGATGGGCGTGACCTTCTGCGCGGTGGCCGCCGAACACCCGCTGGCCACGCACGCGGCGGCGCGCGACCCGAAGCTCGCGGCCTTCGTCGAGCAGTGCAAGCGCGGCTCGGTGATGGAAGCCGACATCGCGCAGGCCGAGAAGCTCGGCATGCCGACCGGCCTGCACGTGACACACCCGATCAGCGGCGACAAGGTCGAGGTCTGGGTGGGCAACTACGTGCTGATGACCTACGGCGAAGGCGCGGTGATGGGCGTGCCGGCCCACGACGAGCGCGACTTCGCCTTCGCCAGGAAATACGGCCTGCCGATCCGGCAGGTGATCGACGTGGCCGGAAAGGCCTACTCGACCGATGCCTGGCAGGAGTGGTATGCCGAGCACGGCAGCTGCGTGAACTCCGGCAAGTACGACGGGCTCGGGTTCGACGCCGCGGTGGACGCGATCGCGGCGGACCTCGGGAAGAAGCAGCTGGGCGAGAAGAAGGTCATCTGGCGCCTGCGCGACTGGGGCATCTCGCGCCAGCGCTACTGGGGCACGCCGGTACCGATCATCCACTGCCTGGGCACCACGGACGCGCCCGGCTGCGGCGACGTGCCGGTGCCCGACGACCAGCTGCCGGTGGTCCTGCCGGAGGACCTGGTCCCGGACGGCAGCGGCAACCCGCTGGGCAAGACGCCGTCCTTCCTGAACTGCAAGTGCCCGAAGTGCGGCCGCGATGCGCGCCGCGAGACAGACACCATGGACACCTTCGTGGATTCGTCCTGGTACTTCATCCGCTTCGCCTGCCCGGACAACGCGACGTCCATGGTGGACGCGCGCGTGGACCACTGGCTGCCCGCCGACCAGTACATCGGCGGCATCGAGCACGCCATCCTGCACCTGCTGTACTCGCGCTTCTGGTCCAAGGCGATGCGCGACCTCGGCCTGGTGAAGTTCGACGAGCCGTTCCGCAACCTGCTGACGCAGGGCATGGTGCTGAACGAGATCTTTTTCCGCAAGGCGGGCGAAGGCCGCATCACCTACTACAACCCGGCCGACGTGGAGATCCTCACCGACGACAAGGGCGCGCGCGAAGGCGCGATCCTGAAGTCCGATGGCCAGGCGGTGGAGTCCTCGGGCATCGGCACTATGTCCAAGTCCAAGAACAACGGCGTGGACCCGCAGGCACTGGTGGACGAGTACGGCGCGGACACGGCGCGGTTCTTCATGATGTTCACCAGTCCGCCGGAACAGACCCTGGAATGGTCGGACTCGGGCGTGGACGGTTCGTCGCGCTTCCTCAAGCGCGTCTGGTCCTTCGCGCAGCACTGGTCGGCGCCGCTGCGCGCGGAATCGGCGCGGCGCCAGGGCGCCTTCGGGACGTCCCCGGATGCGGGCGCAGGCAAGGATCCAGCAGTGGCGAAGCTGCGACTGGAAACCCACACCATCCTGCGCCAGGCCACCTACGACATCACGCGCTTCCAGTTCAACACCGTCGCCTCGGCGTCGATGAAACTGCTCAACGCGCTGCTGGACGGCGTGGCCGGCACCACGCCCGAGGGCGTTTCGCCCGCGCTGGCCGCCGCGCTGCACGAGTCAACGAGCATCCTGGTCCGCGTGTTGTACCCGATCTGCCCGCACGTCACCCATGCGCTTTGGGGCGAGTTGGGCTACGCCGGCGACCTGATGCGCGCGCCCTGGCCGGAAGTCGACGAGTGGGCGCTGGTGCAGGACGAGATCGAGCTGGTGCTGCAGGTCAATGGCAAGAAGCGCGGCGAAATCCGCGTCCCGCGCGAGGCCACCCGCGAGCAGATCGAGGCCAGCGTGATGGAGCAGGAAGGCGTGCGCCGCCACACCGAGGGCAAGCCGGTGAAGAAGGTGATCGTGGTCCCGGGCAAATTGGTCAACGTGGTAGTCTGAAACGCATGTTCCGCACCCTGTTCCCGCGCATCCTGCAGGCGGCAGCCATGGCCGTGGCGGCGCTGGCGCTGTCCGGCTGCGGCTTCCAGCTGCGCGGCACCACCACGTTCCCGTTCGAGACGCTGTCGGTGCCCTCGCCCTCGGCGCTGGCCATCGAGCTCAAGCGCAACGTCGCCGGCGGCAGCAACACCAAGCTGGTCGAGCCGCCCGCCAGGGCTGCGGCGACGCTGGAGATCTACGACGAGTACCGCGACAAGACCATCCTGTCGCTCAACAGCCAGGGCCGGGTGCGCGAGTTCCGCCTGCGTTACCGCATCGGCTACCGGCTGTACGACGACAAGGGCCAGAACATGATCCCGCGTACCGAGCTGCTGCTCACGCGCGACATCTCGTTCAACGATACCCAGGTGCTGGCCAAGGAATCCGAGGAAGTGCTGCTGTACCGCGAAATGCAGTCCGACATGGTGCAGCAACTCCTGCGGCGCATGGCCGCTGCGCGTCCCGGCGAGCCGCAATGACCGCGCGCGCCGCGCAGCCGCGCTAGCGCGGCGCGAACAGGCCGCACCGTGCCCTCGATCCGCCCGGAGCAGCTCGACGCCCACCTGGCCAAGGGCCTGGCCGCGGCCTACCTGATCCACGGCGACGAGCCGCTGCTGTCGATCGAGTCCGCCGACGCGATCCGCGCCGCGGCGCGCGCCAGGGGATACGCCGAGCGCGAGGTGATGACGGTCGAGCGCTACTTCAAGTGGGGCGAGTTCATCGCAGCCGGCGCCGCGATGTCGCTGTTCGGCGACAGGAAGATCGTCGAGCTGCGCATTCCCACCGGCAAGCCCGGCACCGACGGCGCCGCGGCGATCCAGGCCTGGTGCGAGCGCCCGCCGGACGACGTGCTGCTGATGGTCAGCATCCCCCGCATGGGCAAGCGCGACCAGGCCGCGGCGTGGTTCGCCGCGCTGTCGCGCCACGCGACCATGGTCGAGGTCTACCCGGTGGAGCGCGCGCGCCTGCCGGAGTGGATCGCCGCGCGCCTGGCTCGGCAGAAACAGAAGGCCGGCCGCGACACGCTGGCGTTCCTGGCCGACAGCGTCGAGGGCAACCTGCTCGCCGCACACCAGGAGATCCGCAAGCTCGGCCTGCTGCTGCCCGAGGGCGAGCTCGACTTCGACGCGGTGCGCGCCGCGGTGCTGAACGTGGCGCGCTACGACGCGACCAAGCTGCCCGAGGCGATGCTGGGGAGCGACCCGGCGCGCCTGTCGCGCATGCTCGACGGCCTGCGCGCCGAGGGCGAGGCCGCGCCGCGCATCGTCTGGATCATGGCCGAGGAGATCCGCTCGGTGCTGCGCGTGCAGCAGGGGCTGGGCATGGGCCGCTCGCTGCAGGAGCTGTACCGCGAGAACCGCATCTGGGGCGACGCGCACCAGGCGCTGGTGGCGCGCGCCGCCAAGCGGCTCACGCCGGCGGCACTGGCCGCGACCCTGGCGCACGCCGCGCGCTGCGACCGCGTCGCCAAGGGCGTGGGCGACGGCGACATCTGGGATGAACTGACACTGCTGGGACTGCGACTGGGTGAGGCGCCCGCACCGCGAGGCGGTCCAGGGTCGCGTCAGCAGCCGCGCGCCTAGCGAGGCGTCCCGGCGCAACTGGCTGCGGCGACGGCGGCAGCGCCGCCCATGGCCACGGCTAGCCGCGCACCTCGCCGTGGCCATAGACCACGAACTTCTGCGAGGTCAGTCCCTCCAGCCCGACCGGGCCGCGGGCGTGCAGCTTGTCGGTGGAGATGCCGATCTCCGCACCCAGGCCGTACTCGAAGCCGTCGGCAAAGCGCGTCGAGGCATTGACCATCACCGAGCTGGAGTCGACTTCGCGCAGGAAACGCTCGGCGCGCGTGGCATCCTCGGTGACGATGGCGTCGGTATGCTGCGAGCCGTAGCGCGCGATGTGGGCCATCGCCTCGTCCAGCCCCGGCACCACGCGCACCGCCAGGATGGGCGCGAGGTACTCCGCGTACCAGTCGTCCTCGGTGGCGGGCTTCATCTGCGCCACCAGCGCGCGCGCGGCCTCGTCGCCACGCAGCTCTACGCCCTTGCCGGCGTAGATCGCGGCCAGCCGCGGCAGCAGCGCGGGCGCGACCTTCTCGTGCACCAGCAGCGTCTCCATGGTGTTGCAGGTGCCGTAGCGCTGGGTCTTGGCGTTGTCGGCGATGCGCACCGCCTTGTCGAGGTCCGCGGCATCATCCACGTAGACGTGGCACACGCCGTCCAGGTGCTTGATCATCGGGATGCGCGACTCGGCCATGATGCGCTCGATCAGCGACTTGCCGCCGCGCGGCACGATGATGTCCACGTACTGGTTCATGGTGAGCAGCGCGCCGACCGCCGCGCGGTCGGGCGTGGCCACCACCTGCACCGCGTCCTCGGGCAGGCCGGCGGCGCGCAGGCCCTCGTGCACGCACGCGGCGATCGCGAGGTTGGAGCGCACCGACTCGGAGCCGCCGCGCAGGATGGTCGCGTTGCCCGACTTCAGGCACAGCGCCGCCGCGTCCGCGGTCACGTCGGGACGCGATTCGTAAATGATGCCGACCACGCCCAGGGGGACGCGCATGCGCGCCACCTCGATGCCGCTGGGCTGGCGGCGCCGCTCGGTGATCTCGCCCACCGGGTCGGCCAGGCGCGCCACCTGGTCCACGCCCTCGGCCATGGCCTCGATCGCCTTGGCGTCCAGCGTCAGGCGGTCGATGAAGGCGGCGTCCTTGCCGGCGGCACGCGCGGCCTCCAGGTCGATCGCGTTCTCCGCGGACAGCCGGGCGGCGTCGCGGCGCATGGCCGCCGCCATCGCGGACAGCGCGCGATTCTTGGTGGCGGTGTCGGCGCGCGCCAGCACGCGCGACGCGGCGCGCGCGCGGCGCCCCACGTCCTGCATGTAGGCCTGGATGTCCACGGGTGCGTTCATGGGCCCGATTTTACGCTGTGCCCGGGATCGGCTGCGAATGCGGATCAGGGCGGCCAACCGGGGGCGGGCCGGCATCGCGGACCGATGAAACCCGCAGGCGATGGGGTAACCTCGCCGCATGCAGGCTGCCCACACATCCAACGGCGTCCTGGGCCTGTTCGGCGGCACCTTCGATCCGGTGCACCGCGCGCACCTGGCGCTGGCCGGCGCGGCGCTGTCCGGCCTGGCGCTGGAATCGGTGCGCTGGATCCCCTCCGGGCAACCCGGCCACCGCGGCACGCCCGGCGCGCCGGTGGCCAACCGGCTGCGCATGCTGGAGCTGGCGATCGCCGGTGAACCGCGCTACGTGCTGGACACCGCCGACGCGCTCGCGCCCGAGCCGACCTACACGATCAACACGCTGCGCCGGCTGCGCGCGGAGCTGGGCGAGCGCCGGCCGCTGGTGGTGCTGATCGGCATGGACCAGCTGATCGGGCTGTCCACCTGGCGCGACTGGAGGGACCTGTTCGCGCTGGCGCATTTCGGCGTCGCGGAGCGCGCCGGGGAGGATGCCGCACGCATGCCGGCGGAAGTCGCGGCCGAACTGGACGCGCGCCAGGCGCATGCTTCCGCGATGGCCACGCGCCCCGGGGGCGCGATCGCGCGCTTTGCGATGCCGCCGATGGCGGTATCGGCGAGCCTGGTCCGCGCCCGCATCGCAGCCAGGCAGCCTGTGGGCGATTTGCTGCCCCCTGCCGTTCTCGACTATATTCACTCGAAGCAACTCTACGAATAGAAGAACCCGTTGATCGATATCCCGAAGTTGCAGAGAATCTGCGTCGACGCGCTGGAAGACATCAAGGCGCGCGACATCGAAGTGTTCGACGTCCGCGAGCAGACCGCGATGTTCGACCGCGTCATCCTCGCCACCGCCGAATCCGCCCGCCAGGGCCGCGCGCTGGCGAACAACCTGCGCGAAAAGGTGAAGTCCGCCGGTGCCAAGGTGTACGGCGTCGAGGGCGAGGACCCGGGCGACTGGGTGCTGATCGACCTGGGCGACATGGTGATCCACATCATGCAGCCGGCGATGCGCATGCACTACAACCTGGAGGAACTCTGGGGCGCCAAGAAGGCGCGCGTGACCCGCACACCTGGCCCGGGCGAAGCCATTGCCAAGGCGCGCGCCAAGGCGGCCAAGGACGAATCGGATCACGCGGGCATGCCGACGGCGAAGTCGGTGGCGCGCTCCTCCGCGAGAAGCGCCGCCAAATCCGCGGCCAAGAAGGCCGCACGCAAGTCGCCCGCCAAGGGAGCCGCCAAGCGCCCTGCCAAGAAGGCCGCCAAGCGGCGCGCGGGCTGACCCGGGTCCGTCGCATGCTGGCCGCCGGCGCAGGCGATCGGCGGTGAAGTTCCTGATCCTGTCGGTGGGCACGCGCCTGCCCGGCTGGGCCAACGAGGCCTTCGCCGAGTACGCCAAGCGCATGCCGCGCCAGCTCGCCATGGAACTGCACGAGATCCGCGCCGAGCCGCGCACCTCGGGCAAGACCGCAGCGCAGATGATGCAGGCCGAGGGTGAGCGCATACTGCGCGCGCTGCCGCCGCGGGCGCGTCTGGTGGCGATGGACGAACACGGCAAGCAGCAGGACACCAAGTCGCTTGCGGCCTGGGTGGCGCTGGCGCAGCAGGACGGGCGCGACACCGCCTTCGCGATCGGCGGGCCGGACGGCCTGTCGGACGCGGTCCGGGCGCGGGCGGAGGGCAGCATCTCGCTGTCACGCCTGACCCTGCCGCACGCGCTGGCGAGGGTGATGCTGGCCGAGGCGCTGTACCGCGCGCATACGGTGAATGAAGGGCATCCTTACCATCGGGAATGACTGCGGCGACGGATCGCGGCGGCGGATCGAACAGGCTTGCCAAAACACACCGAAAATGACTTAAGTGGCTGATTTTATTAATAAATTTACTCAATGAGCCTGCCCAGCGGATTCCGCCTCTACCTCGCCTCGCGCAGTCCGCGCCGGCGCGAGCTGCTGCGCCAGATCGGCGTGGGCTTCGAGCTGCTGCCGCTGCGCGAGCAAAGCGGCCGCGCCGCCGACGTCGACGAGTCGCCGCTGCCGGGCGAATCGCCGGATGACTACGTGCGCCGCGTCACCCTGCTCAAGGCCAACGCCGGCTGGGAGCGGCTGCAGCAGCGCAAGCTGCCGTCCCTGCCGGTGCTGTCGGCCGACACCACGGTGTGCATCGACGGGGAAATCCTCGGCAAGCCGGACGACGCCGACCACGCCGCGCGCATGCTGGCGCGCCTGTCCGGGCGCGAGCACCGCGTGCTGACCGCGGTGGCGCTGCAGTCGCGCGGCCAGGGCGAGCTGGCGGTGAGCGAGACCACGGTGCGCTTCCGCGAGCTGGACCCGAAGGAGATCGCCGCCTATGTCGCCACCGGCGAGCCCATGGGCAAGGCCGGCGCCTACGGCATCCAGGGCCTGGCCGGGGCCTTCGTGCCCGAGCTGCGCGGCAGCTACACCGGCGTGATGGGCCTGCCGCTGTTCGAGACCGCCGAGCTGATCAGCCGCGTCGGCCGGGGAGAGCGCTGATGGGCCTGGTCGAGGACATCCTGGTCAACTGCACGCCCTACGAGACACGGGTGGCGGTGATGCAGAACGGCGTGGCGCAGGAGCTGCACGTGGAGCGCACCCACAACCGCGGCCTGGTGGGCAACATCTACGTCGGCAAGGTGGCGCGCGTGCTGCCGGGCATGCAGTCGGCGTTCATCGACATCGGCCTGGAGCGCTCGGCCTTCCTGCACGTGGCCGACATCTGGGAGCAGCGCCGCGCCGGCCAGATGGCGGGCGCCGAGGCGCGCCCGATCGAGGAGGTGCTCTCCGAGGGGCAGTCGCTGCTGGTGCAGGTGATCAAGGACCCGATCGGCACCAAGGGCGCGCGCCTGTCCACGCAGGTGTCGATCGCCGGCCGGCTGCTGGTGCACCTGCCGCAGGACTCGCACATCGGCATCTCGCAGCGCATCGAGGACGAGACCGAGCGCGAGCAGTTGAAGGACCGGCTGGTGCAGCTGCTGCCGGCCGAGGAGAAGGGCGGCTTCATCATCCGCACCCAGGCCGAAGCCGCGACCGACGCGGAGCTGGCGAACGACGTGGGCTACCTGCGCAAGCTCTGGCAGGACATCCGCACCCGTGCCTACGCCACCTCGCCGCCGTCGCTGCTGTTCGAGGACCTGTCCCTCGCGCAGCGCACGCTGCGCGACCTGGCCACCGGAGACACGCGGCGCATCGTGATCGACTCGCGCGAGAATTTCACGCGCCTGCAGGCCTTCGCCACGCAGTACACGCCCAACGTCGCCGCGCGCATCGAGCACTACACCGGCGAGCGGCCGCTGTTCGACCTGCACAACGTCGAGGAAGAGATCAGGAAGGCGCTGGCGCGCCGCGTGGACCTCAAGTCCGGCGGCTACCTGATCATGGACCAGACCGAGGCGATGACCACCGTCGACGTGAACACCGGCGGCTTCGTGGGCGTGCGCAACTTCGACGAGACCATCTTCAAGACCAACCTCGAGGCCGCGCAGGTGATCGCGCGCCAGCTGCGCCTGCGCAACCTGGGCGGCATCATCATCGTCGACTTCATCGACATGGACTCGGAGGACCACCGCACCGCTGTCCTCACCGAGTTCAACCGGGCGCTGGCCCGCGACCGCACGCGCATGACGGTGAGCGGCTTCTCGGCGCTCGGCCTGGTGGAGATGACCCGCAAGCGCACGCGCGAGTCGCTCGAGCACGTGCTGTGCGAGGACTGCCCGACCTGCGGCGGGCGGGGCACGCTCAAGACCGCGCGCACCGTGTGCTACGAGGTGCTGCGCGAGCTGCTGCGCGAGTCGCGCCAGTTCAACGCGCGCGAGTACCGCATCCTCGCCTCGCAGGAGGTGGTGGACCTGTTCCTGGAAGAGGAATCCGCGTCGCTGGCGATGCTGTCGGACTTCATCGGCAAGCCCGTCGCGCTGCAGGTCGAGACCAGCTACTGCCAGGAACAATTCGACATCGTCCTTGCCTGAAGGAAGAACCATGGCCCTGCCCGCCCTGCTGCAACGACTGCGCCTGCCGGTGATCGGCGCGCCGATGTTCCTGGTCTCCGGACCCGACCTGGTGATCGCCCAGTGCAAGGCGGGCATCGTCGGCTCGTTTCCCGCGCTGAACGCGCGGCCGCAGCCGGAACTGGACGGCTGGCTCACCCGCATCCAGGCCGAGCTCGCCGCGCATGACGCCGCGCACCCGGACGCGCCCTCGGCGCCGTATGCGGTGAACCAGATCGTGCACCAGTCGAACACGCGGCTGATGGAGGACATCGCGGTCTGCGAGCGCCATCGCGTGCCCATCATCATCACCTCGCTGCGCCCGCCGAACGACGTGGTGGCGCGGGTGCATGCCTGGGGCGGCATCGTGCTGCACGACGTGATCAACCTGCGCCACGCGCAAAAGGCGCTGGAAGCCGGCGTGGACGGCCTGATCCTGGTCTGTGCCGGCGCCGGCGGCCACGCCGGGACGATGTCGCCGTTCGCGCTGGCGGGCGAGGTGCGCCGGATGTTCGACGGGCCGCTGGCGCTGTCGGGGGCGATCGGCACCGGCGATGCGCTGCTCGCGGCGCTGGCCACCGGCTGCGACCTGGGCTACATCGGCACGCGCTTCATTGCCGCGACCGAGTCCATGGCCCCTGACGGCTACAAGCAGATGCTGGTCGACTCCCGGGCCGCGGACGTGGTCTACACCGACCACTTCTCGGGCGTGCACGCGAACTACCTGCGCCCGTCGGTGAAGGCAGCGGGCCTCGACCCGGACAACCTCCCGGCCAAGGCGAATTCGATGGACTACGCGCGCAAGGGGGACGACACGCCCAAGGCCTGGAAGGACATCTGGAGCGCCGGCCAGGGCGTGGGCCTGATCGATGACGTGGTGCCGGCGGCGGAAATCGTCGCGCGGCTGGCGCGGGAACTGCGTGCCGCGCGCGACCGCGTGCTGGCGGAGCCCGCGCTGCGCGCCGGCTAGCCGCGCCGCGAGGGCACCAGCAGCCAGGCCAGTAGGGTGGAGATCACGCTGTAGGCCAGCGCGCCCAGCACCGCCGTCCAGAACCCGGTGACGGCGAAGCCCTTCACGAAGGACGCGACGAACCAGAACAGCAGTCCGTTGATCACCAGCAGGAACAGCCCCAGCGTCAGCAGCGTCACCGGCAGCGTGAGCAGCACCAGCACCGGCCGCACCAGGGTGTTGACCAGCCCCAGCACCAGCGCGACCAGAAGCGCGGCGTAGAGGCTCTCGACCGACACCCCGGGCACCAGAAGCGGCAGCGCCATCAGCGCGACCGCGTTGACCAGCCAGGACAGCAGCAATCGGACGATCATCGGGCTCCGGCGGTGGCGCGGGGCGGGACCGGGCGTCTCATGTCCGTGGCAACCGGCCCATCAGGTAGAACTCCTCGTTGGGCATCATGCCCGTGGCGCTGGCCAGCCGGTTGGACATCGCGAAGAACGCGGCAATGGCCGCGATGTCCCAGGCATCCTCGTCGCTGAAGCCGTGGGCGTGCAGCGTCGCGTGGTCGGCGTCGCAGACCAGGTGCGATTCCAGGGCCACCTTCATCGCGAAATCGAGCATGGCGGCCTGCCGGGACGTGATGCCGGCCTTGCGGTAGTTGATCGCGACCTGGTCGGCCAGGAGCGGGTCGCGCGCGCGGATGCGCAGCACCGCGCCGTGCGCGACCACGCAGTACTGGCAGTGGTTGGCCGCCGAGGTCGCCACGACGATCATCTCGCGCTCGGCCTTGGTCAGGCCGCCGTCCTTCTCCATCAATGCGTCGTGGTAGGCGAAGAAGGCCCGGAACTCGTCCGGCCGCCGCGCCAGCGCGAGGAACACGTTGGGGACGAACCCGGACTTTTCCTGGACCGCGAGGATGCGCTCGCGCAGGTCGGCGGGCAGCCCGGACAGCTCCGGGAAGGCATAGCGTTGCGCAATGGGCGGGGTCATGGCCGGGATTAGAACCGTGGCAGAATGTGTATACGCACTGCCCCATTGTATTCCCGACGTCGGCGCGCGCCGCCGACGTCAATCGCCCCCCGGACGAACCCCAGGAGATTCCATGAACGATCGCGCCAAGTTTTCCGACCCGCACCTCGAGAGCCTGCTGCCCGAGGTGAAATTCAGCCGCCGCGGTTTCATCGCGTCGTCGGTGGCCACCGGTTTCGCGCTCAGCGCAGGCCCGCTGATGGCGCAGACCGCCATCAACACGCCGGCCACCGGCCTGGACAGCGGCATGGTGAGCATCCCCGTCGCCGGCGGCAACATGCCCGGCTACATGGCGGCGCCCAAGAAGGCCGGCAAGTACGCCACGGTCATCGTGATCCCGGAGATCTTCGGCATGCACGAATACCAGAAGGACATCTGCCGTCGGCTGGCCAAGGCCGGCTACATGGGCATCACGCTGGACCCGTACTTCCGCCTGGGCGACCTGTCCAAGATCTCCGACATCAAGGAAGTGGTCGGCAAGGCGAACAGCCTGACCGACACGCAGATGCTGGCCGACCTGGACGCGCTGGTCGCGTTCACCGAGAAGCAGCCCAAGGCGAACGCCAAGAAGCTTGGCATCACCGGCATGTGCCGGGGCGGGCGTACCACCTGGATGTACACCGCGCACAGCAAGAAGATCAAGGCGGGCGTGGCTTGGTACGGCGGCCTGAACGCGATGCCCCCGGCGATGCCGCTGACCCCGATCGACGTGGCCGACAAGCTGAACGCCCCGGTCCTGGGCCTGTACGGCGGTGCCGACGCCGGCATCCCGATGGATGCCGTCGAACGCATGAACGCGTCGCTGCTGGCCTTCGGCAAGAACAAGGAGTCCATGATCCACGTGTATCCCGACATGCCGCACGCCTTCCACGCCGACTACCGCCCGACCTACCGCAAGGAAGCCGCCGACGACGGCTGGAAGAAGATGCTGGCCTGGTTCAAGAAGCATGGCGTGGCCTGAGGCCACGACATGCTTCGCCGGTAGGGTCGAACAGAGGGAGGGGAGGCATTCCCTCCCTGCGTAACCTCCCTACCCCTCGGCTCGGCCGGGAAAAAAGAAGGGGCGCCTGTGGCGCCCCTTCTTGCATTCCGAGGCCCCGCCGGCGCCTCAGTCGGCGTACACGCCGGCCTTCTTGATGATCGGACCCCACTTGTCGATCTCGGCTTTCAGGTGGGCGCGCAGCGCGTCCGGGGTGGCGAGCTTCTGGTCCACCGGTTCGGTGCCGAGCTTGGCGAGGTTCGACTTCAGGTCTGCGTCCTTCAGTGCTTCCTGCAGGCCGCGCACCAGCGTGTCAACGGCGGGCTTGGGCGTGCCCTTGGGCGCGTACACCGCGTGCCACACCGCGACCTCGAAGCCCTTGAGCCCCTGCTCGTCCAGGGTCGGGATGCTGGACAGCGAGGCCACGCGGGTCTTGGTCGTCACGCCGTAGGCCTTGACCTTGCCGCCAAGGATCTGGCCCGTGGTATTGGTGGTCTGGTCGCACATGAAATCCACCTGGCCGCCCAGCAGGTCATTCATCGCAGGGGCCGTACCCTTGTAGGGAACCGTGGTGAAGTCAGTCTCGATGGCGCTCATGAACAGCAGCCCGCACAGGTGCGAGGCCGCGCCCAGGCCGGCGTTGGCCAGCGACATCTTGGTCTTGTTCGCCTTCACGTAGGCCAGGAACTCCCGGAAGTCCTTGGCCGGGAAGTTGCCGCGCGCGACCAGGGTCATTGGCACGTCGGCCACCAGGCCGATGTACTCGAAGTCGGTGAGCGGGTTGTACTGCAGCGTGCGGTACAGCGCCGGGCTGGTGGACATGCCGATGTGGTGCAGCAGGACGGTGTAGCCGTCGGGTGCGGCCTTGGCAACCCTCGTGACGCCGATGTTGCCGCCCGCCCCGCCCACGTTCTCGATCAGGACGCTTTGCTTGAGGTGCTTGGTCATCGCCTGGCCGAGGTTGCGACCCAGCGTGTCGGTCGGCCCACCCGCGGCGAACGGGATGACCATGGTCACGGGCTTGGTGGGGTATTGGGCGCACGCCAGCCCGGATACGAGCAGTGAAGCCGCGGCGCATGCCGCGCGGAACGTTGCAGTGGTCATCGGGGTCTCCTCGTTGATGGTATCGGCGCGCTCTTCTTTGCATCCTTGGACGGACATCGTCCGGTAGGGCTGTAGCGCTGCAATGAAGCGAATACTACAAATTTTCCGCAATGACGGTTGACCTCCGTCCAGGCGCGAAGTTTCCAACTCATGACGTGTTCGCCGCGCGCCGGCCGCCCAAGCGAACCTTCCGGACGCCGCGTCGGGGTGGACCGAATCCTAGAAGTGATGAATATCCATTTCATTTCAGGTACTTGACTCATTTCAGGCAGGCCGCTGCGTCGTGGGCGGGTAATGGCGGGCCGAGGTCTTCGATGATTCCCCAGACCAGCTTTCTTCCATCATCCTCGGTCAGCAGGAAGCCGCTCAGCCGGATCTGCACGTGCGAACCGTCCTTTCGAACGTACTCCTTGAAGTTCGGGCCGAAGCGCCCCGTGCGATT
Source organism: uncultured Pseudomonadota bacterium (assembly GCA_903909415.1). The sequence continues at coordinate 32,143 of CAIVVS010000168.1, read as the reverse complement.
GAGTTGTTCCATCTGCTCCGCCTCCTGGGGCGCGTAGGCAATCGGCGTGATGTCCCAGAAGGTCATCGCCATGAATTCGCCGCGCGTGTAACCGGTGGAACGCAACAACGCGTCGTTGACCAGGATGAACTCGCCCGTCTCGTGGTCGATCATGGCCATGCCGATGGGCGAATGACTGAACAGGATCCTGAAGCGCTCGTCCGAGCGAGTGGTCCCGTCCTGGGCGAGGCGGGGGAACGAATGTTCCAGGGGCAAGCCGGCGTCACCAGGACGGTCTCGCAGCTCCAGCGCGATGTCGTGAAAGCGCCGCTGCTCCGCGACGAAAGCCTCGACCATCCTGGGATCGAACTGCGCGCCCTTGCCCTTGACGATTTCCGCGACGGCCTCGTCGTGTGTCCAGGCGCGCTTGTACACCCTGGCATTCGTCAACGCGTCATACACGTCGGCCAGCGCCATGAGGCGCGCCCCCAGCGGGATGGCTGCGCCCTTGAGTCCCCGGGGGTATCCGGTTCCGTCCCACTTTTCGTGGTGCCCGCCGGCCATCAGCGCGGCCACCCTGATCACGTCGCTGTCGCCATGGCCGTGGTGCTCCGCCGCGTTGAGCACCGATTCACCGATCAGGGCGTGGCCTTTCATGATTTCCCATTCCTGGGGATCAAGCTTGCCGGCCTTGAGGAGCACCTGGTCGGGAATCCCCACCTTGCCGATGTCGTGCAGCGGCGCCGCCTTGTGCAGGCTGTCGATGACCTCGTCCGTCAACTGCCCCTCCAGATGGAACATCCGGCGGTAACGGATGGCAAGCACCCTGACGAACTCCTGCGTCCGGAGTATGTGGTTGCCGGTCTCGTTGTCCCGCGCCATCGAAAGGGCGTTGAGGCTGGTCAGCATCTGGTGCTCCACCTGCATCGCCCGGAACCGCTGCGTGTCGGCGAACACCCTCATCACGCCCATGGCGATCACGACGAAGATGGCCAGCTGGAGCAGGGGCCAGAGCGAGTGCACGCCGGGCTCCACCTGGCGGCCCTCCGGAATGGCGAAACCATCGGGCAGCGGCATGCCGAAAGGGGCCAAGTCGACGCCCAGGGAGATCACGGCAACCCCGCACTGCAGGACCGCAAACAGGAACAGCTGGCGCAGCATCGGCGAGGCGGAGCGCCGAAGGCACAAGGCCACTTCGCCAAGCGCCCAAAGTGCCACCAGCAGGCCGAACGCAGCGCAGAGCAGCCCCCGGCGCGCGTGCTCGGGCGAGGCGTTCAGGTACTCGTCCAGGACCGCCAGGACCAGCACGCTGGCCGATAGCGCCGTAATGGCGAGCAGGGACTGGAACAGGGCCCGCGCTTCGTTCAGGTCGAAGACGTAGGCGTCGGACGGAAGGCGGACGAGGGTCATGTGGGTCGCACCCGCCGGTCGGCCGCGGCCGCGGGCGCGCGCTCAGCCATGGCCGCAGTCCGCCTGCGACCGGTCGCGCCGGCGCGCGCCATCTGCGCACTTGTCCGTGGCGCGGGCGGCCACGGCCGAACCGCTCGCCAACTGCACTGCGTACTTCCTGATCGTGACCACGTCCACGTCCGTCGGCGACACCATGGCCAGCCGCCGGGCGCCGCCCGCCGGGCAGGCGCCCAGGGTGGCGTGGCAGCCCATCTCCGCCCGGTGCCGGGAGTCGGCAAAGGCCCATAGCGAGGCGACATGGGCGTCGACCTCCACCCTCAGCCTGTTCTGGCCATCGACCCCCAGGCGGCGCCAGGCCTTGTTCGACACCACATAGCCATTCACCGCGTATTGCAGCGGCAGGTCTAGGCCGTAAGCCAGGTGGTCCAGCCAGCCGGCGGCACGTGCCGACACCAGGCTGCTCACCGCGCAATCAACCAGCCGGTCGGCCAGCGCCTGCCGGGTATCCATGAACGGGATACGGGCCGGCACCGCGCCGACCGATGCAAAAAAGGCGGCGAGGGCCTCGCCCGCAACACGAACCCGCACCCCTTTCAGGTCGGAGAATTGCCGCACCGGCCTGAGGCACATCAGGACCTGCGGTCCCATCGGCCACAGGCCCAGCAGGCGGGAGTCCCAATTCGCCTGCAGCCGGTGATCGATCTCCCCGACCAGGCCCTGCGCCGCCTCGCGCGCCGACGCCAGGTCCATGCTGGCGCCGGGAATGTCGACGCGCAGGAACGCCGGTTCCTGCCGAATCGTTTCCGGCAGCCTGAGCGATACGAGGTCGATCTCGCCGTCCTTCAACTGGGACAGGCGCTTCGCGTCGGCGACCATGCCGTCGGCCGGCGTGTAGGTCACCGAGACCGGCAAGCCCGCGGCGACCGGAAGTCCCCGGAAAAACGGCTGTTCCATCAACCGCTGCATGTCGCCGACGCTCGTGGGCTGTCCGATGACACGGAGGCGCTGGAATTCCACGCGGAACCATGCAAATGCGAACAGCGCCAGCAGGACCGCGGCGGCCAGCAGCCGCAACGCCGTCCCCGACGCGTTGACCCATTTGCGGATGTTGGACATCTGGTATCACCTTAATCCCAGGATGGGAATCAAGTTTCGGTTATATCATATTTGCTGAGTTAGCGCTTTATCAGTGTTCGATTGCCGCAAAACCCGTCTGGCGCTCAGTAGTATGCGCAAACTTTTCATTTGTCCAATCCGGACAGAGCGTCGATTCTCATCAGCCCCTGTGCGGGCGGAAAAGGAGCAGCAGGGGACTACCAGGCAATCCAAAACCTCGTCACCGGCTACGTCACGGCACTGGGGGGCAAGGTGCTCGCCGCGATCGCCTTCTGGATCGTCGGCCGCTGGCTGATCGGGCGCGTCATCTCCCTGATCCAGGCGGGCATGAGCCTCAACAACGTCGATGCGACCCTGACCAAGTACCTGGGATCGATCGTCGCCGTGACCCTGAACATCGCCCTCGTCCTGGGGATCCAGGGCTATTTCGGGATAGAAACGACCTCATTCGCAGCCCTGCTCGCCGGCGCGGGCGTGGCGATCGGCGCGGCCTGGAGCGGATTGCTCGGCAACTTCGCCGCCGGCGCCTTCATGCTGGTCCTGCGCCCGGTGAAGGTCGGTGACTTCGTCTCCGTGGTAAGCATCACCGGAACGGTGCATGAGCTCGGTTTGTTCGGGACGACCATCATCACGCCGGACAACGTGATGACCCTGGTGGGCAACAGCAAGGTGTTCGGGGACACGATCCAGAATTTCACGGCCCTGCCGGTGCGCCGTATCGAGCGCACGGCGCAGCTGCACGGCAGCGTGGATCCGCTGGACGCGATCGCCCGCCTGAAGGCGGCGATCTCCGCCATCCCGAACGTCAGCACCGAACGACCGCCCGAGGTGAACCTGCTGGACATGAACCTGGTCGGACCGGTGATCGCGGTGCGCCCGTACACGGCCAACGCGCACTACTGGCAGGTCTACTTCGACACCAATGAGGCGATCGTGAGGACTTGCAAGGAAGCGGGCTGGCCGGCACCGGCGCCGATCACCCACGTCAGGCAGATCTGAGCGGCGGGGGTCCCGGCGGATGGCCGCCGGGACGACTCCGCAACAAGCGGCCCCGTGGCAGGAGGAGGTGCTTAGGCAAACTTGGCGCGCCCGACACGATTCGAACGTGTGACCCCTGCCTTCGGAGGGCAGTACTCTATCCAGCTGAGCTACGGGCGCGGGGAAGCTCGCAACTATACGATTTTTATACGAAATCGTCCATTCCACTGCGGAAAACGTGGGCTTGCCGCTATAATTCCACCCACACCCGCAATGCCAACCCGAATCCCGCAAGGACGCTGACATGAGCGCCAACGACCACGTCGTGCACGAAGGCCCGATCAAGACCACCTCCCAGCTCGCCTGGACGCTGGTGGTCAGTTTCATCGGCTTGCCGGTGATGCTGATCTTCCTGGCCACCATCGTGATATCCATCGTCAACAAGCAGGCCGCCCACGATGAAGGGGCCTCCGGCTCGGACGCCGTCGCCGCCCGCATCAAGCCCGTGGCCGAGGTCATCCTGGCAGACGCTTCCGGCGCGGGCTCCGGCCCGCGCACCGGCGATGCGGTCGTCAAGGCAGTCTGCGCGGGCTGCCACGTGGCGGGCGTGGCCAACGCCCCCAAGATCGGCGACAAGGCGGCCTGGGGCAAGCTCATGGGCGCAGGCATGAACGCGATGGTGGCCTCCGCGGTCAAGGGCAAGAACGCGATGCCCGCGCGGGGCGGCGGCGCCGACCTGACCGACTTCGAGATCGCCCGGGCGATCGCATACATGGCAAACCAGTCCGGGTTGAAGGTCGCGGAGCCGGCCGAACCCAAGAAGTAAGCCGTTTCCGTCCCCGGAAAAAGGCAGGCCTGAGGTCTGCCTTTTTCATTTCTACGATCCCTGATGCCCATGCCGCTGCCGCTGGATGGAATCACCGTGGTGTCGCTGGAGCAGGCGGTCGCCGCCCCGTTCGCGACCCGCCAGCTGGCTGACCTCGGCGCGCGGGTGATCAAGGTCGAGCGCCCGGGCGGCGGCGATTTCGCGCGCGACTACGACCGGACGGTGCTGGGCCAGTCGTCCCACTTTATCTGGATCAACCGCTCGAAGCAGAGCCTCACGCTGGATGCCAAGCATCCCGGGGCCAATGCCCTGCTGCACCGCTTGATCGCCGGTGCCGACGTGTTCGTCCAGAACCTGGCGCCGGGAGCGGCCGCGCGCCTGGGGCTGGACGCGGCGGTGCTGTGCGAGCGCCACCCGCGCCTGGTGGCCTGCGGCATCTCGGGCTATGGCGAGGACGGGCCGTACGCCGACAAGAAGGCCTACGATTTGTTGATCCAATGCGAGGCGGCCGTGCTGTCGGTGACCGGTACGCGCGAGACGCCCTCCAAGACCGGGATGTCGATTGCCGACATCGCCGCCGGCATGTACGCCTATTCGGGCATCCTCACCGCGCTGTACGAGCGGGAGCGTACCGGCCGGGGCACGCACTTCTCGGTGTCCATGCTGGAGGCGCTGGGCGAATGGATGGGCTACCCGGCCTACTTCACCGCCTACGGCGGCAACGCGCCCGAGCGCACCGGCGCGAGCCACGCGACCATTTTTCCCTACGGCCCCTTCTCGGTGGCCGGGGGCCGGCAGGTGTTCTTCGGGGTGCAGAACGAGCGCGAATGGGTGCGCTTCTGCACGCAGGTATTGGCCGATCCCGGGCTGGCCGTGGACGCGCGTTTCGCCGACAACAGCGCGCGCTTTGCCAACCAGGGCGAACTGCGCGGGCTGATCGAGTCCGCATTCAGCGGCAGCAGCGCAGCCGAGGTCGTCGCCCGCCTGGACGCCGCGGGAATCGCCAACGCCAGGCTGAATACGCCACAGGAATTCTGGGACCATCCGCAGCTGGCGGCGCGCGACCGCTGGCGCGAGGTCGGCACGCCAGCAGGCCCGGTACGTGCCCTGCATCCGCCGGTTCGCTTCCCGGGTCGCGACGCACGCATGGACCCCGTCCCGGCCGCGGGAGAACACACCGATTCCATCCTTGCCGGACTGGGCTGCGACGCGGATACGATCGCCGCGCTGCGCGCCGAGGGAGCCATATGATGGGCTTTCGTCCGACGGGCAACTGGCATCCGGCAGGCACGGACCGGTCACGGACCTGGACCGAAACGGACGCGGACACGGACCCAGACGGGACATGAGCATGATCGCCAGCATCGACCACGTCGTGATCACCACCGCCAACCTGGATGCCTGCACGGATTTCTACTGCAGGGTGCTGGGCATGACCCTGGAGCGCTTCGGCGAAGGCCGCCTGGCGCTGAAGTTCGGCAGCCAGAAGATCAACATCCACGTCAAGGGCAAGGAATTCGAGCCCAAGGCCCACCTGCCGACCCCGGGTTCGCTGGACCTGTGTTTCCTGTCCGCGGTGCCGCTGGAGGACGTGATGGCCCGCCTGGCGCAGGCCGGCATTCCCCTGGTCGAGGGGCCGGTGCCCAAGACCGGGGCCCGGTTCGCGTTGCGCTCGGTGTACGTGCGCGACCCCGACCTCAACCTGGTCGAAATTTCCGTTCCCGCCTGATACCGGGCGCCATTCCGATAAAATCATCGGTCCGGCGCCGATGTCCGGCTTCGCCTACCGGCCCCGCCCTCACCGAGGCACGCCCATGATCCCGCACCTCACCACCGCCCTGACCGGCCCGCTGCAGGAACTGGAGTCGCGCATCCTGCATTCCAGCACCGCGATCGAGCACTGGTTCCGCACCCGCTGGCAGGAGCACACCCCGCCGTTCTATGGCTCGGTGGACCTGCGCAATTCGGGTTTCAAGCTGGCGCCGGTGGACACCAACCTGTATCCGGGCGGATTCAACAACCTGAACCCGGCCTTCATCCCGCTGTGCGTGCAGGCGGCGATGACCGCCGTCGAGCGCATCTGCCCGGACGCGAAGAACCTGCTGCTGATCCCCGAGAACCACACCCGCAACACCTTCTACCTGCAGAACGTGCTGCGACTGGCGACCATCCTGCACCAGGCGGGACTGAACGTGCGCATCGGCAGCCTCAACCCGGAGGTGCGCGAGCCTACCGAAGTCGCGCTGCCCGACGGCCAGAAGCTGCTGCTCGAGCCCCTGGTGCGCTCCGGCGGCGGCGGCGGGCGGCTGGGGCTCAAGGACTTCGACCCCTGCACCATCCTGCTCAACAACGACCTGTCCTCGGGCATCCCGGACATCCTTCGCGGCCTGCACGAGCAATTCCTTCTGCCGCCGCTGCATGGCGGCTGGGCGGTTCGCCGCAAGTCCAACCACTTCGCGGCCTACGAAGACGTGGCGCGCGACTTCGCGCAACTGCTGCAGATCGACCCGTGGCTGGTGAACCCGTACTTCGCCGTCTGCGGCGAGGTGAATTTCCACGAACGCGCAGGCGAGGATTGCCTGTCCTCCAACGTGGACGCGCTGCTAACCCAGATCCGCGCCAAGTACCTGGAGTACGGGATCAAGGAAACCCCCTATGTGGTGGTCAAGGCCGACGCCGGCACCTATGGCATGGGCATCATGACCGTGCGCGATGCCTCCGAGGTGACCGGCCTGAACCGCAAGCAGCGCAACAAGATGTCGGTGGTCAAGGAAGGCCTGGAGGTCTCGGAAGTCATCATCCAGGAAGGCGTGCACACCCACGAGCGCATCAACGAGGCGGTGGCCGAGCCGGTGGTGTACATGATCGACCGCTATGTGGTCGGCGGCTTCTACCGCGTGCATTCCGACCGTGCCGCCGACGAGAACCTCAATGCCCCCGGCATGCACTTCGTCCCGCTGGCGTTCGAGGAAGGATGCACCACGCCCGACCACGACGAGAAGCCGGGCGCGGGACCCAACCGGTTCTACTCCTATGGCGTCGTCGCGCGGCTGGCGCTGCTTGCCGCCTCGCTGGAGCTCGAGCGCACCGATCCGGATCGTGACGCGGACTGAACGGCGACCGCCCGAACCAATGAAGATCGCATTCATCCTCGACCCCCTGCCGTCGCTCAAGATCTGGAAGGACTCCAGCTTTGCGATGATGGCCGAGGCCGCCGCCCGCGGCCATGAACTGCATGTGCTGATGCAGGAAGGGGTGATGTGGAAGGGTGGCAGGATCGTGGGCGAGCACATCCAGCTGACACTGGCCGACGGCGCCGAGGCGTTCGGCCCGGGCGACAAGCGCGCCTGGTACCACGCCGGACCGCCAAAGGTGACGCCGCTGTCCGAGTTCGATGCGGTGCTGAACCGCAAGGATCCGCCCTTCGACACCGAGTACGTGGTCACGACCTGGCTGCTCGAGCAGGCGCAGCGCGAGGGCGCGCGCGTGTTCAACGACCCGCGCGCCGTGCGCGACACCAGCGAGAAGCTCGCGATCGCGCGGTTCCCGCAATTCACCGTGCCCACGCTCGTCACGCGGCTGGACCGGCAGTTGCAGGATTTCATCGACACCCACGGCGACGTCGTGCTCAAGCCGCTGGACGGCATGGGCGGGCAATCGATCTTTCGCGTCACCGACCGTGACCCGAACCGCAACGTCATCATCGAGACCCTGTCCCAGGACGGCGCCCGCAGCGTGATGGCACAGCGCTACATCCCCGAGATACGCGACGGCGACAAGCGGGTACTGCTGATCGCCGGAAAGGCGGTGCCGTGGTACCTCGCGCGCATCCCCAAGGCCGGCGAGTCGCGCGGCAACCTCGCCGCAGGCGGCACCGGCGTGGCGCGTGAACTGGGCCCCCGGGAAGCGGAAATCGCGGCCGCGCTCGGGCCGGAACTGGCGGCCCAGGGGCTGCTGCTGGTCGGGCTGGACGTGATCGGGGCCTCGCTGACCGAGGTCAACTGCACCAGTCCGACCTGCTTCAGGGAGATCACCGCGCAGTCAGGGTTCAACGTCGCCGGAATGTTCATGGATGCGCTGGAGGCGGCGTGCCGCGCGTCCTGAGCGCGGCGCTGGCCACGGTCGTGTGCCTCGTTGCATCGGGGCCATCCCAGCATGCTCTGGCGGCCGGCGCGCCCCCCGCGACGTTCGCCGGGGCCGCGCAGCAGCCCCGCCCGCTGGCCGAACAGGAGGCTGCGCTGGAACTGTTCCGCGCCCGCCTGATGCAGAGCGTGCGGCAGCACGGCGGCTACCCCGCCCGGGCGCTGGAGCAAAAGCTGGAAGGTGATGTCGGCTTCGAAGTCGGCGTGGGCGCCGATGGCGCTCTCAGGCGGGTGGACCTCGCGCGGTCCAGCGGACACGCCATGCTCGACCGCGATGCGGCGGACCTGCTGGGCCGCGCAGTGCCGCAAACCGAAATCCCGCAGGCGTTGCAGAATAGGCCCTTCGTGATATTCGTCCAACTTGCATTCAGGCTTCCGGACTGACCATGGTAGGCGTACTCATCATTGCCCACGGCCCCTTTGCAGAGGCCCTCATCAGTTCGGCGACGCACGTGATGGGCAAGCGCCCGCTCAACGTCACCGGCATCGCCGTGACCACGCAGGACAAGCCCGATCCGGTGCTGGACCAGGCGCGACGCGCCGTGGCACAGCTCGACGCCGGCCAGGGCGTGGTCGTGCTGACCGACATGGTCGGCGGAACCCCCTCCAACATCGCAACGCGCCTGCTGTCCGACGCGCGTGTCGCGGGCATCGCGGGAGCCAACCTTCCGATGCTGGTCAGGTTGCTGACCTACCGCAATGAAGGGCTGGCGCGGGCCGTGCACAAGGCCCTGCTGGGCGGGTCCGAAGGCGTGGCGCTGCTGGCGCAGGAGGTGGGCAATGCCGCAAGCCGAGGCTGAGATCATCAACAAGCTCGGCCTGCACGCCCGCGCCTCGGCCAAGCTGACCCAGACCGCAACTGCGTTCAAGTCAGAGGTCTGGATCTCGCGCAACGGCAAGCGGGTCAACGCCAAGAGCATCATGGGCGTGATGATGCTGGCCGCAGGCAAGGGCTCGGTCGTGGGGATCGACACCGACGGCGAGGATGCGGACGCGGCGCTGGCTGCGCTTCTCGCCCTCATCGCCGACCGGTTCGGCGAAGGCGAATGACGACGACGGCCGTGGTCCCGCCAGACCCGGCGGCAGGCCGCGTCCCCCCGATCGGCTCGCATCCCGGGGCGAGCTTCACCCTCCACGGCGCGGGCGTCTCCGGCGGCATCGCCATCGGCCATGCCCACCTGATATCCACCGCGCAGATGGAGGTGGCGCACTACGAGGTTGCACCCGAGGACATCGACCAGGAACTCGAGCGCTTCGACAAGGCCGTGGCGCAGGTGAGCGGCGAGCTGGAGCTGCTCAAGCGCAGCGTGCCCGCGAACGCGCCGGCCGAGATGGCCGCGTTCCTCAACCTCCACCTGATGATCCTCGCGGACGCGCACATTTCCGAGACGCCGCGCGAGCTGATCCGCTCGCGCCACTGCAATGCGGAGTGGGCGCTGGTGCAGCAGGTTGACTCGCTGGTGGCGCAGTTCGACGCGATAGAGGACGCCTACCTGCGCGAGCGCGGCCAGGACATCACGCAGGTGGCAGGCCGCGTGCTCAAGGCCTTTGCGGGCACTGGCCATGCGCCGAAGGCACCGACCCACGAGGAAGACGTCATCGTCGTGGCGCATGACCTGTCTCCTGCGGACATGATCCTGTTCAAGCAGCACCAGTTCGCGGGCTTCGTCACCGACCTGGGCGGCGTCACCTCGCACACCGCAATCGTCGCGCGCAGCCTCGCGATCCCCGCGATCGTCGGCCTGCACCATGCGAGGGCGATGATCCGCGAAGGCGAGTTGCTGATCGTCGACGGTCGCGAAGGCGTGCTGATCGTCAACCCGGACGAGCAGGTGCTGTCGGAATACCGCCTGCGCGGCCGCGAGCTGGACATCGAGCGCGAGAAGCTCAAGCACCTGCGCACCACTGCGGCCACGACGCTGGACGGCGAGCAGGTGGAACTGCACGCGAACATAGAATTGCCCGCCGACGTCGACCAGGCGATCGAGGGCGGCGCGCAGGGCGTGGGGCTGTTCCGCTCGGAGTTCCTTTTCCTGAACCGCAAGGACCTTCCCGGCGAGGACGAGCAGTTCGAGGCCTATCGCTCGGTGGCGCAGGCGATGCAGGGCCAACCGGTGACCATCCGCACGCTGGACCTGGGCGCCGACAAGACGGTCAACGGGTCGGATCGCGCCGGGCCGAACCCTGCCCTGGGCCTTCGCGCGATCCGCTTCTGCCTTGCCGAACCGGCCATGTTCCACAGCCAGTTGCGCGCCATCCTGCGCGCCTCGGCGTTCGGCCGGATCCGCCTGCTGGTGCCGATGATCGCGCACGCCCACGAGATCGAGCACACCTTCGCGGCGCTGGCACAGGCGCGCGCCTCGCTCAACGAGCAGGGGATCGCATACGACCGCGGGATGCCGGTGGGCGGGATGGTCGAAGTGCCTGCAGCGGTGCTTGCACTGCCCTACTTCCTGAAGCACCTGGACTTCGTGTCGATCGGCACGAACGACCTCATCCAGTACACGCTGGCGATCGACCGCACCGACGACAGCGTCGCGCACCTGTACGACCCCCTGCACCCGGCCGTGCTGCAGCTGGTTGCTCAGACGATCCGGATGGCGAACAAGGCCGGCGTGCCCGTGGCGGTGTGCGGCGAGATGGCGGGCGACCTGTCACTGACGCGCCTGTTGCTCGGTTTCGGACTGCGGCAGTTCTCCATGCATCCGGCCCAGTTGCTGACCGTGAAACAGCAGGTGCTTCGCACCGACACCCATCATGCGAGCGAAGCGGCCTCAAGGTTGCTGCGCCAGTACGATCCCGAGAAAAGCAGGAAACTGCTGGCCAGGCTGAACGCGTAGGCGCGCAATGCTGCGCGAGATCACCATCGTCCGCCAGGACAAGCCGGAGTTGCGCCGGCGGTGGTTCCGCAGCGACTACTTCGACCTGTTCACGTGGCAGGCCCGCGACGGCGGGGCGTTCCGGATGATCCAGCTCTGCTATGCCATCGAGCGTGAGGAGAGCGCCCTGGTATGGGTCCTGGGCCGGGGCTTCTTCCACGACGGCGTGGACCACGGCGGCTACGATGGCCCGACCCAGCGGGCACCCATCCTGGTGCCGGGCGCGGGCCGGAGCACGGCTGGCCTGCGCGCCCGGTTCCAGCGTGAGTCGGCTCGGCTTGACCCGGCGCTCGCGTCCTTCGTCCTGGAGCGGATCGACGAGTACGAGGTGCTCAATCCGAAGCCGGCTTCGCGCCGGGCGCGATTCCGCCGGGAGGACTGGCAGATGGCCGGGGCAGACCGGACCGCCCAGATGCCGGATTGAGCCTGGCACGTCCGGGACGTACCCGGATTGACGCAGGCGGTCGTCTGGGGTACCTTGCGCGCTCGCGCCGATTTGAGATCAGCTTGCGGGCGCTGGAAGCCAGCCAGGGATGCGTCCCGGGCGGGACTCCTAAACCGGCTAAAGCGAGGGAAACCCGACTTAGCGCCAAGCTGGTCGGGTTTTTTGTTTGCAACGGCACCCATGAGCACGCCCCGTTCAGTCGGCGCAGTCGCGCCCCAGACCATGCACTTTGACCAGCCGCTGGCTTTCCGCAGCGGGTCGGTGCTGCAGTCCTACGACCTCATGTACGAGACCTACGGCACGCTGAACGCGGACCGGTCGAACGCCGTGCTCGTGTGCCACGCGCTGAACGCCTCGCACCATGTCGCCGGCTTCTACGAAGGCCAGGAGCGCAGCCTCGGTTGGTGGGACAACATGGTGGGTCCCGGGAAGCCGCTGGATACCGAGCGCTTCTTCGTCATCGGCGTGAACAACCTGGGCGGCTGCTTCGGGTCCACCGGGCCCGCCACGCCCGACCCGGCGACAGGCCGTCCCTACGGATCGACGTTCCCGGTGGTCACGGTCGAGGACTGGGTACAGGCGCAGGCGCGCTTGGCCGAGCGGCTCGGCATCACGCGCTTTGCGGCTGTCATGGGCGGCAGCCTGGGCGCCATGCAGGCCCTGCAATGGACCATCAGCCATCCTGACCGCGTTGCCAACGCGGTCGTGGTCGCGGCCACGCCCAAGCTGTCGGCGCAGAACATCGCCTTCAACGAAGTGGCGCGGCAGGCCATCACCACCGACCCGGATTTCCACGGCGGGGATTTCTACAGCCATGGCGTGATTCCGCGCCGCGGCCTGCGCCTGGCGCGCATGATCGGCCACATCACCTACCTGTCGGACGACGCGATGATGGAGAAGTTCGGGCGGGCACTCCGCTCGGGCGACTTCAACTTCCATTTCGACGTGGACTTCGAGGTCGAGTCCTACCTGCGCTACCAGGGGGACAAGTTCGCCGAGTACTTCGACGCGAACACCTACCTTCTGATCACCCGCGCGCTGGATTACTTCGATCCGGCCAAGGACGTCGGCGACGACCTTTCACGCGCGCTGTCGGTAGCAAAGGCACGCTTCCTGGTGGCGTCCTTCACCTCGGACTGGCGCTTCGCGCCGGCCCGCTCCCGCGAGATCGTCAAGGCGCTGCTGGACAACAAGCTGGATGTGTCCTACGCGGAGATCGACGCGCCCCACGGCCATGACGCCTTCCTGCTGGAGGACCCGCGCTACCTCGCTCTCGTGCGCTCCTTCTACGACAACATCCACGCTGGCCTGTGAGCGCCGACGCCATGACCACCAATGCCGCGAACGCCACCTCGGACACGCCCGCCATCCTTTCGGGCCGCCCGGACTTCGAGGCGATCGCCCGCTGGATCAGCCCCGGGTCGACTGCGCTGGACCTCGGCTGCGGAGACGGCCTGCTGCTGTCGCACCTGCGGCAGGTGCGACAGGTGCGAGGCTACGGCATCGAGATCGCCGACGAGGACGTGATCCGCTGCGTGGCGCGCGGCGTGAACGTCATACAGTCCGACCTGGAGCGGGGGCTGGCAGGCTTCGACGCGGGATCGTTCGACTACGTGATCCTGTCGCAGACGCTGCAGGCTGTGCGCCACACGGAGGAAATCGTGATGGAGATGCTGCGCGTGGGGCGCCAGGGCATCGTCACCTTTCCCAACTTCGGCCGCTGGGACCAGCGCCTGCAGATCCTGATGGGCCGCATGCCGGTGTCGCGCTCGCTGCCGCACCAGTGGTACGACACGCCCAACGTCCACCTCTGCACCATCGAGGATTTCGAGGTGTTCTGTGCCTCCCACGGAATTCGCATCCTGGAACGCCTGGTGCTGCACGAAGGCCGGCCGGTATCCCTGCTGCCCAACCTGTTCGGCAGCCTCGCGGTATTCAGGTTCGAGAAATCAGGCGCTTGAGGCCGGCTGCGCCGCCTCGATCGCGGCGATTTCCCGGCGCATGTGCCAGACAAGCCACAGGCCGGGGAGCGCCGCCACGAAGGTAAGCACGAAGAAGCCGGCCCAGCCCAGCGCCGCGACCCATTCGCCGGCCAGGGGCCCGAACAGCACCCGGCCCAGGGAAGCGATGGCCGACAGCAGCGCGTACTGCGTCGCGGAAAAGGAGTGGTTGCACAGGGCCATCGCAAAGGCGACGAAGGCGGCGGTTCCGAGGCCGCTGGCCAGATTCTCGAATGCGACGGTAAACAGCAGCAGCGGCATGCTCTTGCCGGCCGTGGCGAGCACGGCGAACGACAGGTTGGAGACGGCCTGGAGTGCGCCGAAGGCCAGCAGCGCGCTCACCAACTTCATGCGCACCATCAACGCCCCGCCTATCAGGCCGCCTGCGATCATGCTGGCGAACCCGAGCCACTTGTTCACCAAGCCCACTTCCGTCAGGCTGAACCCCGCGCCGCGCAGCAGGAAGGCAGTGGTCAACGTTCCCGCGAGCGCGTCGCCGAACTTGTAGAGCATGACCAGCGCCAGCAAGGATACGGCGCCCGGCCTGCCGAACAGGTCGCGCAGCGGCAACACCACCGCGTCGCGCATCGTCCGTGGCACCACCGGCGGCGTAGCAGGTTCCGGCGACCAGAGCGTCGTGAGCAGGCCCACGCACATCAGTCCCGACATCGCGAGGTACGCGCTGGCCCAGCCGAATGCGTCGGCAATGATCAGCGCCATGCCCCCGGAAGCAAGCATGGCCACGCGATAGCCGAGCACGCCCACGGCGGCGCCAAGCCCGCGTTCCTGGCGCCCGAGCAGGTCGGTACGGTAGGCGTCCACCACGATGTCCTGAGAGGCGGAGCAGAACGCGACCCATAGCGCCAGGCAGCCCACGGCCCACAGCGATTCCGAAGGATCCGCGGCGGCCATCGCCCCGATCCCCAGCGCCAGCGCCAGTTGCGTCACCAGCATCCAGCCTCGCCTGCGGCCGAGCAACGGCGGCACGTAACGGTCCATGAGCGGCGACCAGGCGAACTTCAGCAGGTAGGGAATGCCGATCCAGGAGAACCAGGCGATGGTGCGGATGTCCACGCCGAGCACCGACAGCCATGCCTGGAGCGTGGCGCCGGTCAGCGCGAGCGGCAGGCCGGACGAAAATCCCAGCAGCATCACGGCGGCGATGCGCGGGCTGCGGAACACCTGCAGATAGGGCGACGCCTGCATGTCCCGATTCTATCCGCCAGCCCGCGCGGCGAGGCTTAGAATTCCGCTGCTGCCGTTGCACCGGGGAGGGAACCATGGCCAGAAAATTCATCGACCTATCCATTTACCTTGAGAACGACGTTGTCTCCGACCCGCCGCCATTCGGTCCGAAAATCCAGTACATCGACCACAAGATGTCGGTGCAGCAACTGCTCGGTTTCTTTCCGGGACTGAAGGCCGGCGACCTTCCCGACGGCGAGGCCTGGGCGATCGAGAAGGTCGAACTGATCACGCACAACGGCACGCACCTGGATGCGCCGTACCACTTCCATTCCACGATGAACGGCGCCACCGGGAAGCCGGAACCCGCCCTCACCATCGATGAGGTGCCGCTGGAGTGGTGCTTCCAGCCCGGGGTGAAGCTGGATTTCAGGCATTTTCCCGATGGTTACGTCGCTACGGCGGCCGATGTCGACGCGGAGCTCGCCCGCATCGGGCACATCCTGGCCCCGATGGAGATCGTCGTGGTGAATACGCGGGCCGGCTCGCGCTACGGCCACCCGGACTACGTCAGCGCCGGCTGCGGCATGGGCTATGAGGCCACGATGTACCTGCTGGAGCGCGGCGTGCGCCTTACCGGCACGGACGCGTGGAGCTGGGACGCCCCCTTCGTCCATACCGCCGAGCGCTACAGGGAAACCGGGGACGCGAGCCTGATCTGGGAAGGCCACAAGGCCGGTCGGGACATCGGCTATTGCCACATAGAGAAGCTGCACAACCTGGAGTCCCTGCCCCCGGACGGCTTTACCGTGTCCTGCTTTCCGCACAAGATCCGCGGCGCCTCCGCGGGCTGGACGCGAGCCGTGGCCATCCTCGAGGAATAGGGCCGGAAGCGGGCTTCCCTCGGTTGCCGCCCCCCGGGAAAGAGGCTAGGCTATGGGGGGTTTTACTTACCCGTCCGCCTACACCACCACCCGAGAGAACATCATGGAAAGCGAAGTCACCAAGGACAAGCTGGTTGCCGATCTGAAGCTCGTGGTTGCCGACGCCGAAGAACTGCTCAAGGCCACCGCCTCTGCCGCCGGTGATCGCGTGGCAGCCGCCCGCGTCAAGATCCAGGACAGCCTCGATTCGGCCAAGGTGAAGCTCTCGCAGGTTTCGGAGGCATCGGTCGACAAGGCCAAGGCAGCAGCCCGCGCGACCGACGACTACGTGCACGACCACCCGTGGCGCGCCGTCGGCGTGGGTGCGCTGGTCGGATTCGTGCTCGGCCTGCTGATCGGCCGGCGCTAGCCGCCGCCTGAACCGCGGCGGAACCCGTGGCCGACGAAGCCGGTCAGGCCGGCTTGTTCGCATCGGCCAAGGGGCTCCTGCGCACCCTGGTCGGGACGGCGCGCACGCGCCTCGCGCTGGTTGCCAGCGACCTCGAGGAACAGGGCGCGCGGCTGGCCCAGGTCGCCCTGCTCGCCGCGCTGGCAGCTTTCTGCCTGGCGCTCGCCGCAGTCCTCGCCGTCTTTTTCATCATCATCCTGTTCTGGGATGGCCATCGGCTGCTCGCGACCGGCGTGCTGTTCGCCGCGTTTGCGGCCGGTGCTGCGGTTTTCGGCCTGCTGGCGCGGTCCGCACTGGCCACGCGTCCCAAGCTCCTTTCCGGCACGCTGGATGAACTGCGCAAGGACGTGGAGCACCTGAATTGAGGTGGACCGAGGACATCCTGCGCCGGCGCGCGCAGCTGGTCGCCACATCGGCGGTCCAGCGCGAGCGCATCGGCGGCCAGCTCGCCACCCTGCAGGGCCCGTTCGCGCTGGCTGACCGCGGCGTCACCGGCGCGCGCTGGCTGCGGGGCCATCCGGCTGTGGCGGTTGGCGGGCTCGTTTTCCTGCTGGTCGCCGCGCGCGGCCGGGCGGCGAAGGTGGCGCGCACCGCGTTTTTCGCATGGCGCTCGTGGAAGCTGGTGCGCGAACTCGCGCAAAAGGCCGGCCTGCGATGAAGAAGATCCCGGTGGGTCCCATCAAGCCGTTCATCGAGCTGGTGGACCGGGAACGCAAGTACATGATCGCGGAGATCGCCCAGGTCCGCGGGCTGATGCCGCTGCTGATGAAACAGCGCAACAAGGGCCGCTGGACCGCGCAGGAGAAGCGCGAGCTCAAGGGCTACCTGGTGAAGCTGTCGCAGGTCAGCCCTTACATCGCGGTCATCGTGCTGCCGGGCGGGTTCGCCGTGTTGCCGGTGCTCGCCTGGTGGCTGGATCGCCGGCGAGGCCGCCGCGCCGGTCCCGCCGCGACCGCATGAGCCGGGGCCCGCTCCTCAGGGCTTGAAATCGTAGTCGATGGTCAACGGGGCGTGGTCGGAAAAGCGGTCCGCCGTGTAGATGGACGCACGCTTCGCGGTCCTGGCGATGCCCGGGGTCGCGATGTGGTAGTCGATGCGCCACCCGACGTTCTTGGCCCAGGCCTGCCCGCGGTTGGACCACCAGGTGTATTGGTCCGGGCGCTGGTCGACGTTGCGGAACACGTCCACCCAACCGACGCGGTCGAAGGCATCGGTCAGCCACTCCCGCTCTTCCGGCAGGAAGCCGGAGTTCTTGCGGTTGGAGCGCCAGTTGCGCAGGTCGATCTCCTTGTGCGCGATGTTCCAGTCGCCGCAGATCACGTATTCGCGCCCGTCCTTGCGCAGCCGCTCCAGCCGCGGCCTGAACTCCGCGAGGAAGCGGAACTTGGCCTGCTGGCGTTCCTCGGAACTCGAGCCCGACGGCAGGTAGACGGACACTACGGAAAGTCCGCCGAAGTCGGCCTGCACCCACCGCCCCTCGGGATCGAACTCCTTGCTGCCCATCCCGACAAGGACGCGGTCGGGTTTCGCGCGGGAGTAGATTCCCACGCCGCTGTAGCCGCGTTTCTCCGCGAAATGGAAATGGCCTTGCAGGCCCTCCGGCGCGACCATCCTGTCGTCCAGGTCGGCCTGCTGCGCCTTCACCTCCTGCACGCAGAGGATGTCGGCGTTCTGCTTCGCGAGCCAGTCGGGGAACCCCTTGGCGAACGCCGAGCGTATGCCGTTGAGGTTGGCCGTGATTATGCGTAACATCGCTTCGCCTTCCGCTGCGGGTGTGCCGTGTCTGATTTCAGGAAAGAATTCATCGCGTTCTGCGTCGAGCAGGGCGTGATCCGTTTCGGCAGCTTCGTCCTCAAGTCAGGGCGGACCGCGCCGTATTTTTTCAACGCCGGCCTGTTCAATACCGGCGCGGCGCTCGATCGCCTGGCGCAATTCTACGCAAAGGCGATCATCGCCTCGGGCCTGTCTTTCGACATGGTGTTCGGCCCCGCGTACAAGGGCATCGCGCTGGCCACGGCCACCGCAATGGCGCTGTCGCGCGAAGGCCGCGACGTCCCGTTCGCCTTCAACCGCAAGGAACCGAAGGACCATGGCGAGGGCGGCAACATCATCGGCGCGCCGCTCGCGGGCCGGGTGCTGATCGTGGACGACGTGATGACCGCAGGCACGGCCGTGCGGGAATCGTTGGACATCATCGCGGCTGCTGGCGCAACCCCGGCCGGGGTTGCCATCGCGCTGGACCGCATGGAGCGGGGCAAGGGCGACCTTTCCGCGGTGCAGGAGGTCCAGCAGAACTGGGACATCCCCGTGGTGACGATCGCCACGCTGGACGACCTGTTCGGCTTTCTGGAGGGATCGCCCGCCTTCAGGCACACTATCCCGGAGGTCCGGAAGTACCGGGACAGCTACGGAGTCAAGCCATGAACCACCCCGTCAGGTTGGGGCCCGGCGCCATGCTGGTGGCCGCGGCCGCCGGATTGCTGGCAGTCAGCCACTCGCAGGCGCAGATGATCAAGTGCCAGGATGCCAAGGGCAAGGTCTACTACGGCACGACCATGCCCAAGGAATGCCTGGGAAAGCCGAGCGAGGAGCTCTCCAAGTCCGGCCAGACGGTGGTGCGCCGCAACGAAGGCGCACTCACCCCCGAGCAGATCGAGGCACGCGACGCGGAGCGGAAGAAGCAGGCCGAGGCCGAGGCGCGCGCCCAGGAGGAAAAGCGCAAGAACACGGCCCTCCTGAACACCTACGCCAGCGAGAAGGACATCGACGAGGCACGCTCCCGCGCCCTCAAGGAAAACGAACTTGCCATCAAGGAAACCCAGAAGCGGGTCGCCGACGGTGAAAAGCGCCACAAAGAGCTCGATGGCGAACGTGAGTTCTACAAGAAGGGCGGCATGCCGCCCAAGCTGCAGCAGGACATCCGCAACAACGAGGTCGAACTGGCCAACCAGAAGGAACTGCTGCAGGCCAAGGTCAAGCAGGTCGCCCTGATCAATGCCAAGTACGACGAGGACAAGCGTCGCTACCAGGAACTGACGCGCGGCCAGGCGGCGGCCAGGCGCTGAAGTGCCGCTTCCTCAGCCCGCCAGCCGGCGCTTGAGGATGTCGTTGACCTGTGATGGATTGGCCTTGCCTTTGGTGGCCTTCATCACCTGTCCGACCAGCGAGTTGAAGGCCTTTTCCTTGCCGGCACGATAATCCTCGACCTGCTTGGCATTGGCTGCCAGCACCCCGTCGACGATCTTCTCGATCGCACCCGCGTCCGAGATCTGGCGCAGGCCGCGCTTCTCGATGATGTCGTCAGGCGCTCCCTCGCCTGCCCACATCGCGTCGAACACCTCGCGGGCGAGCTTGCCTGACAGCGTGCCGTCATGGATGCGCGCGAGCAGCGCGCCCAGGGAAGCGGCCGGCACGGGAGCCTCGGCGACGTCTCGGGCATCACGGTTTAGCGCCGCAGAAACCTCCCCCATCACCCAGTTTGCGGCCAGCTTGGCGGTGGCTGCCTGCTGGCCGCCGGAAGTGGCGAGCGCCGCCTCGAAATAGTCGGCCAGCTCGCGGGATTGGGTGAGCGTGATCGCGTCGTAGGGTGATAGCGCCCAATCGCGTTCGTAACGCCCGCGCCGTGCCGCCGGCAGCTCCGGCAGTGCCGCACGCTCGCGCTCGAGCCAGGCCTCGTCCACCACCACCGGCAGCAGGTCGGGGTCCGGGAAGTAGCGGTAGTCGTGCGCGTCTTCCTTGCTGCGCATGGCGCGCGTCTGGCCGCTGTCCGGATCGAACAGCACCGTCGCCTGCTGGATAGGCCCGCCGTCCTCGAGCTGGCCGATCTGCCAGCGGGCTTCGTATTCGATCGCCTGCTGCAGGAAGCGGAACGAGTTCAGGTTCTTGATCTCCCTGCGCGTGCCCAGCTTGTCCGATCCCATCGGGCGGACCGACACATTGGCGTCGCACCGGAACGAGCCTTCCTGCATGTTGCCGTCACAGATGCCGATCCAGCGCACCAGTCCGTGCAGCGCACGGGCGTAAGCCACTGCCTCCTCGGCCGAGCGCATGTCGGGCTCCGACACGATCTCCAGGAGCGGCGTTCCGGCCCGGTTCAGGTCGATGCCGGACACACCATGCACCGACAGCCCGGCGCCCTCGTGGATGGACTTGCCCGCGTCCTCCTCCAGGTGCGCACGGGTCAGCCGCACGGTCTTCTCGCCGCCCGCGGTGGCGATGGCGAGCGAGCCGCCCTGGACGATGGGCAGTTCGTACTGGCTGATCTGGTAACCCTTGGGAAGGTCGGGATAGAAATAGTTCTTGCGGGCGAACACCGAGCGCCGGTTGATCGCGCCTCCGACGGCAAGGCCGAATCGGATCGCGCGCTCGACCGCGCCAAGGTTGACCACCGGCAGCACGCCAGGGAGTGCGATGTCCACGGCACAGGCCTGCGCGTTCGCATCGGCGCCGAACTCGGTGGACGCGCCGGAGAAAATCTTGGAACGCGTGGAGAGCTGTGCGTGGGTTTCCAGCCCGATGACGATTTCCCACTGCATCACTGCCCCCCGGGCGGCTGGCGCCGGTGCCAGTCGGTGGCCTGCTGGTAGTGGTGTGCCGCCTTCAGCATGGCGGCTTCCGCGAAGTAGTTGCCGACCACGTGCAGGCCCACGGGCAGCCCGCCCCCGCCGAACCCGCACGGCAACGACATGGCGGGCAGTCCCGCCAGGTTGGCGGGAATCGTATAGATGTCGTTCAGGTACATCTGCACCGGGTCGGCCGACTTGTCGCCGAGCCTGAAAGCCACGGTCGGGGAAGTCGGTCCGACGACCAGATCGCAGGACTCGAATGCGCGCCGGAAATCGTCGGCGATCAACCGGCGGATCTTCTGTGCCTTGATGTAGTACGCGTCGTAGTAGCCGGCGGACAGCACGTAGGTGCCGATCAGGATGCGCCTGCGAACCTCGGCGCCGAAGCCTTCGGCGCGGCTCTTGCAGTACATGTCCATCAGGTCGGTGTACTCGGCGGCGCGATGGCCGTAGCGCACCCCGTCGAAGCGCGACAGGTTGGAGGACGCTTCCGCCGGCGCGATCACGTAATAGGCCGGCACGGCCAGCGCGGAGTTGGGCAGGCTCACTTCGACGAGGCTTGCGCCCAGCCGCTTGAGTTCATCCAGCGACGCCTGCACCGCCGCTGCGACCTCAGCCGACAGGCCGGCCCCGAAATGCTCCTTGACCACGCCGACGCGCAGGCCCTTGAGCGGCTGGCCCGCCGTCGCACCCGCCACGGGCAGGCCGATGCCCGCCTCGTAATCCTCGGGCTCGCGCTGCGCGCTGGTCGAGTCGCGTTCGTCGAAGCCTGCCATCACGTTCAGCATCAAGGCGCAGTCCTGCGCGCTCTTGCCCATGGGACCGGCCTGGTCCAGGCTGGAGGCGAAGGCAATCATCCCGTAGCGCGACACCAGGCCGTAGGTCGGCTTCAGGCCGGTGATGCCGGTCAGCGCCGCGGGCTGGCGGATGGAGCCGCCGGTGTCGGTCGCCGTCGCCGCAGGGGCAAGGCGCGCGGCGACGGCGCAGGCCGAGCCGCCGGAGGACCCGCCGGGGACGAAGCCCGTGTCCCAGGGATTGCGCACCGGACCGTAGTACGAGGTCTCATTGGACGAGCCCATCGCGAACTCGTCCATGTTGGTCTTGCCCAGGGTCACCGCGCCGGCCTGCGCGAAGCGCTCGATCAGGAAAGCGTCGTACGGGCTGACGAAGTTCGCGAGCATCCGCGAGCCGCAGGTCGTGAGCCAGCCGCGCGCGCAGAATATGTCCTTGTGCGCGACGGGGACGCCGGTGAGCGGGCCGGCTTCGCCACGGGCGAGGCGCGCATCCGCCTCCTTCGCCATCCCGAGGGTACGCTCCGGATCGACCGTGATGAAGGCATTGAGCCCCGGTTGGCTGGCCTGGATGCGCGCGAGGAACAGGCCCGCGAGTTCAGTGGCAGACACCTGCTTCGCGGCAAGTGCGGCCGAGAGTTCCTTGAGCGATGCGTTGATCATGGCGTATGGGGCCCGGCGTCACGCAGCCGGCGCGCTGGCGCGGGCGGCGTGGCAGTGCGGGCTATTCGATCACCCGGGGAACGAGGTACAGCCCGTCGGCCACCTGCGGGGCAATGGCCTGGAAGGCCTCGCGCTGGTTGGTCTCGGTCACGCGGTCCGCCCGCAATCGCTGGCCGAGGTCCTGGGCGTGCGACATCGGCTCCACCGCATCCGTGGGGACGGCCTGCATCTGCTCGATCATCGCCAGGATGCCGTTCAACTGGCCCTGGACGCGCGCGGCCTCGGCATCGGAAACCTCGATGCGGGCAAGCGTTGCGATGCGATGCACATCCTGGGGGGTCAACATGGGATTTTCCCGACAAAACAACGGGTTTTTGCGTTATTATAACGCATCGGGCGAGCCCGGCCGAACCCCTTTGCGGCCCTCCGGCGGCGCCGCGACGAACATAGAGGGACACAGATTCGCATGTTCGGGTTTCTTCGCAGCTATTTTTCCGACGACCTGGCAATCGACCTCGGCACCGCGAACACGCTGATCTACGTGCGCGGCAAGGGCATCGTCCTCGACGAACCGTCCGTCGTCGCCATCCGCCAGGAAGGCGGCCCCAACGGCAAGCGCACCATCCAGGCCGTCGGCAAGGAAGCCAAGCAGATGCTCGGCAAGACTCCCGGCAGCATCACGGCGATCCGGCCGATGAAGGACGGCGTCATCGCCGACTTCACCGTCACCGAGCAGATGCTCAAGCAGTTCATCAAGAAGGTCCACACCTCGCGCATGCTCTCGCCGAGCCCGCGCATCATCATCTGCGTACCGTGCGGATCAACCCAGGTCGAGCGGCGCGCGATCCGCGAATCGGCGCTCGGGGCAGGCGCCTCGCAGGTGTACCTCATCGAGGAACCCATGGCCGCCGCGATCGGCGCGGACCTGCCGGTCGCGGAAGCAACCGGCTCCATGGTCGTCGACATCGGCGGCGGCACCACCGAGGTCGGCGTGATCTCGCTCGGTGGCATGGTGTACGCGGGATCGGTGCGCGTCGGCGGCGACAAATTCGACGAAGCGATCATCAATTACATCCGCCGCAACTACGGCATGCTGATCGGCGAGACCACTGCCGAAAACATCAAGAAGCATATCGGCTCGGCATTCCCGGGCTCGGAAGTGCGCGAGATGGAAGTCAAGGGCCGCAACCTGGCCGAGGGCATCCCGCGCAGCTTCACCATCAGTTCCAACGAGATCCTCGAAGCCCTGACCGAGCCGCTGAACCAGATCGTCTCGGCAGTGAAGTCGGCCCTCGAACAGACGCCGCCCGAACTGGGGGCAGACATCGCCGAGAAAGGCATGGTGCTGACGGGTGGTGGCGCGCTGCTGCGCGACCTTGACCGGCTTCTCATGGAGGAAACCGGCCTGCCCGTGATCGTCGCAGAGGATCCGCTGACCTGCGTGGTGCGGGGTTCGGGAAAGGCGCTCGAGAAGGTAGAGAAGCTCGGGAGCATCTTCACGAACGACTGAGCCGGAGAATGCGGGTGGCGCACAAGGGGCAAACAACAACAACCGCCGAGCGTCCGCCCTCCGGGGCCGGTCCGCACCCTCTTCGCGGTGATTCGTGCGGCAAGCCGGCTGGCTGATGGAACTGCACCCCCCGCCCTTGTTCGCCAGGGGCCCGGCCCCGCTGGTCAGGCTCACGTTCTTCGTCGTCGTCGCGGGCTTCCTGATGGTGCTGGATGCGCGCTTCAAGTACGCAGAACCGCTGCGCCAGACCATCGCCCTGGTCGCCTACCCGATACAGCGGCTCGCGCTCGCCCCGGTGCAGGCCTTCAGCGCGATCGCCGACTACTTCTCGTCGGTGTCGGGACTGCAGAAGGAAAACGACGCACTGCGCAGCAAGCAGCTGCACGCCGCGCGCGACCTGCTCACGCTGGAGGCGCTTTCCGCCGAGAACGCCCAGCTGCGCCGCCTGCTCGAGGCGCGGGACCGGCTCACGCGCAAGGCCACTTTCGCCGAGATCCTGTATGCCGGCCGTGACCCGTTCTCGAGGAAAGTGGTCGTGGACAAGGGCGGCAGTGATGGCATCGAACCAGGCCAGGCGGTGGTGGACGATGTCGGGGTGATCGGCCAGGTGACCCGTAGCTACCCGATGCTGGCCGAGATCACGCTGATCACCGACAAGGACCACGCCATCCCGGTCCAGGTGATCCGCAACGGCCTGCGCGCGGTTGCCTACGGCGCTGGCGACGGCGCGACGCTGGACCTGCGCTTCATGGCGGCCAACGCGGACATCCAGAACGGCGACCTGCTGGTCACCTCGGGAATCGACGGCACCTATCCGTCAGGCCTGCCGGTCGCCAAGGTCGCGCGCGTAGAGCGGGACGCGGCCTACGCGTTCGCCAAGATATCCTGCGTGCCGGCATCCGGCGCCGATCGCAACAGGCAGGTCCTGGTGCTGGCACAGGACGGCAGGCTGCCCGAGCCGCCGGCCGATGCGGGACAGCCAGCGCAGCGCCCTTCCAAGTCCAAGCGCGTGCGGCGGAAGGACGGCTGACCGTGTACGAGATCCACACGCCACGCATCCTGCTGCCCGTGCGCCCGGGCTTCATCGCCTTCACCCTGGCTGCGGCGCTGGTGTTCGACATGCTCCCATGGCGGGACGTGACCGGGCTCCCCGACCTGCTCGCCGTCGTGATCACCTTCTGGTGCATCCACCAGCCGCGCAAGGTGGGCATCGGCATCCCGTTCGCCCTCGGCCTGCTGATGGACGTGGCCAACGGAGCGCTGATGGGACAGCACGCATTCGCCTACGCCGTCCTGGCTTTCACGGCCATGACCCTGTCGCGCCGCATCCTGTGGTTCGCCCTCTGGCCGCAGGCCCTGCACGTTCTGGGCATGCTGCTCGGCACGCAGTTGCTCATCGTCGCCGTGCGCCTTTTCTCGGGTGCGCCCTTCCCGGGATTCGCCTATTTCATAGGCAGCCTGATCAGCGCGGCGCTCTGGCCGGCGGTGACGCTGCTGCTGATGGCGCCCCAGCGCGCACCCGAGTCCGTGGACGAGAACCGCCCGATATGAGGCACGCCGCGTGAGGTTCACCGAACTGCGCAACACGCAACGGGAGTTGTACGACTTCCAGGTGCGAGTCGGGTTCGCCGGCGCCGTGGTGATCGCGTGCTTTGCCGTCCTGCTCATGCGTTTCGCCTGGCTGCAGGTGGTGCAGCATGACTACTACCATGCCCAGGCCGAGGACAACCGCATCTCCATCGTGCCGATCGTTCCCAACCGCGGAAACATCGTGGACCGGAACGGCGTCGTGCTGGCGCGAAACTATTCGGCCTATACGCTCGAGATCGCGCCCCGCAAGGTGCCGGACATCGAGGACACGATCGAGGGCCTGGCGCGCATCGTCGAGATCCGGCCAAGCGACCGTGCCCGCTTCAAGCGCCTGCTTTTCGAGAGGAAGGGCGCGGAGAGCCTGCCGATCCGCAACCGCCTGAGCGACGAGGAGGTCGCGCGGTTCGCCGCCAACCGTTACCGCTTTCCAGGCGTCGACATCCGCGCGCGGCTGTTCCGCCAGTATCCGCAGGGCGACCTGGCCTCCCACGTGCTCGGGTACATCGGACGGATGACGGACCGCGACCTGGAGCGAATCGAGGACCGCGGACTGTCGGCGAACTACAAGGGCACGGACCATATCGGCAAGACCGGGCTGGAACAGAGCTACGAGCAGGAGCTCCACGGCCAGACCGGGTATGAACAAGTCGAGGTGGATGCCGGGGGTCGGGGGGTGCGGACGCTGTCCCGCACTGCGCCGACCTCGGGCAACAACCTGGTGCTGACGGTGGACCTGAAACTGCAGGAGATCGTCGAGACTGCCTTCGGCGAGCGCCGTGGCGCGCTGGTGGCGATAGACCCGACCTCGGGAGGCGTGCTCGCCTTCGTCTCCAAGCCGGGTTTCGACCCGAACCTCTTCGTGGACGGCATCGACCCGACCAGCTGGGATGGCCTGAACACCGATCCGGACAGGCCGCTGAACAATCGCGCGCTGACCGGCGTGTATCCGCCGGGATCCACGTTCAAGCCGTTCATGGCCCTGGCGGCGCTGGAATCGGGCAAGCGAACCACGACCCAGACGATCAGCGACCCCGGCTACTACATATTCGGCGAACGCCGCTTCCGTGACTCCAAGCCCGGCGGCCACGGCACCGTCGACATGTACAAGTCCATCGTCGTGTCCTCCGACACCTACTACTACCAGCTGGCCAATGACCTGGGCATCGACTCCATCGCGGCGTTCATGAAGCAGTTCGGGTTCGGCAGCCGCACCGGCATCGACCTCGAGGGAGAATCCGTCGGCGTGCTGCCGTCGCCGGAGTGGAAGATGAAGCGCTTCCGCAAGCCCGAGCAGCAGAAGTGGTACGCGGGCGAGACGATTTCGATCGGCATCGGACAGGGATACAACTCCTACACGATCCTGCAGCTGGCCCAGGCCGTTTCGACGCTCGCCAACAACGGCGTCATGTACCGGCCGCACATCGTCAACTACATCGAGAACGCCCGCACCGGCGAGCGCAGGCGCATCGAACCCGAGCCCCTGCGAACGCTGCAGATCAAGCAGGAACACATGGAGTTCGTGCGCCGCGCCATGGCCGGCGTAAACAAGGAAGGCACCGGAGCGCGCGCGTTCGCGGGCGCGGAGTACGTGAGCGCAGGGAAGACCGGCACGGCGCAGGTCATCGGGATGAAGCAGAACGAGAAATACGTGGAGTCGCGCGTTGCGGAGCGCTTCCGGGACCACTCCCTGTTCATCGCGTTCGCTCCGGTCGACGCGCCGCGCGTCGCGCTGGCGGTGATCGTCGAGAACGCCGGCTTCGGCGCCCGGGCCGCGGCCCCCATCGCGCGCCAGGTGCTCGACTACTACCTGCTGGGCAAGAAGCCGGCGCCAGCGGCTCCCGGTGCCAGGCACGACGGGGGAGGCGAAGGTGATTGACCGGGTGCTGCGCCGCCTGACGGACTCCATAGACGGGTCCCTGTTCGCCATTGCGCTGGGCCTGCTCGGGCTCGGGCTGTTGACGCTCTACAGCGCCGTCAACGAGAACCCGGCCCGGCTTTCAGGCCAGTTGGTCAACATCGGGATCGCGCTGTCGGTGATGTGGCTTGTCGCGCAGGTGCCGCCGCAGACCCTGATGCGTCTTGCGCCGCCGATATACGCCGTCGGACTGCTGCTGCTGGTCGGGGTCGCTTTGTTCGGCGACGTGCGCAACGGCGCGCGGCGATGGATAAACCTGGGCGTCACCAGCATCCAGCCCTCGGAGATCATGAAGATCGCCATGCCGCTCATGCTCGCCTGGTACTTCCACAAGCGCGAGTCCCTGCTGAGGCTGTCCGACTACCTGGTCGCAGCGATGATCCTGCTGGTGCCGACGATACTCATCGCGCGGCAACCCGACCTGGGCACCGCATTGCTCGTCGCCGCCGCCGGCTTCTACGTCATCTTCCTTGCCGGCCTGTCCTGGAAGATCATGATCGCGGGCGCGATAGCGGGCACGGCCAGCCTGCCTCTGGCCTGGTCCATGCTGCACGACTACCAGCGCAGGCGGATCCTCACCCTGATCGATCCGACCGAGGATCCGCTGGGGTCCGGATACCACATCATCCAGTCGACGATTGCCGTGGGGTCAGGGGGCATTACCGGCAAGGGCTGGCTCAACGGCACCCAGACCCACCTGGAGTTCATCCCGGAACGCCACACCGACTTCATTTTCGCGGTCTATTCGGAGGAGTTCGGGTTGATCGGCAACGTGTTGCTGCTGATGCTGTACCTGGCCCTGATCATGCGGGGCCTCATGATCGCGGCCAACGCGCCGACCTTTTTCGCCAGGCTCACCGCCGGCGCCGTGGTGCTGACGTTCTTCACCTATGCCTTCGTCAACATGGGAATGGTCAGCGGCATCCTGCCGGTGGTAGGCGTACCCCTGCCGATGATCAGCTACGGAGGCACCGCCTTGGTGACACTTTTCGTCGGCATCGGAATACTGATGTCGGTTCAGAAGCATCGCAAGCTGGTGCAGACATGAACGCGCGTGCGATCCCGTGCGTGCCTGCCGTGCTGTGCATGCTCCTGGCCGGCTGCGCCGGCACGCACCGCGCGCCGGCTCCGGAACGCGAAGCCGGGCCGGGCGCTTCGGTGCCCGCACCGGCCCCCGCAGCTGCACCGGCCGGCCCGACGGCCCGGACCCAAGCCAGCGCGCCGCCGCCGGCGCCCGCCCCGCGGGGCGGCGGCTTCTACAAGGATGACGGACCGGGCGAGGGCGCACCGACGAACCTCGCCGCCATTCCCGACGCGGAGCCGCGCCTCGAGCCGCTGCACCGCTTCGCCAACAATCCGTACAACGTGTTCGGCGTGGACTACGTGCCGATGCGCGAACTGGTGCCGTTCCGCCAGCGCGGACTGGGAAGCTGGTACGGGCGCAAGTTCCACGGGCAGCGCACGTCGAGCGGGGAACCATACGACATGTTCGGAATGACGGCGGCGCATCCGACCCTGCCGATCCCGAGCTATGTGCGCGTCACTTCGGTCGCGAGCGGCGCGAGCGTGCTCGTGCGGGTGAACGACCGCGGCCCCTTCCATCCGGGGCGTGTCATCGACCTTTCCTGGACCGCGGCCGCGAAGCTCGGCTACGTCAACCAGGGAAGCGCCCTGGTGGAAGTCGAACTGGTCGACCCGCAACAGATGCCGACAGTGGTCGCCGCGCAACGCGCCGCGCGCACGGCGGCCGAGCCAGCGGCGCTTGCGGCGTCAGGCCCGGATGCCGGACAGGCCCGGACCCGTGCGCTGGAAGCGCCCCGTCCTGCGGAGTCGCGTCCCCTCCCGGCTTCCGCTGTGCCCGCGCCCCCGCCAACCGCTGCCGCCGCGGCCGCACCGTCACCACCCACGGCGACCGCAAGCCTGCCGGTCAGCAACGAAGCCGGTGGCGTGTTCCTCCAGCTCGGCGCCTTTTCGGCGCGCGACAACGCCGAGAGCTTTCGCGCCCGCATCTACCAGCAGTTGTCGTGGCTCAACCAGGGTATCGACGTGCTGGCCCGCGACGGGCTGTTCCGCCTGCATCTGGGGCCGTACCGCGACCGCGCCGAAGCGGCTGGCATGGCCGAGCGCATCAGGGAGGCGCTGGATCTCAAGCCGGTGGTGGTGGTGCGATGAGCATCCCGGAGGGCACGCTCCGGCCGGCCACGATGATTGCGGGTGTCCTCATCCTCATGGCCTGCACCACGCCGCCGGAGCGCAGCGCCCCTGGCCAGGCGTCGCCGGAGATCATCCAGCCGACGCAGTCGCGGCCCGCCGCGGTGCCGGTGTCGCAATTGCTCAAGCGCCCGGGCGGCTATTACACCGATGACGCCCCGGACAGTCGCCCGCCCGTGGACCTGGACCGCGTGGCCGACGCCGTGCCGCGCGCCGAACCGCTCAACCCCGGCGCGAACCAGCCCTACACGGTGTTCGGGCGTGAGTACCAACCCTTGCCGGCCACCGCCTACTACAAGCGCCAGGGCAGCGTCTCCTGGTATGGCCGAAAGTTCCACGGACAGCGCACTGCAAGCGGCGAGGTCTACGACATGTTCGCCATGACGGCCGCGCACCCGACGCTGCCGGTGCCGAGCTATGCGCGCGTGACCAACATGGAGAACGGCCGATCCGTCGTGGTGAGGGTGAACGACCGGGGCCCCTACCATTCCGGACGCATCGCCGACCTGTCCTACGCGGCTGCATGGCGGTTGGGCTTCGCCGACAGCGCGATGGCCGCCGTGGAAATCGAGTCCATCCTTCAGGCGGGTCCGGCGCAACCCACGGTGGCCGCGGAGCCCCCGGAGCCCGTGCCGGTGCTGGCCGTCGAGCGCGAGACCCGCGGCATATTCCTCCAACTGGGCGCATTCGGGACGCTGGGCAACGCTCAGGCGTTCCGTACCAGGGTGCTCGCGCAGATCGGTCCGCTGGCGGGTCCATCTGGCGCCCAACTGGGCATACGCAGCGACCCGAAGCTGCACCGCCTGCAACTTGGCCCCTACGCCGACCGCGCCGCTGCCGCGCAGGCGGCCGAGCGTGTTCGCGAACTGCTGGACCTCAAGCCCATTGTGGTCATTCGGTGAGGCCGTCGCCCACCGGGCAACGATAGGACTGCACCCCGCGCTTCCCTTGCGCAGGCGGAAGCCGAACCGGACAATCCCGCACACCTGCATGGAAGGATGGACGTGCCGGACCTGCACAGCATCAACCACGTCGGCATGGCCGTTGCCAGCATGGATGCCGCGGCGGCGCGCTACGCCGCGCTGGGATTCACGCTGACCCCGTTCTCGATGCACTCAGGCGCCTGGAAGCCGGGCGAGCCCCTGCAGCGCCTCGGCTGGGGCAACCGCTGCGCGGTGTTCGCCAACGACTACCTCGAGATCCTCGCCAGCGTCGATGACACGGCCGTGCCCGAGCGCATTGCGGGCTACCTGGCAAGGCACCAGGGCGCGCACATCATCTGCTTCGGCACCGATGACGCGGCGGCAGTGGACGCCCGCCTGGTCCGCGCCGGCGTCGCGACCAGTGGCGTGATCCCGCTGCAACGCGACGTGGACACGCCCGGGGGCGTGCGCACCGCGCGTTTCGAACGCCTGCAGTTCGACCCGGGCGCGACGCCCGAGGGCTACATCCAGGCTGCTCGCCACCTCACGCCCGAGTTCATCCACCAGCCGCGCTACATGGCACACGCCAACGGCGCGTCCGCCATGACGGAAACCATCCTGGTCACGGCCGAACCTGACGCGCTGGAACGCCGTTACGCTGCCTATTCGGGCGCGCCCGCGGTCCGTGACGGCCCGCGCAGGACATTCCGCTTCCGGCTGGGCTCGAGCCTGTCCATCGTCGCGCTGACCGATGCGCCGCAGGTGCTGCCGGGCTCACTGCTGCCCGCGCCGCCGGCCATTGCCGGCCTGGCATTCCGGGTCGCGTCGCTGGATGCCATGCGCGCCCGCCTGGCGGCTGCGTCCATCCGCCACATGGCCGTCGATGGCGGACGGCGCCTCGTCGTGCCCGCCGAGGAAGCATTCGGCGCGGCCCTGGTCTTCCATTCCCTACCCTAGCCCACCGGAGAACCCATGAAACTGCTCGCGCTGCTGGCTGCAAGCACCTTGATCATTGCCGGCGCCCTGCCCGCCACCGTGTCCGCGCAGGCCTGGCCCGCCAAGCCGGTGAGGGTCGTCGTCCCCTACCCGCCCGGTGGCGGCGTGGACGGCATCGCGCGGCCGATCGCCGAACGGCTCGCGCAGAAATGGGGCCAGCCGGTGCTGGTGGAGAACAAGGCCGGCGCCGCCACCATCATCGGCGCCGAGTTCGTGGCCAAGTCGGCGCCCGACGGCTACACGCTGCTGCTCACCAGCGAATCCACCATCACCAGCAACCCGCACATCTACCCCAAGCTGTCCTACGACCCGGTTCGCGAACTGGCCCCGGTCACGCAACTGATCAGCCTTCCGCAGATGGTGGTGGCTCACCCTTCCGTGAGCGCGAACTCGCTCAAGGAACTGGTGGACATGGCGCGCCAGCGCCCGGATACGCTCAACTACGGTTCGTACGGATCAGGCAGCCAGCCGCACCTGCTGTTCGAGGGCCTGAAGGCGCAGACCGGAGTGCGCATCACCCAGGTGCCCTACAAGGGCATTGCGCCAGCCGTCACGGCAGCGTTGGCGGGCGAAGTACAACTCACCATGGCAGGCGCGTCGGTATCCCGCGGGCACATCCAGGCCGGCAAGCTCAAGCCGCTGGCCATCGCGCGTTCGGCACGGCTGCCCCTGCTGCCGGACGTGCCG
>CAIVVS010000167.1 GCA_903909415.1 uncultured Pseudomonadota bacterium | reverse complement strand
GGTCCGCTGATCTTCTTGATGCGCGGCAGCTGCTTGACGTCGATCGGGCCGTACTTGGCGAAGTCCACCTGCGGCCAGGCCGGCAGCGACAGGCCGAGCCCGCCGCCCGACGGCGCGGAGGCGGCCGCCCGCGTGGCACCACCGCCCTGCATCACGCCCTTGACGTAAGCCTGCACGTCGTCCTGCAGGATGCGGCCCTTGGGGCCGGTGGCGCTGACCTGCGCGAGGTCGACGCCGAGTTCGCGCGCGAAGCGCCGCACCGAGGGGCTGGCGTGCGGCATGGTCGCGGGGTTGCGGTCGCCGGCCGGTGAGGCAGCGGCAGGCGCAGGCGCCGGGGCGGCAGCCACCGGGGCCGGCGCGGGAGCGGGTGCAGCGGCGACCGGTGCCGCGGGTGCTGCAACTGGTGCAGGTGCTGCAGCGACGGGCACTGCGACGGGCGCGGCGGCGCCTGCCGCCGGCTCCATCATCAGGATCAGGCTGCCCTCGGCCACCTTGTCGCCGACCTTGATCCGGACTTCGGTGACCGTGCCGGCGGCGGGCGCCGGGATTTCCATGGTCGCCTTGTCCGACTCGACGGTGATCAGCGACTGTACCTTGGTGATCGTGTCGCCGGGCTTGACCAGCACTTCGGCGACGCTGACTTCCTTGAAATCCCCGATGTCGGGAATCTTGACTTCGACGGCAGCCATGTATTTTCCTGTTATTTATCAGGCACTTATCGCATTTCCGGGCATTTTCCGCAGCCCCGGCGCGCGTTCAGACCGTGGCCGGGTTGGGCTTCTCCGGATCGATGCCGTACTTGGCGATCGCCTCGGTCACCACCGAGGCCTTGATCTCGCCCGCATCGGCCAGCGACTTGAGCGCCGCGACCACCACCCACTTGCGGTTCACCTCGAAGAAGTGGCGCAACTGCTCGCGCGTGTCCGAGCGGCCGTAGCCGTCGGTGCCGAGCACGCGGTACTCGCGCCCGCGCGGCACGAACGGGCGGATCTGCTCGGCGAAGCTCTTCATGTAGTCGGTGGCCGCGATCACCGTGCCGGCGTGGTTCTGCAGGCACTGGGTGACGTAGGGCACGCGCGGCTTGGCTTCCGGGTGCAGCAGGTTCCAGCGGTCGCAGTCCAGGCCCTCGCGGCGCAGCTCGGTGAAGCTCGGGCAGCTCCACACGTCGGCGGACACGCCCCAGTCGGCTTCCAGCATCTCGCCGGCGGCGATCACTTCGCGCAGGATGGTGCCCGAGCCGAGCAGCTGCACGCGGTTCTTGTGCTTGCCGCCCTTGCTGAACAGGTACATCCCCTTGATGACGCCCTCGGCCACGCCCTCGGGCATGCCGGGGTGGGCGTAGTTCTCGTTCATCACGGTGATGTAATAGAACACGTCCTCCTGGTTCTCCAGCATGCGGCGCAGGCCGTCCTGGATGATCACCGCCAGCTCGTAGCTGAAGGTGGGGTCGTAGGAGACGCAGTTCGGGATCACCGCGGACATGATGTGCGAGTGGCCGTCCTCGTGCTGCAGGCCCTCGCCGTTGAGCGTGGTGCGCCCGGCGGTCGCGCCCATCAGGAAGCCGCGCGAGCGCAGGTCGCCCGCCGCCCAGGCCAGGTCGCCGATGCGCTGCATGCCGAACATCGAATAGAAGGTATAGAACGGGATCATGTTGACCCCGCTGTTCGAGTACGACGTGGCCGCGGCGATCCACGAGGAGAACGCGCCCGCCTCGTTGATGCCTTCCTCCAGGATCTGGCCGGCCTTGTCCTCGCGGTAGTACATCACCTGGTCGCGGTCCACCGGCTCGTACTTCTGGCCCTCGGCCGAGTAGATGCCGAGCTGGCGGAACATGCCTTCCATGCCGAAGGTGCGCGCCTCGTCGGGGACGATGGGCACGATCTTCTTGCCGATCTCCTTGTCGCGCAGCAGCGCGGTGAGGATGCGCACGAACGCCATGGTGGTGGAAATCTCGCGGCCCTCGGGCGTGGGCTTGAGCGCCACGTCCAGCGCGGCGAGCTCGGGCGCCTTCAGCGTACGCACGGCCTTGCGGCGGCGCGCCGGCAGGTAGCCGCCGAGCGCGCGGCGGCGCTCGTGCAGGTACTGCATCTCGGGGGAATCGGCGGCCGGGCGGTACAGCGGCAGGGCCTCCAGCTGGTCGTCCGGGATCGGCACGTTGAAGCGGTCGCGGAACTCGCGGATGGTGGAGACGTCCAGTTTCTTCAGCTGGTGCGTCGGGTTCTGCGCCTGGCCCTGCTTGCCCAGGCCGTAGCCCTTGACCGTCTTGGCCAGGATGACCGTCGGCTGGCCCTTGTGCTTGACCGCCGCGGCGTAGGCCGCGTAGATCTTGTGCGGGTCATGGCCGCCGCGGTTCAGCCGCCAGATGTCGTCGTCGGTCATGGCCGAGACCAGCTCCAGCGTCTTTTGGCTCTTGCCGAAGAAGTG
Organism: uncultured Pseudomonadota bacterium; assembly: GCA_903909415.1. The sequence goes on along the minus strand of CAIVVS010000167.1, from coordinate 1,697 downwards.
CTTGCGCACGAACGCGCCGTCGTTGGCCTTGTAGTTCTGGTACTCGCCGTCGACCGTCTCCTGCATGATGCGCTGGAGCTCGCCGTCGGTGTCGCGCGCGAACAGCGGGTCCCAGTAGGAACCCCAGATCAGCTTGATCACGTTCCAGCCGGACCCGCGGAACTCGCCCTCGAGTTCCTGGATGATCTTGCCGTTGCCGCGCACCGGGCCGTCCAGCCGCTGCAAGTTGCAGTTCACCACGAACACCAGGTTGTCCAGCTTCTCGCGCGCGGCCATGCCGATCGCGCCGAGCGACTCGGGTTCGTCCATCTCGCCGTCGCCGCAGAACACCCAGACCTTGCGGTTGGAGGTGTCGGCCAGGCCACGGGCGTGCAGGTACTTGAGGAAGCGCGCCTGGTAGATCGCCTGGATCGGGCCCAGTCCCATGGACACCGTGGGGAACTGCCAGAAGTCCGGCATCAGCCAGGGGTGGGGGTAGGACGAGATGCCCTTGCCGTCCACCTCGCGGCGGAAGTTCAGCAGCTGGTCCTCGGACAGGCGGCCTTCGAGGAAGGCGCGCGCATACACCCCCGGGGCCGAGTGGCCCTGGAAATACACCAGGTCGCCGCCATGCGTGTCGGTCGGCGCGTGCCAGAAGTGGTTGAAGCCCACGCCGAACAGCGTGCCCACCGACGCGAAGCTGGCGATGTGGCCGCCGAGGTCGCCCTCGACCTTGTTGGCGCGCGCCACCATCACCATCGCGTTCCAGCGAGTGTAGGAGCGGATGCGTTCCTCCAGCGCGTGGTCGCCCGGGGAGCGTTCTTCCATGTGCGGCGGGATGGTGTTGCGGTAGGGCGTGTTGGCCGAGAACGGCACCGGCGTGCCGGTGGCGCGGGCGCGCTCGACCAGCTGCTCCAGCAGGAAGTGGGCGCGCTCCGGGCCCTCGCGCTCGAGGACCGTGTCGAGGGCGTCCAGCCACTCGCGCGTTTCCAGGGAATCGGGATCGTTGGCCGCGGGACCCGCGGCCGCCGGGAATTCAGGCAGCGCAGACATGCCGTCTCCTCAGGTGACTCGTTTGACTCCGTGCGCCCGTGTCGGACGCTTGTTTTCAGCGGGCGCGTCGTGCGCCCCCGCCGTTTCGGCCGCCGGCGGGATACTCCCCTGCCTTCGGCCACTTATGCGCCTGATTGTATAGGCGCAAGCTGCAACAACCCGCCGGCGCCGGAATGATGTGCCCGGCGCATGGCGGTACCGCGTCAGCGAATGCCTGCCACGGGCCCTCCCCGGATACCACCGGAAAGCCGCCCGCGGGCGTGCCTCACCCAAGCTACCACCACCCATTGCTTTCCGCATTGTAAAACGTCATTCCGTCCAGCGCAATACGCTGGGTATGCTGGAACCAAGCTGGCCGAACATGGTTTCCGGCCTTCCCGCACCCCCGAGGCACGTTTCCGGCCGGATTCCGGCATCGCCCGGGCCATCCGCGATAATGGCCGGCCCCGGTCGCGCTGGCCGGGACCACGCAACCCCGTCCCATGGAGCCACCCGCCTTGACCAGCACCACGACCCGCCTGATCGACGGCACCGCCCTGGCGGCGCGCCTGCGCGCCGAACTCGCTGCGCGCGTCGCCACGCTGAAGTCACGCGGGATCACGCCGGGCCTCGGCGTGTTGCTGGTGGGCGAGGATCCGGCTTCACAGGTGTACGTCCGTAGCAAG
>CAIVVS010000166.1 GCA_903909415.1 uncultured Pseudomonadota bacterium | reverse complement strand
GGCGCTGGCGCTGATCGTCACCGTGGTGGCGGAGATGATCGCGGGTTCGTCCGGCATCGGCTTCCACATCATGACCATGCAGTACGCGATGCGCGCCGACGACATGTACGCAGCGATCGGCCTGCTCGCGGCAACCGGCTACGTGCTGAACCGGTGCTTCCTCGCGGTCGAGCGGCGCGCGATCCACTGGTACCTGGCGGCCGGTCCGCGTGACTGAAGCGGCCCCGGCCCGCGCAAGCTGGCCGCGCGGCACCTGTGGGACCTGAGACACCTGAGGAACCTGAGGCACCTGAGGCAGCCACGCAGTGCCGCAAGTGGACCAGCATCCCCCGCTTCGCGCCATCGCTGCCGGCGACGCTTGCGCAGCCGCGATGCGCCGTCACGCGACGCACATTCCCGCGCGGGCCGCAAGGGCTTGGCGCATGCGCGCCAGCCATCTGTTTTTGTCACACGCCACGCGCTTTTTGCAGCTAGACTGATTGTGAAAAATAGTTGCAGATGGAATGTATCTTGCATGGTGCATTGCATTGCACCCCCCCACGCGGCGTCCGCGTGGCGCGGCGCGGCTCCCACCCCAACCTGCCACCAAGGAAAGCGCACCAATGAACGCAGCAGAACTGCTGGCCCGGCTCCAGTCCATGATCTCCGAGCGCTACGGCATCAACGCCGCGCAGTTGCAGGGCAGCGCGCACATCCGCGACATCGGCCTGGACTCGCTGCACGTGGTGGAGATCATGCTCGACCTGGAATCCGAACTCGGGGTGAGCCTGCGCGACCTGGGCATGCCGCCCAACCCGACGCTGGACGACGTCGCGGCGGTGATCCTCAAGAACGTGGCAGCGAAGTCCTGACCATGGGCATGCAGCGCGGAGGCCGCACCCGATGAGCCACGGCAGGGACGTCGTCATCACCGGCATGGGCGTGGTCTCGCCGGTCGGCTGCGACAAGGCCGAACTGCTCGCGCACCTGCGCGAGGCGAAGTCGGGCATCGGGCTGTTCGAGCCGCCGGGCCTGGGCAAGGCCTTCCCCGCGGGGCAGGTCCTGCGCGACTTCTCCACCGGCTTCACCAAGCTGGAACTGCCCTTCCTCGACCGCTGCCAGCAGATGTCGCTCGTCGCCGTGCGCGAGGCGATGGCCGACGCCGGCATCAGCGACTTCGCCGCCCACGAGCAGCGCGCCGGCCTGTTCTACGGCACGGTGCGCGGCGGCGCGGCCACCGAGCAGGCCTGGTACGAGCAGATGCTGGTCGAGCACAAGCAGAGCGCGCGGCCGTTCACCATCATGGCGCTGATGCACAACGCCGCGGCGGCGCAGATCTCGATCCGCCACCAGATCCTCGGGCCGGTGATGACCCACAGCACCGCCTGCACCTCGTCGGGGACGGCGATCGGCGAGGCGGTGCGCGCGATACGCGACGGCCACCTGGACATCGCCATCGCCGGCGGCGCCGAGGCGCCGCTCACCGCAGGAGTGCTGGGCGGCTTCGACGGCACGCGCGCGCTCGCCGCCCCGGACCCGGTGGACGTGGCGCGCAGCTGCCGCCCGTTCTCGGCCGACCGAGCCGGCCTGGTGCTCTCCGAGGGCGCGGCCTTCATCATGCTGGAGTCCGCCGCGCACGCCGCCGCGCGCGGCGCGAAGGCGTACGCCACGCTGTCGGGCTACGGCATCGCCTCGGACGGCTACCACATCGGCTCGCCCAAGGAGGAAGGACAGGTCAAGGCGATCCGTCACGCGCTCGCAGACGCGGGCCTGGCGCCCGGGGACATCGGCTACCTCAACGCGCACGCCACCGCCACGCGCGGCGGCGACGTGGTCGAGGCCGAGGCGATCCGCCTGGCATTCGGCGAGGCCGCGGCCACGCTGCCGGTCAGTTCCACCAAGTCCATACACGGCCACCTGCTCGGGGCCACCAGCTCGCTCGAGCTGATCATCACCCTGCTCGCGATGATGGAGTCCTTCCTGCCCGCCACCAGCTGGCTGGAGGAAGCCGACCCGAAATGCGCCCTGAACCATGTCGCGCGCTCGCCCCTGCCGGGCCACGCGTTCTCGCGCGCCATGTCCTTTTCTTCCGGCTTTGGCGGTACGAATGTGGCGTTGGTCGTTTCCAAACACCCCGAAATGGCCGAGAAGCGCCAACAAACCGGGGTGCAAGCGATCTGACTGACAAGGAGCATCAAATGGGAGCACTCGACCTGCAACTGCCGTTCTCCACCTTCGCACCGGCGCCCGAGCAGGGGCCGCGGCGGGTTTCCGTGGACCTGGTCACGGAATCGTCGAACTCACTCTGGATCACGATGGAGAAGGACGCCGACGGCGCGGCGCAGAAGTTCTCGCTGCCGATGCTGGGCGCGTTCCGCAACCTGCTGCGCCAGGTGCGCGAGCACGGCGGCACGTGGCCGTCGATGCAGAAGATGGAGACCGTCCACTACGCGGTCCTGCGCTCGGCCCATCCGCTGTACTTCAACCTGGGCGGCGACCTCGAGCACTTCCGCAGCTGCATCGAGCGGCGCGACCGCGAAGGCCTGTACCGCTACTCGAAGCTGTGCATGGACATCATGTACGAGTGGGCGACCAGCCTGAACAACCACCTCACCACCATCGCGCTGGTGCAGGGCCGCGCGCTGGGCGGGGGCTTCGAGGCGGCGCTGTCGGCCGACTTCATCGTCGCCGAGGAGCATGCCGAGTTCGGCTTCCCGGAGATCCTGTTCGGCCTGTTCCCCTGCACCGGGGGCATGAGCCTGCTGGCGCGCCGCGTCGGCGTGCACGAGGCCGAGCGCATGATGACCAACGGCAAGGTCTACACGGCGCGCGAGCTGCACGACAAGGGCATCGTCGACGTGCTCTGCCCGACCGGCGAGGGCAGCCTCGCGGTGCAGCGCTTCATGGCCACGCACGCCAAGCACCGCAGCGCGCGCCAGGCCCTGCAGCGCAGCCGCCACCGCGTCGCGCCGCTGGACCATGCCGAGCTGCTGACCGTGGTCGAGGAATGGGTGGAGGCGGCGATGGTGCTGCCCGAATCCGAGATCCGCGTGATGGACATGCTGGCGCGCATGCAGCGCCAGGCACCCGGCGCCTGACACGGTGCGCCCGGATGGAACATGCCGCGCGGCGACGCCCGGCGGCAGGCGCCGTGCTGGACGCGGATGCGGGATCCCGCGGCAGTGAACCGGCCGCCGGCCGGCGGCAGGACTGCGGCAACTAGCCGTTGACGACCTGGTCGGGACGGATGTCGCGGATCGCCGCGATGCTCTCCCGGCTGGCCTCGGCCACATCCGCGCGCACCCGCGTGGCGGTCTGGCGCAGTTCCTCGGTGGTCACGCGCGTGAGCCTGCGCATCAGCGACTCCAGGCGCGTCGCGCCCACGCTGGCGCACACGCCCTTGAGCGCGTGCGCCGTGTCGCGCACCCGCTCGGTGTCGATCACCGCCAGCGCCTGCATCAGGTCACGGCTGTTGCGCTCGATGTCGTTGGCCGCGTTGCCGAGGATCTCGCCCAGGAACTCCGGCCGGTCGCTCAGGCCCTTGAGTTCCATGATCACCGCGTGGTCGAGGTACTGCGTGGGCACAGGCACCAGCGAGGGCTGCGCGCCGGACGCGTCGGCTGGCGGGTACTGCTTCGACGCAGACGGCTCCTCGACCCAGGTGCGCTGGCGCGCCGCGGACTCCTGGCGCGGGTCGGACTGCGCGCAGACGTCGGCGACCGCGCGGCGCAGCATGTCCTGGGTGATCGGCTTGTTCAGGATGTCGACGGCGCCGGCATCGCGCAGCACGATGGCCGTGGCCTCGGTCGCGTCCGCGGTCAGGAAGTAGGCGGGCGCCGGGTTGAGCTTGCCCATGCGGTAGATCTTCAGCACCTTGGCGCCGTCCATGTCGCCCATGTTGAAGTCCAGGAACACCACGTCGAAGTCGCCGGCGGACAGCTCCTGCAGCGCCTCGGCGCCGCTGGCGGCGACCGTGACCTCGTGCCGGTCGCGCTGCAGCAGCTCGCGCACCAGCGCGAGGTTGGTCGCGTTGTCGTCCACCACCAGCACGCGCTTGCCGGTGACCACCGGCGCGGGCGCCGGCTCGGCGATGCCCTGCGCGCCCTGCTTGATGCGCGGGAAGGACAGCTCGAAGCTGAAGCTGCTGCCGCTGCCCGGCGCGCTCTGCACCACGATGTCCCCGCCCATCAGCAGCACGATCTCGCGCGCGATGGTCATGCCCAGCCCGGTGCCGCCGTAGCGCCGCGTGGTGCCGCTGTCGGCCTGGAAGAAGGGCTCGAAGATCCGCGAATGCAGCTCGGGCGCAATGCCGATGCCGGTGTCGCGCACCTCGAAGCGCACCGCGTAGCGGTCCGCGTCGGACGAGGCGAGCACGGCGGACACCGCCACGCCGCCTTCGTCGGTGAACTTGACCGCATTGCCGGCCAGGTTGAGCAGCACCTTGGCGAGGTAGTGGGAGTCGCCCTGGATGCGGTCGGTGATCTGCGGGTCCAGCGTGATGCTGAAGTCCAGGCCCTTCCTGACCGCGGTGGACTCGATGGTCACGCGCACCCGCTCCATCAGGTCGCGCAGGTCGAACAGCGTGGAGTCCAGCACCAGCGCGCGCGCGTCGTACTTGGCCTGGTCGAGCAGGTCGTTGATCTCGCGCAGCAGGTCGCGCGACAGGCCCATGATCACGTCGGCGCGGCGCGCGACCCGCGGATCCGGGGACTCGACGCCGAGCAGCTGCGCTGCGGCGACGATGCCCGACAGCGGCGTGCGCAGCTCGTGGCTGACCTTGGCCAGCAGCTGCGACTTGGCGAGGCTCTCGCGCTCGGCGTGGGCGCGCGCTTCGTGCAGCTTTTTCAGCAGCAGGGTCGCGTACAGGGGCACGATCACCAGCGTGATCAGGAAGGACAGCCACAGCACGATGTGCTGGTCCCAGAACGGCTCGGACAGCAGCACGCTGGAGAACCCGGCGATCGACGCCACCTGGCAGACCGCCATCAGGCGCGGCCCGATGCGGAACCCGAAGCCTAGGATGGTGAACAGGTAGAAGCCGATCACCATCCCGCCGTACTCGCCCATCAGCGGCAGCCAGGCCGACAGCAGGATGGGGTCCAGCACCGCGGTGGCGTAGGCCAGCGGCATCGCGGGCACGCGCGCCGAACGCGATGCCAGCAGCATCAGCAGGATGTAGGAGATGTGGGCGACCGCGACCATGCCGCCCAGGCCGTTGACGCTGCCCCGGTCGATCAGCATGACCAGCACCACCGAGATGATCGGCAGGCCGACCACGGCGCGCAGCCGCGCCTGGGCCCGCACGCTGGCGGCAAGGTCGGGTTGGGACTGCAGGGCGGTCGTCATGGTGGTTTCCTGTTACCCGTGCGCGGTGGGGGCTTTTCCCGGCGGCGGCCGTCAGGCCACCGGCTGGGGCGCCTGGCGGGCGGATCCCGTGTCGCGCAGTTCGAGCTGTATGCGCGACACGTCGTCGGACATGCGCACGAACGCCTCGACCAGGTTGCGGTCCAGGTGCGCGTCGCGCTCCTTGAGCAGGTAGGCGAAGGCCTCGTCACTGGCCCAGGCGCCCTTGTGGGGCCTCACGGTGGTGAGCGCGTCGTACACGTCCGCCACCGCGACGATGCGCGCGGGCAGCGGGATCGCGTCGCCGGACAGGCCTGCGGGATAGCCGGTTCCGTTCACCTTCTCGTGGTGGCCGAGCGCGATCATCGCGCCCATGCGCAGGTACTTCGAGGGGCTGTCCTCGAGGATCGCATGGCCGACCTGCGGGTGGCGGCGCATGACCGACAGTTCCGCGTCGGTGAGCCGCCCCGGCTTGAGCAGGATGTGGTCGGGCGTGTCGATCTTGCCGATGTCGTGCAGCGGCGCGGCGCGCTCGATGGTGTCGACGTAGTCCTCGTCCATGCCGATGGCGCGCGCGATCAGCGCCGCGTAGCGCGACATGCGCACCACGTGGCTGCCGGTCTCCTCGTCGCGGTACTCGCCGGCCCGCGCCAGGCGGATCAGCGTCTCGTGCTCGCGCTCGCGGATCTCGCGCGTCGCGTCGCCCACCATGCTCTCCAGCGTGCGGCGCCGGTCCTCGAGGATCAGCTGCTGCTTGCGCAGCGTGAGCAGGTTGCGGCAGCGCGCGATGCATTCGCGCGCGTCGATGGGCTTGGTCAGGAAGTCGGTGATGCCGGCGTCCAGCGCGTCGTAGCGCACCTTGCGGTCGTCGTCCACGGTCACCATGACGAAGGGGACGTGCGCGTAGCCATGGAGGGTGCGCAGGCGCTTGGCGAGCTCGATGCCGTTCATCTCGGGCATCTGGTAGTCGATCAGCACCAGGTCGGCGACGTGGGTCGCGGCCCAGACCACCGCGTCGATCGGGCGCTCGAAGGCCTGTACGTCGATCTTCTCCTCGAGGTTGCGCGCGATCTGGCCGAGGATGGCGCGCCCGGTGGTCTGGTCGTCGATGACCATGACCGTGTTCCTCACCCCCGGAACGATGCGTATGTTGGGAATTGCCATGTGCCCTCCCGTACCGTCCTTCCAACTGCGTGAAGGAGGCGTGCAGCCGAGTTTGTCCCAGGAGGCGGGAGTTTCCAGCCAAGAAGATTGCGAGGGCCCGCCGTTGCCTGCTTGTTTGCGTGGCAGCGCACGCCACGCCGGACATCAATGCCGAGCGCGAACGTGAAGCCCGGTCAGGAGAATACTAATTCAATTACGGCGACTGCCGGTAGGACATCCCGGCATGGGGCCAAGGATTTATGAAAATCTAACGTTGAGGTATCTCATTTTGAGATTACTCGCCGCCCAGGACAGGCTTAACGAGCCGGCATCTCCGCGTACTTGATGAGCGTGTATTGCCTGGTCACGCCAGCCAATGCCGCAACTACTTCGCCATCCAGGCGCGCACCTCGCTCGGATCGCAACTTCTCAAGCGCGTCGCCCTCGCCGAGTGCCCGGTGGTAGGGACGGTCTGAAGTGAGGAATTCGTACGCGTCGGCGACCGCGACTATGCGCGCCGACAAAGGAATCTCGCGCGCGGTTTTGCCATACGGATATCCGCTCCCATCGACGCGTTCGTGGTGGCAAAGCGCAACCTCTGCCCCTAGTTTCAGGGATCGGGTTTGCCCTTCCTTGAGGATATCGTGTCCGATCTGGGGATGGTTGTGCATTGCATCCCATTCGCCAGTGGAAAGGGGGCCGGCACGGTCAAGCACCTGCTGCGGAACGCAGTACAAGCCGATGTCATGGACGCGCGCGGCGCGCCCGAGGTCGCGCGCATAGTCTTCGTCCATGCCCATCTCGCGGGAAACGAGGCTGGCAAGACGAGCCACACGCATTCCGTGCGACGTGTCATCGCCCCGGCCCTGCTCGCAGGCCCGGATGAGGCATGTAAATACGTCTTCCTCGAGCGAACGTATCTTTCGCTCGGCCTGCTCGACTTCCAGCGCGGTGGCTTTGCGGTGCCCCTCGAGGATGAGCTGCTGCTTGCGCAGCGTGAGGAGGTTGCGGCAGCGTACCCGCGCCTCTTTCGCGTCGAGCGGCTTGGTAAGGAAGTCGGTGGCACCCTCGTCCAGGGCCAAATAGCGCACGTCGACATTTTCCGTTCCGGTGACCATGACGACGGGTACATGCGCGTACCCCGGAAACAAGCGCAACTGGCGGAGGAAATCGATTCCATCCATGCTTGGCATTCGGTAATCGACCAGCACCAGGTCCGCGACCTTGTTCACCGCCCAGGCCAAGGCGTTCAGAGCGGCGGCGAAATCGTGGACAACGACGTTCGGATCAAGCGACCGGGCGACTTCGGCGAGAATCATCCGGCTAGTCGTCAGGTCATCCACAACCATCACCCTGAGCGTTGCCCCGGGAACGACCTGCGGTATCCGGTTGAACACGTAACACCTCGTCTTAAATGGTAAAATCGAAACTCTACATTCCAATTATGTCATTTGAATATCTAATGAAAACCGCTTCCCGCATTTTGATTGTGAACAACTGTCCTCAGTTTGACGCAAGCATCCTTTCGACGTAGCGCGCGATTAGGTCCACCTCCAGGTTCACCCTCGAGCCCGCCTTCAGCAGCTTGAGCGTGGTCACCGACACGGTGTGCGGGATCAGGTTGACGTCGAACAGCGCGCCGTCGACCGCGTTCACCGTGAGGCTCACGCCCTGCACCGTGATCGAGCCCTTGCGCGCGATGTAGCGCGCCAGTTCCTGCGGCGCGCGCACGCGCAGCAGCCAGGACTCGCCCACCGGCTCGAACACCGCCACTTCGCCCACGCCGTCCACGTGCCCGGACACGAGGTGCCCGCCGAGCCGGTCCTGCAGGGTCAGCGACTTCTCCAGGTTGACCTCGCTGTTGCCGTCCAGGCCCACGGTGCAGGACAGCGTCTCGGCCGAGACGTCGGCGTCGAAGCTGGATGCCGTCTTGGTCACCACCGTCAGGCACACGCCGTTGACCGCGATGGAGTCGCCGATGCCGACGTCGTCCAGGCCGAGGCGAACGGCATGGATGGACAGGCGCACCCCGCCATCACGCTGCTCGACGCGGTTGATCCTGCCCAGTGCGGCGACGATTCCAGAAAACATGGTTGGTTCCGATCAGAGATGAACAGTTGCGATTGGCGCTTCGCTTCAGGCGCGCCACCCTTGCCGGGACATCCGGCGCAGCAAAAGCCACGCCCCGGCTTCCGCATCCGGGAGCGCGCGCGCCCGGACGCTATGCCCGCATTGTCTCGGGTAAGATCGGCCGCTGACAAGGAGGATAGCCATGAAACCGCGCAGCATTCGTCTGTTCCTGGTGATCACTCTGCTTGCCGCGTTCTCGCTCGTGCCGCTGCCCGCGTTCCCGCAGGCCGCGACGCAGGATGTGCCTGGCGTGCGGCTTTCCGCTGCCATAGACGCTTCCGGCCAGAAGTGGCAGAAGTCCCAGAACAACGTGTGGGTACAGGTGCGGGACGGCAAGAGTATCCCCCGCATCGGCATCTTCGCCACCAGCGCCGAGGATGTCGTCGTAGTCGGCGCGACGGTCGCCGATGCCAAGTCCTTGCGCCTCGATACCGCCCGCGCCCGCCGGCTGCTGACCCTTGCGGGCAACTACTACAAGGTCAAGGCCACCCTGATCGAGAACGGCAACCTGGTGATCCGCGTCGACACCGCCGCCCGCCTGATCGACGGCCCGGAACTGGCGGCGCAGGCCGACCTGGTGGCCCGTGCCGCCGACGAACTCAACGGCGCGCTGAAGCCGGCGAAGAAGAAGTAAGCCCCGCCAGGGCTTCCACGAACGGCGCGGCTCACGCAGCGCCAGGAATCCCACGAACGGCGCGGCTCACGCAGCGCCAGGAATCCTACGAACGGCGCTGGTCACGCAGCGCCGTTTTGCATCCTCGCCATCAAACGCACGTCATCGCCGATGCGCAGCACGTCGGTGAAGCGCAGGCGCTTCTGCTCGGCCAGCGAGGCGAGGCCCGGCAGTGCGGCCATGGCCCGTCCGGTGTCGCCGATCATCGACGGCGCAAGGTAGACCAGCAGTTCGTCCACGCAGCCCTCGCGCAGCAGCGAGCCGTTCAGGCGCGTGCCAGCTTCCACGTGCAGTTCGTTGATGCCGCGCCTGCCGAGTTCCGCGAGGATGGCCGCGAGGTCGGTCTTGCCGTGCGGGTTGGGCATCACCAGCACCTCGGCGCCGCGCGCGCGCAGCGCGTCGATGCGGGCCGCGTCCTCGACCGCCGCGATCACCAGCAGCGGCCCGCCATCTGGCTGCAGGATGCGCGCCTCAGGCGACACCTCCAGGCGCGAGTCCACCAGCACGCGCAGCGGCTGCCGCGTGGTCTGGACCGCGCGCACGTTCAGCCGAGGATCGTCGTCCTTCACCGTGCCGATGCCGGTCAGCACCGCGCAGGCGCGCGCGCGCCAGTGGTGGCCGTCCTTGCGCGCCGCCTCGCCGGTGATCCACTGGCTGGTGCCGTCCTCCAGCGCGGTGCGCCCGTCCAGGCTGGCGGCGACCTTCATCCGCACCCAGGGCCGGCCGCGCGTCACGCGGGAGATGAAACCGATGTTCAGCTCGCGCGCCTCGTATTCCAGCAAGCCGACGTCCACCGTGATGCCCGCGGCGCGCAGCGCCTCAGCGCCGCCCGATGCCTTGGGGTTCGGGTCGGCCATCGCCATCACCACGCGCGATACGCCTGCGGCGATCACCGCCTGCGCGCAGGGCGGCGTGCGGCCGTGGTGGTTGCAGGGTTCAAGCGTCACGTACAGCGTCGCGCCGCGCGCGCGGTCGCCCGCCTGCGCCAATGCCAGCGCCTCGGCATGCGGCTCGCCGGCACGCGCATGCCAGCCTTCTCCGACGATCTGCTCGCCCTGCACCACCAGGCAGCCGACGCGCGGGTTGGGCGTGGTGGTGTACAGGCCTTGCGCGGCCAGGCGCAGGGCCTGGGCCATGAAGGCGCGGTCGGCGGGATTGAAGTCGGCGGGCATGGCGCGCTTGCGTGGAGTCGGAGCGGCGGATGTTAGCACGCGCGTCCGGCGGGACAGATATTTATTCAATTAAAACAGCCACTTAATGCATTTTCGGCCTAGAATCGGCCATGCCCGTGATGACCACCCTGGACGAACCCGTCCCCGTATTCGCCTGGACCGGAGAGATCGAAGCCTCGGCGCTGGCGCAGCTGCGCAACGTCGCCCGCCTGCCCTTCGTCGGCCCGCATGTCGCCGCCATGCCGGACGTGCATGCCGGCATAGGCGCGACCGTGGGCTCGGTGATCCCGACGCGCGCGGCCATCATCCCGGCGGCGGTGGGCGTGGACATAGGCTGCGGCATGAACGCGGTGCGCCTGACGCTGCGCGCCGACCAGCTGCCTGACGGCCTGTCGCGATTGCGTTCGGCGATCGAGGCCGCGGTGCCGGTGGGCTTCGACATGCACGACCTGGACGATGCGCCGCAGGACGCCGCGCGCCCGCTCGCGCAGCGGCTCAAGCGCGTGCTCGCGAAGCACCCCGGCATCGCGAAGATGCAGAAGCAACCCGCCGACACCTGGGTGCGCCAGCTCGGCTCGCTGGGTGGCGGCAACCATTTCATCGAGCTCTGCCTGGACGAGTCGGGATGCGCCTGGGTGATGCTGCACTCGGGCAGCCGCGGCACCGGCAACTGCATAGGCCGGCATTTCATCGCCGCGGCACGCGAGCGCGCGCTGCGCGAGGACATCCGCCTGCCCGACCGTGACCTCGCCTGGCTGGACGAGGGCACGCCGCTGTTCGACGACTACGTCGAAGCGGTGCACTGGGCGCAGGACTACGCGATGGCCAACCGCCGCGAGATGATGGCGCGCGTGCTCGCCGCCTTGCGCCCGCACCTGCCGCCCTTCGACGCCGGCGCCGAGGCGATCAACTGCCACCACAACTACGTGGCGCGCGAGACCCACTTCGGCCAGGACCTGTACGTCACGCGCAAGGGCGCGATCCGCGCAGGCGTTGGCGAGCTCGGCATCATTCCCGGCTCCATGGGCGCGCGCTCCTTCATCGTGCGCGGCAAGGGCAGCCTGCAGTCGTTCTGCTCCTGTGCGCACGGCGCCGGCCGGCGCATGAGCCGCACCGAGGCGAAGAAGCGCTACACCAGTGCGGACCTGGCGCGACAGACCGAGGGCGTGGAATGCCGCAAGGACGCCGGCGTGGTCGACGAGATCCCCGGCGCCTACAAGGACATAGCCCAGGTGATGGCGAACCAGTCCGACCTGGTGGAAGTGGTGCACACGCTCAAGCAGGTGCTGTGCGTGAAGGGCTGAGCGCCCTCACAGGGACCGAAACCTAGCGGCGCCCCACCCTCGCCACGCCGGTGACGCCTAGCGGCGCCCCACCCCTGCCACGCCGGTGACGCCTAGCGGCGCCCCATCCCCCCCACGCCGGTGACGCCTAGCGGCGTCCCCGCTTGGTCGTCGGCTTCTTCACTTCCTGGATCGCGTCGCGGAAGTCGTCCACGCGCTGGAAGTCCTCGTACACCGAGGCGAAGCGGATGTAGGCGACGTCGTCCATCTTCTTCAGCTCGCGCATCACCATCTCGCCGATCACGCGGCTGGGCAGTTCCCGCTCGCCGATGGCCAGCACGCGCTGCTCGACGCGGTTGATCGCCGCATCCACGTACTCGGTGGGCACCGGGCGCTTGTGCAGCGCGCGCTGGAAGCCGGTGCGGATCTTCTCGCGGTCGTAGGACACGCGGTGGCCGTTGGACTTGACCACCATGGGCATGGACAGCTCCACGCGCTCGTAGGTGGTGAAGCGCTTGGTGCAGTCATGGCACTCGCGGCGGCGACGGACGCTGTCGCCGTCGTCCGAGTCGCGCGAATCGATGACGCCGGTATTCTCCGACTTGCAGTAAGGGCACTTCATGCGGGCGCTCTCTCCTGTGTCACCTTGGCGTGCCCGCCTCGGCGCTTATTCCACTACCGCGGTATCGGCCCCTGCCGACACCGATGATTCATAGACCGGGAAGCGCGCGCAGAGTTCGGCCACCGCGCCGCGCACCTTGGCCAGCGCCGCCTCGTCCGCGGGCTTTTCCAGCACGTCGGCGATCAGGTTCGCCACCTTCTCGGCCTCGGGCTTGCCGAAGCCGCGCGTGGTCATCGCCGGCGAGCCGATGCGGATGCCGCTGGTCACGAAGGGCTTCTGCGGGTCGTTCGGGATCGCGTTCTTGTTGACCGTGATGTGCGCCCGGCCCAGCGCAGCCTCGGCGTCCTTGCCGGTGATGGCGCGCGCCTGCAGGTCGAGCAGGAACAGGTGGCTCTCCGTGCGCCCGGACACGATGCGCAGGCCGCGCTTCGTCAGGACTTCCGCCATCACGCGCGCGTTCTCCACCACCTGCTTCTGGTAGGCCACGAAGGACGGCTGCATCGCCTCGTGGAAGGCGGCGGCCTTGGCCGCGATCACGTGCATCAGCGGGCCGCCCTGGATGCCGGGGAAGATCGCCGAGTTCACGGCCTTCTCCAGCTCCGGCTTCATCAGGATGATGCCGCCGCGCGGGCCGCGCAGGGTCTTGTGCGTGGTGCTGGTGACGATGTCGGCGATGCCCACCGGGTTGGGATACACGCCCGCGGCCACCAGGCCGGCGTAGTGCGCCATGTCCACCATGAACACCGCGCCGATTTCCTTCGCGACGCGCCCGATGCGCTCGAAGTCGATGTGCAGCGAGTAGGCCGAGGCGCCGGCCAGGATCAGCTTGGGCTTCTGCTCGCGCGCCAGCGACTCCAGCCCCTCGTAGTCGATCTCTTCCTTCGCGTTCAGCCCGTAGCTGAGCACGTTGAACCACTTGCCGCTCATGTTCACCGGCGAGCCGTGCGTCAGGTGGCCGCCCATGGCCAGCGACATGCCGAGGAAGGTGTCGCCCGGCTTCAGCGTGGCGAAGAACGCCGCCTGGTTGGCCTGCGAGCCGGAGTTGGGCTGCACGTTGGCCGCCCAGCCGAGCTTGTCCGCGCCGAACAGCTGCTTGACCCGCTCGATCGCCAGGGTCTCGGCCATGTCCACGTACTCGCAGCCGCCGTAGTAGCGCTTGCCCGGATAGCCCTCGGCGTACTTGTTGGTGAGCTGCGAGCCCTGCGCCTCCAGCACCGCCTGGCTGACATAGTTCTCCGAGGCGATCAGCTCGATGTGGTCTTCCTGGCGGGTGTTTTCCAGGCCGATCATGCGGGCCAGTTCCGGGTCTTGCTTGGCGAGGGTCTGGTCGATGGCGAACATGGCGGGCTCGGGGCAGAATCCTGAAGTAAAACAGCATTTTATCACCTGCCACCCACCCCCGCAGACTGTCCCTCCAAGGGGCTGGCCGGGGTCCGGCGGGCCGCCGCCGGGCCTACAATGCGGCCTTTCCCCACGCAGCCGCCTCCCCCATGCCCCGCGCCGACCTAGGAAACCTGTCCCTGAACTACGCCGTGCAGGGTGAGGGCGACTGGGTGGTGCTGATCGGCGGCTACGCCATGGGCAACCTGCAGAACTGGGCCTCGTACGCCCCGGTTCTGGCCAGGAAGTACAGGGTGCTCAGCTTCGACAACCGCGGCATCGGCGAGAGCGACACGCCCGAGGGCCCCTACACCACCACCATGATGGCGGCCGACACCCTGGCCCTGATGCGCCAGCTCGGCATCGAACGCGCCCACGTGATCGGCAAGTCGCTGGGCGGGGCGATCGCGCAAAGCGTCGCGCTGCAAGACCCCGAGCGCGTGCGCAGCCTGGTGATGACCTCGACCTTCGCGCGCCCCGACGAGCGCACCACGCGCATGGTGCAGTGGTGGATGCAGACCGCGCAGGGCCTGGGCTTCCCGGCGCTGTTCCGCCCGCTGCTGACCTACTTTTTCACCAGCGAGTTCTTCCGCGAGCACCCGGACGTGGTGGCGCGCGCCGAGCAGGGCCTGCTGGCCGCGAAGCGCAACCTGCCCGGGTTCCTCGCCACCGGCAACGCGGTGATCACGCACGATGCCTGGGATCGCCTGGGCGAACTGACCATGCCAGCGCTGCTGCTGTGCGGCGACGAGGACCTGATCACCCCGCCGCGCCACACGCTGGAGATGGCGGCGCGCATGCCGCGCGCGACGGCGAAGATCTACCCGCGCTCCGGACATGGCTTCCTGACCGAGCGGCCGGAGTCGTTCCAGTTGATCCAGGAATTTCTCGCGGCGAACTGAGCGTCCAACTCAGTCCCGCCATGGCGACCGCAGCACAGCCCGACACGCTGGCCACCCTGTACCCGGCCCTCGCCGGTGCCACCGGCCTGCCCGAAGCCGCCCAATGGGTGGACGTCCCCGCCGGCACCGTGCTGTTCGACGAGCACCAGCCCTGCAGCGGTTTCCCGCTGCTGCTGCAGGGGGCGATCCGCGTGTCCAAGGCCTCGGCCAGCGGCCGCGAGATCCAGCTCTACCGCGTGCTGCCCGGCGAGGCCTGCGTGCTGACCTCGGGCTGCCTGCTGGGCCACCAGGACTACAACGCGCGCGGCGTGGCGGAATCCGACCTGCGCCTGGCCATCCTGCCCAAGGCGCTGTTCGAACGCCTGATCGGGTCGCACGCGCCGTTCCGGCAGTACGTGTTCGGCCTGTTCGCCGAGCGCATGGCCGAACTGATGCAGCTGGTCGAGGCGGTCGCCTTCCGCAAGCTGGACCAGCGGCTCGCGGGACTGCTGCTCGGCAAGGGCCGCGTGGTCCACGCCACGCACCAGCAGCTCGCCGAGGAACTGGGTTCGGTGCGCGAGATCGTCAGCCGGCTGCTCAAGAGCTTCGCCGAGCAGGGACTGGTGTCGCTCGGGCGCGAGCAGGTCGAGGTGCTGGACCCGCGCCGGCTGCGGGAGATTGCCGCCGCCTGACCCGCCGCCCGGGCCCGCGCGGCCTCTGTGACCTCGGTCACAGACCGCCAGCCCGCCCGGCGCGACACTGCCTCCACGCAATCACACAGACGGAGGCAGTCATGAAGGCAAACGTGGGTGGCATCGACAAGGCAGCGCGCATCGTGGTCGGCGTGGGCCTACTCTCCCTGCTGGGCATCCTGGAAGGCAACGCGCGCTGGTGGGGCCTGGTCGGCCTGGTGCCGCTGGCCACCGGCCTGTTCAACTTCTGCCCGTTCTATCCGCTGCTGGGCTGGAACACCTGCCCGATGAAGCAGAAGGCCTGACGAGGCAGGGCCGGCGCGCGCCGGCCCAACTCAGTCGATGCGCGCGCCGGACTCCCTGATCACCACCGCCCATTTGGCGATCTCGGCGCGCAGCAGGCCGGCGTAGGTCTCCGGGCTGCCGCCCAGCGGCTCCACGCCGTTGCGCGCCAGCTGCGCGCGCACGTCGGCGTTCTGCAGGATGGTGTTCACCTCGGTGTTCATCTTGGTGACGATGTCCCTGGGCGTGGCCGCCGGCGCGAGCAGCCCCCACCACAGGCTGGCCTCGTAGGTGCCGTAGCCCAGCTCGGCCATGGTCGGCACCTCGGGCGCGGCGGCGGCGCGGCGCGCGGTGCTCACCGCCATCGCGCGGAACTTGCCGGCGCGCACGTGCGGCAGCACGGTCGCCAGCGGCCCCCACATCAGCGAGGTGCGCCCGCCCAGCGTGTCGGTGATCGCCGGCTGGCTGCCCTTGTACGGAATGTGGGTCATGTCGATGCCGGCCTGCTGCTTGAACATCTCCATCGCCAGCTGGCTGGTGGTGCCATTGCCCGAGGACGCGAAGTTGATCTGCTTGGGCCTGCCCTTGGCCAGGGCCACCAGTTCGGAAACCGACGCGGCGGGCACGTCCGGGTGGACCACCAGCATCTGCGGCATCGGCCCGACGGCGATCACCGGCGCGAAGTCACGCAACGTGTCGTAGCCAATCTTGCGGTACAGGGTCACGCCGACCGTGGTCTCGGCCGAGGAGCCGACCAGGAAGGTGTAGCCGTCGGGCGCCGACTTGGCGACGAAGTCCGCACCT
Source organism: uncultured Pseudomonadota bacterium (assembly GCA_903909415.1). Next base: position 18,313 of record CAIVVS010000166.1, on the reverse strand, counting down.
ATGGTGCCGCCCGCGCCCTGGCGCGCCTCCACCAGCACCGGCTGGCCCCAGGCCTCGGTGAGCTTGGGGCCGATGATGCGGCCGATGACCTCGGCGGCGCTGCCCGGGGGAAACGGCGCGATGAAGGTGATGGGCTTGGCCGGCCAGGCCTGCGCGAGCGCGGCGGCAGGCAGCCACCCGATCGCCGCCATCACCAACAGGAACACCCCGGATCGCTGTGTCGCGGAAAGACGGCTTGATCGCATGCGCTGCTCCCATAACTTGCGTTGTGGTGCTGTCGGCCTGCTGGTACGCGGGACTGGTACGCGGGGTTAGACTAGCAGCGCTTCCTGCCGCACACAACGGGTAACGAAACGGGCAACGCAACGGAGACCGGCTGATGAACGAGCGCGCGAACGAACACGTGGTGGCGGGCACCGAGGCGGGCGACGCGATCGTCGCGGCCATGGCCGAAGGCGGCGTGGAGTGCCTGTTCTTCTGCTCCGGCACCGAGCTGGTGTTCTTCCAGGAAGCGATCGCCAAGGCACGCGCGGAAGGCCGCAAGGCGCCGCGCATCATCACCATGATCCACGAGAACCCGGCGCTGAACGCGGCGCTGGGCTATGCCGCCGCGTCCGGGCGCATCGCCGCCACCGCCGCGCACGTGGACGTGGGCACGCAGCACTATGGCAGCGCGGTGCACTCGGCCTGGCGCAGCGGCCTGCCGGTGCTGATCACCGCCGGCGCCCCGCCGGTGGGCATGCCCGGCACGCGCCGCGGCGCGCGCGACTCCGGCCACTTCTGGCTGCAGGACATGTACGACCAGAACGGCATCGTGCGCCAGTACACCAAGTGGGACCACCGCCTGGAGTTCCAGGACAACCCCGGCCTGGTGGTGAGCCGCGCGATCCAGGTCGCCTGCACCCCGCCCTGCGGCGCGGCCTACATCAGCTTCCCGCGCGAGGTCGCCTTCGCGGCGCTGCAGGACCCCACCTTCCCCACCGTCGCGCAGCTCGGCATCCCGCTGCCGCCCGCGCCCGCGCCCTCGGCGATTCCCGGACTCGCGCGCCAACTGGTCGAGGCGAAGAACCCGGTGGTGGTGATCGCCGGCTCCGGCAAGAACCCGGCGAGCGTCGCGCCGCTGGTGGAACTGTGCGAACTACTGGGCCTGCCGGTGGCCGATGCCGCCGCGCGCGGCTACCACTGCTTTCCCATGGACCATCCGCTCTACCAGGGCACGATCAGCTTCGCGGATTGCGACATGGTGCTGGCGCTGGAAGTGGACGTGCCCTGGGTGCCCGGCCCCTCGGCGCCGCCGGCGGATGCGTATGTCGCGCTGGTCGACATCGACGCGGTCAAGCTCAAGGTCCCGACCTACGAATTCCCGGCCAACCTGCGCCTGACCGCGGACGCGCTGTCCACGCTGCAGGCGCTGCTGCCGGCGGTTCGCGCGCTCATCAAGCCCGCCGACACCGAACGCTACGCCGCACGTGCGAAACGCTGGGCCGCCACCTCCGCCAAGCGCATCGCCGACGCGCGCGCCGAGGCACAGGCCGCTTCGAAGAAGACGCCGATCGACCCGGTGTACCTCGCAGCCTGCGTCGCCGACCTGATCGATGACAACTGCGTGCTGGTGGACGACACCCTGTCACACAACCCGATGTACCGCTTCCTGAACCTGGGCGGGTCCAACCGCTACTGGCGCAACCCGGGCAGCGCCGGCGGCTGGGGCACGGGCGCGGCGCTGGGCGTGAAGCTCGCGCTGCCCGAGCGCGACGTGATCTGTACCACCGGCGACGGCTTCTACACCTACGGCAACCCGAACGCGGCGATCTGGGCCGCCCAGCACCACAATGCGCCCTTCATGACCGTGATCTGGCAGAACCGCGGATACAGCACCGGCACGCGCTCGGCCGCGGCCTTCTACCCGGAAGGCCACGCAGCCAAGGCCGGCTACGAAGGTGGCTACTTCGACCCGCCTATCGACTACGCGAAGGAAGCGGAAGCCGCCGGCGCGTACGGCGAGAACGTGCGCGATCCGGCGGACGTCATGCCGGCGCTGAAGCGCGGGCTGGCGAAAATACGGGCAGGCGTGCCGGCGGTGATCGCGGTGTGGCTGCCGCGGATGCTGCAGAAGGATTGAGGTCCGCCGGGTTTCAGCCCGGCAGCAGCTTCGCCACCGCCGCGAAGTCCACGTTACCGCCCGAGATCACCACGCCGACCCGCCTGCCGGCAAAGCGCGCCGGGTCGGCGAACAGCGCGGCCGCGCCGAGCGCGCCGGTCGGCTCGATCACCATCTTGGTCCGCTCCCACAGCCAGAACATGGCCGCGGCCAGCTGGTCGTCGGGCACCGCAAGCATGTCGTCCACGTAGTGCATCACCAGCGGGAAGGTCACCGCACCCATGGAGTGGGTGCGCGCGCCGTCGGCGATGGTCACCGGGTTGTGGCAGCTGTGCAGCACGCCGGTATGGAAGGACCAGGTCGCATCATCGCCCGCGGCCGGCTCCACGCCGATCACCTGCACGCCAGGACTGAGCGCCTTGGCCGCGATGGCGCAGCCCGACAGCAGGCCGCCGCCACCGCAGGGCACGAGCAGGTAGTCCAGCTGCCCCGCCTCCTGCAGCAGCTCCAGCCCGGCCGTGCCCTGCCCGGCGACGATGTGCGGATGGTCGAAGGGCGGGATCACGGCCATGCCGCGCTCGCGCGCGATCGCCTCGGATACCGCCTCGCGGCTTTGCGTCGCGCGGTCGTACTGCACCACCTCGGCGCCGTAGCCGCGCGTGGCGGCGAGCTTCACGCCCGGCGCGTCGGTGGGCATCACGATCACCGTGGGGATGCCCAGGTCGCGCCCGGCCAGCGCCACCGCCTGCGCATGGTTGCCCGAGGAATAGGCGAGCACGCCACGCTGGCGCGCCGCCGCATCCAGCTGCGACAGCGCGTTGTAGGCGCCGCGGAACTTGAACGCGCCCATGCGCTGCAGGTTCTCGCACTTGAAGAACACGCTGGCGCCGGTGCGCTCGTCCACCGAGGCCGAGCGCAGCACGGGCGTGCGGTGCGCGCGGCGCGCGATGCGGCCGGCTGCCGCGACCACGTCGGTGAAGTCCACTTGCAGGGGATCGTTGCGTGCCGGTACGGGAGACATCGGCGTGGCTGGGTTCATGCGAAGATTCTATCCATATGAAGACCGCCAGCCAGACAGCTCGCAAACCTGCGGGCAAATCCGCCCCCCGCAAGCAGCCCTCGCGCGCCGCGCGCCCCGCGAAACTGAGGCTGCGCCGCATCGGCATCGACACCTACCGCGAGAGCGTCGCCTACCTGCACCGCGAGTGCCCGCTGTACCGCATCGAGGGCTTCCAGGCGCTGGCCAAGGTGGAGGTGGTGTCCGACGGCCACCGCATCATCGCCTCGCTGAACGTGGTGGACGACGCCTCCATCGTCGGCCCGAACGAGCTTGGCCTGTCCGAGGACGCGTTCTCGCGCCTGTCGCTGCCGGCCGGCACGCTGGTGCGCATCGGCCACTGCGGCCCGGCGCATTCCATGCAGGCGGTGCGGCGCAAGATCAACGGCGACCGTCTGGAGCAGCCGGACTACGACGCCATCATCCGCGACATCACCGACGGCAAGTTCGCCAAGACCGACATCGCCGCCTTCCTGGTGGCCAGCGGCCGCTACGGCCTGGACCGCGACGAGGTGCTGTACCTGACGCGCGCCATGGTCGCCTGCGGCGAGCGCCTGGACTGGAAGGAAACCGTGGTGGTGGACAAGCACTGCATCGGCGGGATCCCGGGCAACCGGACCTCCATGCTGGTGGTGCCCATCGTCGCCGCGCACGGCATGCTGTTCCCCAAGACTTCCAGCCGCGCGATCACCTCGCCGGCCGGCACCGCTGACACCATGGAAGTGCTGGCGCGGGTGGAACTGCCGGTGGACGCGCTGCACCGCATCGTGCGCCGCCACCGCGGCTGCCTGGCCTGGGGCGGCACGGCCAAGCTCTCGCCGGCCGATGACATCCTGATCTCGGTGGAACGGCCGCTGGCCATCGACTCCGAGGGACAGATGGTCGCGTCCATCCTGTCCAAGAAGCTCGCCGCCGGGTCCACGCACCTGCTGCTGGACATCCCGGTCGGGCCCACGGCCAAGGTGCGCCACATGCGCGATGCGCAGCGGCTGAGGAAGCTGTTCGAGTACGTCGCCGACCAGCTCGGCATGCACCTGGAGGTGCTGATCACCGACGGGCGCCAGCCGATCGGCAACGGCATCGGGCCGGCGCTGGAGGCGCGCGACGTGATGCAGGTGCTCGAAGGCGACCCGCGCGCCCCGGCCGACCTGCGCCAGAAGTCGCTGCGCCTCGCGGGCCGGCTGATCGAGTTCGACCCGGACGTGCGCGGCGGGCAGGGCTATGCGATCGCGCGCGACATCCTCGACTCGGGCCGCGCGCTGACCAAGATGAACGCCATCATCGCGGCGCAGGGCCGCGCGCGCCGGCCGCTGGCCACGCCCGGCAAGCTGCGCTTCGAGGTGAACGCGCCGCGCGCCGGCTACGTGACCGACGTCAACAACCTGCAGATGGCGCACATCGCGCGCTTCGCCGGCGCGCCGCTGGACCAGGGCGCGGGCGTGGACCTGTTCGCCAAGCTGGGCGACAAGGTGAAGAAGGACCAGCCGCTGTACCGGGTGCACGCGAACTTCCGTGCCGACTTCGAGTTCGCCCGCGCGCTGGCGGCGCGCGAGCCGGGCTACACCATCGGCAACGCCGCGCAGATTCCCGGCGGCTTCGTCGAAGCCTCGGGCGCCTGAGGACGGCGCGCATGCCGCAGCGCCTGCTCCTCGGGTTCGCCGACTACGACGCGCCGGCGCGCCGCCTCGCCGCCGCGCTGGGCCGGCCCTACGCGCAGGTCGCGGTACACCGCTTCCCCGACGGCGAGAGCAAGGTCACGGTGCCCGCGGCGTGCACCGGCGAGGCGGTGCTGGTGCGCAGCCTGGACCATCCCGACGTGAAGCTGGTGGAACTGATGCTCGCCGCCGGCGCCCTTCGCGAGCAGGGCGTGACGCAGCTGACGCTGGTCGCGCCCTACCTCTGCTACATGCGCCAGGACATCGCCTTCCAACCGGGCGAGGCGGTGAGCCAGCGCATCGTCGGGCGGCTGCTCGCCGGCCTGTTCGATGCGGTGGTCACGGTGGACCCGCACCTGCACCGCATCAGCCACCTGTCCGAAGCCATACCCGGCATCCGCGCGGTGTCGCTGTCGGCGGCGGATGCGATCGGCGCCTTCGTCGCGCAGCACGTGCCCGGCGCCCTGCTGCTCGGGCCGGATTCGGAATCGGAACAATGGGTGAGCCGCGCGGCGCTGGCCGGCGGGCTGGGCCACGGCGTGTGCGCCAAGGTGCGGCGCGGCGACCGTGACGTCAGCGTCGCGCTGCCGGACGTGGCGCTCAGCGGACGCAGCGTGGTGCTGGTGGATGACATCGCCAGTACCGGGCGCACGCTGGCCGAGGCCACCACCGCCTGCCTCGCGCACGGCGCGGCGAGCGTGGACGTCGCGGTGACGCACGCGCTGTTCGCGGGCGACGCGCTGCAGGCGCTGTATCGCGCCGGCGTGCGCGAGGTGTGGAGCACCGATGCGGTGGCGCATGCGAGCAACGCGCTGGAACTGGCGGGGCTGCTGGCCGAATCGCTAGCTGAGGCGCTGCGCGACTGACTGCGCGCGGCGGTGCGGCCGAAAAACGGCCTGAAATACGTTAAGTCGCTGTTTTAATTAGACTTTTTACACCACCCTCAAAGGTGGGTGGTATCCGCCCAGGCCTCGATCTGCCACGAGGCGTCATCGCGCAGCACCACGTTCAGGCTGGCGTTGATCATCGGGATGTCGGTGCGTATCCCGAGAGGAATGCCGCGCGCCTCGCGGAACAGCACGGTGAGCACGCCGCCGTGGGTGACCACCGCGACGTCCTCGCCGCGGTGGCGCGCGGCGATCGCGTCGAACGCGACGAGGATGCGCTCACGGAACTGGCGCGCGCTCTCGCCGCCGGCCGGCGCGAAGTCCGGGTCGCGGTTGCGGAAGCGCTCGTACTCGTCGGGATGGCGCTCGGCCACCTCGGCGTAGGTCATGCCCTCGAACACGCCGTAGCAGCGCTCGCGCAGTCCTTCGTCCAGGCGCAGGTCCAGTCCGGTGGCCTCGACCAGCGGCGCCACGGTCTGGCGGGTGCGGCCGAGGTCGCTCGAGTACACCGCATGCGGCGGCGCGCCGGCAAAGCGGCGTCCCAGCGCCGCGGCCTGCGCCTCGCCCGCGGTCGTGAGCGGGCTGTCCATGTAGCCCTGCACGCGGCCCTCCACGTTCCATACCGTCTCGCCGTGGCGGATCACCAGCAGGCGCGTCACATCAGCCCTTGCAACGGAGGCCATCTCAGGCTCCCAGCCAGCGCGCGAGCAGGCGCGAGGGCGGCGTGGCCCCGCTCCTGCCCGACGGTTTCGCAGCCGGGTCACCGACCGCGAGCCACGCAGTGTCGGCGCGCGCCGGGTTGAGGCGCACGCGGAAGCTCATCAGTTCATCCCTGCGGAAGGCGTGCACGGTCACGACCTCGCCGGCGCGCCGTCCCTTGAATGCCGCCTCCAGCCCGCCGCTGCCGACGCGCAGTCCGTCCACCGCGACGATCACGTCGCCGGCCGACAGGCCCGCGTCCTGTGCGCTGCCGCCGTCGATCACGTGCGTGAGCTGGATCTCGCCCGCGGCGGGCTTGCCGCGCACGCCCACGGTGACGCGGGCGGCCTTCGCAGGCGATCCGGCCTTGCTGGAAGCCGTGCCCGGCTTGCCGGCACTCGACCCGGCTTTGCCGCCGCGGTCCGCAGGCGACTCCGCCACGCGCCAGTTGAGCGAGACGCCGTGCGTGGCCAGCAGTTCGTCCAGCGGCAACTCGCCCTTGCCGTGCAGCCATTGCAGGAAGGGCCGGCCGAGCGGCAGGCCGGTGACGCGCTGCGCGACGCGCTCGAAGCCGCCCTCGGGCAGGCCGATGCCCTTCGCGCCGAACTCGCGCCACAGCGCGCGCATCACGTCGTCCAGCGACTTGCGCCCGTCGGTCTTCGCGCGGATGTGCAGGTCCAGCGCCAGCGCCACCATGCTGCCCTTCAGGTAGTAGCTCACCTGCGCGTTGGGCGAGTTCTCGTCCTGGCGGTAGTACTTGATCCAGGCATCGAAGCTGGATTCGGCCACCGTCTGGCGCTGGCGGCCCGGCGTGCGCGCGATCGCGGTCAGCGTGCGCCCCAGCGTCTCCAGGTACTGCGGGCGGCTGAGCAGGCCGCAGCGTACCAGCGCGAGGTCGTCGTAGTAGGAGGTGATGCCCTCGAAGGCCCAGAGCTGCGTGCTGTAGGCCTCGCGCGTGAGGTCGTAGGGCGTATAGGCCGCGGGCTTGAGGCGCTTGACGTTCCAGGTGTGGAAGTACTCGTGGCTCGCGAGGCCGAGGAAGCCGCGGTAGCTTTCGCTGGCCTCACCCATGTCCAGCGCCGGCAGGTCGTTGCGCGAGCAGAGCAAGGCGGTGGACGCGCGGTGCTCCAGCCCGCCATAGCCCTCGCCCACCACCATCACCTGGAACAGGTATCGGTCGAACGGCGGCTTGGTCACGCCCCGACCTGCGCCAGGGTGCCAGAAGCGGATCTGCGCCTCGCAGACGCGCTTGAGGTCCTTCGCCAGCCTCGCGAGGTCGGCGCGCTGCCGGCCGGTGATCGCGACGTCGTGCAGCACGCCCGCCGCGCGGAAGCTCACCGTCGCGAAGGTGCCCATCTCCACCGGATGGTCGATCAACTCGTCGTAGTCCGCCACGGCATAGGTGCCGAAGCCCCAGGGCTTGGCGCCCAGGCGCGGCATGGCCGTCGCAACCCGCCAGCCGCGGTAGGTGGCCCCGGCGGGCGGCAGGATCTCCAGTTCGCAGCGGCGCGACTCGCATCCCGCCGGGCTGAGGAACACGCAGGCGCCGTTGAAAAAGCCGTGCGTGCCGTCCAGATGCGCGCCGCGCACCGACAGGTCCCAGGCGTAGACCTGCATGGCCACGGTGAGCGGCCCTTCGCAGGGGTCGGCCTGCCAGGTGTGCTTGTCGAGCTTGCGCAGGCCCACCTCGGCGCCGTTGCGCGTGCTCGCCCGGATCTCCACGACGTGCCGCGCGTACTCGCGGATCATGTAGCTGCCCGGGGTCCAGGCCGGCAGCGTGTAGCGCTGGCCGGCGGCGTCCGGGTCGGCGACGGTGCAGCGGACTTCGAACAGGTGCGCCGCGGGACGCAGCGGACGGATGGCGTAGCGGACGGGCGAAGCCGGGGACGTTTTCATGCCGCAATTGTAGCGGCCCCCTTGGTGCATCAGCCGCTTACCGAAGCCGCCTCCTCGCGCAGCCAGGCCATGAAGGCCTGCGCCTCGGGCCGGGTGGCGGATGCAGGCGAGCACAGCGCCCAGAACGCGCGATCGGCCGCGGACGTGGACCACTTGCGCGCCAGCGGCGCGACCAGCTGGCCGCTGTCGAGGAAGGCATCCACCAGCGGCACGCGCCCGAGCGCGATGCCCTGGCCGGCGGCCGCGGCGCGCAGCATCTGGTCGTAGTGGTCGAAGCGCAGGCTGCCTGCGGCGCGCAGCGGCGGCAGGCCCAGTGCCTCGAACCAGGTGCTCCACGACAGCCAGGGCGCCACCACCCCCGGGTCCTCGTAGTGCAGCAGCGCGTGGCGCGCCAGGTCCGCCGGCTGCTTCAGGCGACGGCTGGCCAGCAGCGCCGGGCTGCACACCGGCACCACGCGCTCGCCGAACAGCCGGACCGCGCCCGTGCCCGCCTCGGCGGCGCGACAGTAGCGGATCGCGAGGTCGATGCCGTCGCGGCTCAGGTCCTTCACCGCGTTGTTCGCGGCAAGGCGCACGTCCACGCCGGGGTGCAGCGCCTGGAAGCGCGACAGGCGCGGCACCAGCCAGAGCGAGGCGAAGGTCACGGTGGTGGTGACGGTGAGAGGGCCGCCGGCCTCGGCCTGCAGCGCGTCCACCACGTCGCGGAGGCGCTGCAGCACCTCGCCCGCAGCGCGCTGCAGGCGCGCGCCCGCCGGCGTGAGCGCGAGGCTGCGCGTGCTGCGCTCGAACAGGCGCACGCCCAGCTGCTCCTCCAGTCCCTGCACCTGGCGGCTGATGGCCGACTGCGTCAGGTGCAGCTCGGTGGCGGCGCGCGTGAACGAGCCCAGCCGCGCGGCCGACTCAAAGCCCTTCAGCAGGTCCAGCGACGGCAGGCGGCCGCGCTTCCCGGTTCCCGTATCCGTTCCGGCCATTCATTCCTCCAGATCATGAATTGACCGCAAATTCCTCGCTCGTCACCATCGGGATGCGGACGAATAATCCATGCACATCAATCATTATCGGAGACCGGGCCATGGAACTCAAGTACAGCAGCGCGCAGGTCGGCATGCAGGCCAGCGAGGCACTGGCGCTGGATGACGCGCGCGGCACGCTGGTGCGCTGCCTCGCGGGATCGCTGTGGGTGACGCAGGACGGCGACCGCGACGACCACCTGCTGCGCGTGGGCGAATCGATGCGTATCGAGCGCGACGGGCCGACGGTGGTGCAGGCCATGACCGGCAGCCAACTCGCCGTGTGCGCCCCCGAGCCGCTGGCGCTTCGCCAGGTCAGCATCCCCTCGCGGCTGCCGCGCCCGCGCGGGCTGGCCGGCCTGTTCGCGCTGTAGCCCGGCGCCCCTCGCGGCCGCAGGGCCGCGTCGTGGAACCTACTGCGCCGTCCAGCCGCCGTCGATCGCGTAGGCCATGCCGGTGATGGAGGCCGCGCCCTCGCCGGCAAGGAACACCGCCATCGCGGCGACCTGCTCGATGGTGACGAAGCGCTTGGTCGGCTGCTTCTGCATGATCACGTCGCGCTCCACCTGCTCGCGCCCCAGGCCCAGCGCCTTCATCTGGTCCTGCACCTGCTTCTCGACCAGCGGCGTGAGCACGAATCCCGGGCAGATCGCGTTGCAGGTGATGTTGGTGGCGGCGCACTCCAGCGCGACGGTCTTGGTGATGCCGACCACGCCGTGCTTGGCCGCGACGTAGGCGACCTTGTTGGGCGAGGCGCGCAGGCCGTGCGCCGAGGCGATGTTGATGATGCGGCCGCGGTTGGCCTTTTTCATCGCCGGCAGCGCCGCGCGGATGCTGTGGAAGGCCGAGGACATGTTGATCGCGATGATCTGGTCCCACTTGTCCAGCGGGAAGTCCTCGATCGGCGCGACGTGCTGGATGCCGGCGTTGTTCACGAGGATGTCCAGGCTGCCGCGCGCCAGCGCCGCGTCCACCATCGCGGCGATCTCCGCCGGCTTGCTCATGTCGGCGGCGTCATAGGCCACGCGCACGCCGAATTCCGAAGCCAGCGAGGCGCGCAGCTTCTCGATCGCCGCCTTGTCGCCCAGGCCGTTGATCACCAGGTTGGCGCCCTGCGCCGCGAGCGCGCGCGCGATGCCCAGGCCGATGCCGCTGGTGGAGCCGGTGATGAGTGCCGTTTGTCCCTTGAACATGGTGGAGTCCGATCTGGAAGTTGGATGGGTTGGCTGGCGGGGTCCGCAGACAGGATCAGCGGATCAGCAGTGTCAGGCGGTTCTCGCCGCGCAGCAGCGACAGGCGCAGCGGCTGCTCGGCCGCGCGCAGCGTGGCGAGGAACTCGGCGACGTTGCGCACCCGGCGCCGGTTCACGCCATAGACGATGTCGCCGGGACGCAGGCCGCTGCGGGCTGCGGGCGTGTTGGCGTCGAGGCCGGTCACCAACGCGCCGTCCACCACCCCGAACATCGGCATGCCCTGGCCGATGTCGGTGACGCGCGCGCCGGCCAGTTGCGGCACCGCCTCGCCGGGAATGCTGGTGGCGACGAAGGGCTCGGCCACGCGCGCGCGCACCCGCTGCGTGCGGCCCTCGCGCAGCACCTGCATGTCGACCTCCTCCCCCACCGGCGTGAGGCCGACGCGGTTGCGCAGGTCGCCCGAGGAGCGCACCGGCCGGCCGTTGATCGCGGTGACCACGTCCTTGACCCGCAGGCCCGCCGCCTCGGCGCTGGAGCCGCGCTCGATCTGCACCACCACCGCGCCGTCGCCGGGCGGCACGCCGAGCTGCTTCGCGATGTCCGGGGTCAGGTCCTGCGTGGACACGCCGAGCTTGCCGCGGCGCACCTCGCCGAAGCGCAGCAGCTGGTCCATGACCTGGCGCGCCATCGCGGTGGGCACGGCGAAGCCGATGCCGACGTTGCCGCCCGAGGGCCCGAGGATGGCGGTGTTGATGCCGACCAGCTCACCGCGCAGGTTCACCAGCGCGCCGCCGGAGTTGCCGGGGTTGATGGACGCGTCGGTCTGGATGAAGTCCTCGTAGCCCTCGATGCCCAGGCCGCCGCGGCCCAGCGCCGAGACGATGCCCGAGGTCACGGTCTGGCCGATGCCGAAGGGGTTGCCGATGGCGACCACGAAATCGCCCACGCTCAGCGCGTCGGAGTCGCCGAAGCGCAGCGCGGTGAGGTTCTCGGCCGGCACGCGCAGCAGTGCGATGTCGGTGCCGGGGTCCGCGCCGACCAGCTGCGCGCGCAGCTGGCGCCGGTCCTTCAGGGTGACCACGACTTCCTGCGCGTCCTTGATGACGTGGAAGTTGGTCATCACCAGGCCGCGCTGCGCGTCCACGATCACGCCCGAGCCCGCGCCCTGCGGCTGCGGCTGCGCCGGGCGGTCCGGCACGCCGAAGAAGCGCCGGAAGAACGGGTCGCGCAGCATCGGGTTGTTCTCGGCCGGGTCGCGCACCAGCACCGAGATGTTGACCACGCCCGGGGTGACCTGCGCGATCATGGGCGCGAGCGTGGGCAAGCCGCGCGAGTCGGTGGCGAGCGGGATGACCTGGGCGCGCGCCGGCTGCGCGCCGGCGATCCCGGCGCAGGCGAGCACCAGGACGGCCAGCAGGGCTGCGGGCGGGCAGGGGCGGCTCGGTGTCATGTCAGTGGATGGGCCGGTTTCGGTTGGACATGGCCGGATTGTACCGGCGGGTCCCTAGCGCACGATGCTCAGGCCGGCGCGCAGCTGCGCGGTGCGCCGGTTGTAGTCCAGCAGCGTCTCGCCGTAGCCGTTGAAGTACTGCACCGTGAAGAAAACGCCCTCGTCGGCCTGTCGCCGCGAGGTGCCCGGCAGGCGCCAGGTGAGGTCGAGCTGCGCGGACCCGAAGTTCGCCGTGCCACGGCGCACCATCAGGCCCAGTTGCACGTCCTGGCCGAAGACGCGGTCGCCGATGCGGCCGTACCAGTCGGCATAGCCCCGGTAGCGCTGGATGTCCGGGTTCTCGGCCTTGTCCTGGTAGACGAAGAAGCGCGGCCGCAGCTCGACGAACCGCCCGCCATCCATGTCGTAGCGCCACGTGGGCCGCGCGAACAGGATGTTCAGGCTGCGCGAATCACGGCCGTTGCGCCCGTTGGACTCGTGCTCGAAGCCGGCGCGCAGCGACAGGCCGTGCGGCGAGCCCGTCGGCATCTGGAACTGGTGCTCGTAGAAGGCGCCGGGGCGGTAGTTGTTGTCGCGGAACGGCTTGGACTCGGATGCGAGGTCCCAGATCGAGAGCTGGGTGTAGGCGACGTTGACCGACTGGCGCGGCCCCTGCCAGAGCGGGTACTTCACGCTCAGCTGGAACTTGGAAGTCAGGTCCTTGCCGCCGCCGACCAGGAAGTACATCGGCTCGTTGTCGATGACAGGCGCCGACAGGCGCGCCGCGCGGTCCACGCTGACCGGCTCGACCACGCTGTCGCGGAAGAAGACGCCTTCGCGACGGGCAACCACGGTGGTGGCCGTGTCACCCACGACAATGCCGTGATCCACTTCACGGACGGCATGGGTCTGCTGCATCGGCAGGACTTCGGCAATCTGCACCACCAGCCCGCCCTCCGCCTCGCTCTCAAGATGGAGGAAATAACTTTCCTTGAGGAACGCGCCAGCACGGACGCTGAACGCGTTCGTCTCCCTCCGCACGCCGGTTCCGACCTCGCAGGCCTTGTCCGTGGCCTTGCCGACCGTCGCGGCGGTCACCTGACCGGCGAGTTGCTTCCTCACGGCGAGGCAAACCGGCAACTCGATGGTCCTGTCCTCGCCCGTCGTATTCAGGAATATCAATTCGAAGGGCACGAGGAGCGTGGTCGGGCGCTTGTCGGAGGCACCCGGCTTTCCAGACAGGCGGACTTCCCGCGCGGCAGGTACCAGCAGCCATGTGGCAAGTGCCTGCTGTGAAAGGGCGGCGAGCACGATGGCTCCCGCGATCAGCAAAGGCCGCATGGTGGTCTCCGGTGACGGTGTAGAAGGTGAACGGCGATGCAGGCAGGGCGAAGCAAGCCTCAGGCCTGCGTGGCGCCACCGGCCAGGTCCTGCGGCGTGTCGATGTCGCGCAGCACGCCGGGATCTTCCACCGGCAGCAGGGTCACCAGGTCGGCGTGGTCGCGGAACAGCTTGCGCGCGCCCTCGTCGCCGGAAGAAGCGCGCAACTCGTCGTGGAAGCGGCGGGCGAAGCCCACCGGATGGCCGCGATTGCCGTCGAAGGACGGCGCGACGATGACCGCGCCCTCGGTGAGCATGCGCGCCATCGTCAGGATGGTTTCGGGAGCGATCCAGGGCATGTCGCCCAGGCCGACGATCCAGGCATCGGCATCGTCGGCCGCGGCCACCGCGCGCGCCAGGCTCGCACCCATGCCCTCGTTCGCGTTGCGGCAGGTCACCACCTTGGCGCCGGCCTCGCGCAGCAGGTGCGCGAGCTTCTGGGAGCGCGGCCGCACCACCGCCACCGTGTCGGGCAGCGCCGCGAGCATGTTCGTCGCCGAGGCCACCGCGATCGGCATGCCGGCGCGCGCCTCGCCCTCCGGCAGCGGATGCATCATCTTGTTGCCGCCGAAGCGCACCGACGCGCCGGCCGCGAGCAGGATGCCGGCGACCTTCATGGCGCGCCACCGAGGAAAAACGCTGGAAATATCATAAGTGGCTGTTTATATTGACTATTTTAAATAACCGGTCCGGGGCGCCGCTCGCAGGCCGCCTGCCCTCAGGCGGCGATGACCAGGCCCAGCGCAATCGCACCCGGCAGCGCCTGCACGTACAGGATCTTGCGGCTGGCGGTGAAGGCACCGAACACGCCGGCCACGATCACGCAGCCGAGGAAGAACAGCCGCACCGCGCCGGCGTCCGGCCCGGGCGCGAGGCCCCAGGCCAGGCCCGCGGCGAGGAACAGGTTGTACAGGCCCTGGTTGGCGGCGAGCGCCTTGCTTGCGGTGGCGAACTCCGGCGTCAGGCCAAAGGCGCGCCGGCCGTAGGGCTTGTCCCACAGGAACATCTCGATCACGGCGAACCAGACGTGCAGCAGCGCCACCAATGCGATCGCGATCTTTGCCGCCAGTGCCATGGCATTCCCCGGGGTGGTGGTTGGAAGCCGGCGCGGCGCCGGCCTCGCGCCCGCCCGTGGTTCAGGCAGCGCGCCTGCGAAAGATAACCGAAAGGTTGTTGGCCGGCATCGCGACCACGTCCACGCGCTCGAAGCCCGCGTCGCGCGCCACGCCCGTCACCTCGTCCAGGTCGCGCAGGCCCCAGGACGGGTCGCGCGAACGAAGGTCCGCATCGAAGGCCTCGTTGGACGGCGCGGTGGGCACGCCGCGGCGCCGGTAGGGCCCGTACAGGTAGAGCGGCGCGCCGTCGGGCAGCACCCGTGCCGCACCATTGAGCAGCGCGAGCGTCGCGGCCCAGGGCGAGATATGGACCATGTTGATGCACAGCATCGCGTCGGCGCGCGTGACCGGCCAGGGATGCATGACGTCCAGTTCCAGCGGCGCGAGCAGGTTGGGCAGCCCCGCCTCCTCGCGCCACGCGGCGATGGACGCGCGATGGCGCGGCTCGCGGTCGGTGGGCTGCCAGGTGAGCGCGGGGAAGGCGCGCGCAAAGTGCGCCACATGCTGGCCGCTGCCGCTCGCGACTTCCAGCACCAGGCCCGGGAGCGAGCCGGTGGAAGGCAGCATGCCGGCCAGCACCTGCGCGATCGGCGCGGCGTTGCGCTCGGCAGCCGGCGAGGCCAGCCGCGCGTCGTTCAAGGGGAAACCGTCCCGGGGCCGGGGGTCGACCGGGAATTCAGCCCGGAACCACGGCGCAGCCCGAGGTGACGTTCACCTTGGGCGGCTCGATGGTCTCGGGGATGGCCACGCCATGGCGCACCGCGGTCATCTCGGCCAGGATGGACACCGCGATCTCCGGCGGCGTCTTGGAGCCGATCTTCAGCCCGACCGGGCCGCGCAGCCGCGCGATCTCGCCGGCGGACAGGTCGAACTCGGCCAGGCGCTTGCGGCGGTTGTCGTTGTTCTTCTTCGAGCCCAGCGCACCGACGTAGAAGGCCGGCGACTTGAGCGCCTCGATCAGCGCGATGTCGTCCAGCTTCGGGTCGTGGGTCACCGCGATCACCGCGGTGTGCGCGTCCGGGTTCAGCGCCAGCACCACGTCGTCGGGGTAGCCGCGCTCCAGCGGCACGGAAGTCAGGTTCCACTCGGCGGCGTACTCCTCGCGCGGGTCGCATACCGTCACGTGGTAGTCCAGCGCCTGCGCCATCTGCGCGAGGTAACGGCTGAGCTGGCCCGCGCCGATGATCAGCACGCGCCAGCGCGGGCCGTGGATGGTCCGGAGCACGCCGTCGTCCAGCGACAGGTAGTCCGACCACTTGCCGGCCTCGACGGTCACCTCGCCGGTCGCCATGACCAGCGAGCGCGCCACCAGCTCGTGGCGCTCGATCGCCGCCAGCAGCTCGGGCAGGCGCGACTTCGCGCTGACCGGCTCCAGCACCAGCTGCAGGGTGCCGCCGCAGGGCAGGCCGAAACGGTTGGCCTGCTCCTGGGTCACGCCGTAGGTGGCGGTCTCGGGCTTGTCGGCGGCCAGCGCCTTTTCCTTGACCTTGTCGATCAGGTCGTCCTCGACGCAGCCGCCGGAGACCGAGCCGATCACCTGGCCGTCGTCGCGGATCACCAGCATCGCCCCGACCGGACGCGGCGCCGAGCCCCAGGTGTGGGTGACCGTGCCGATCGTGGCGCAGTGGCCCTCGTTGGTCCACTTGATCGCCGCGCGAATGACTTCCAGATCTACGCTGTCCACGTGCAGCCTCATGAAATATATGGAAAAAGTGCTTCTAGCCTAGTCCCCGGGGGTGCCCCGGTCAAGCCGCGATACGGGAACCCGTCACCATGCTGCAACGCCGTTTGCGCAAGCCCCCTGCTTGGGCTAGCATCGGTGACGTTTTTCGCCCCGACCTTTCGCCTGGACAACCCCGAAGAGGCTCCCGGAAACCACCCCGGCGAGATGCATCACGCCAGCGCAATGGTGGGGCCGAACCACAAGAATTCAATACGCGATTCCAATACGCCGTCAGGCAATACAAGGAGGCAACACCATGACCGTCAAGGTCTCGATGACCGTCAATGGCAAGGCAGTGTCCGCCGAAGTCGAGGAGCGCACCCTGCTCGTCACCTACATCCGCGAGAGCCTGAGGCTCACCGGCACCCACGTCGGCTGCGACACCGCGCAGTGCGGCGCCTGCACCGTGCACATGGACGGCCGCGCGATCAAGTCGTGCAACATCCTGGCCATGCAGGCCGAGGGCTCGAAGGTCACCACGATCGAGGGCATCGCCAAGGCCGACGGCACGCTGCACCCGATGCAGGAAGCCTTCCGCCAGAACCACGGCCTGCAGTGCGGCTACTGCACCCCGGGCATGGTGATGAGCGCGATCGACCTGGTGAAGAACTCGCCCAACCCGAGCGAGGACGAGATCCGCGAGAAGCTCGACGGCAACCTGTGCCGCTGCACCGGCTATCACAACATCGTGAAGGCCATCAAGGCGGCGTCCAAGGACCCGGCCTCGGCCGTGGTGCCGGCCTGAGCCGGAACGAGAAACCGAACAAGCGACAAGTAACCCTAGGAGGAGGAAACCATGGGTGACCAGTCTTTCATGGGCGAGTCGGTCAAGCGCCGCGAGGATTACCGCTTCCTGACCGGCGTCGGCCAGTACACCGACGACCTGAGCCTGCCGCACCAGACGCACGCCTACTTCCTGCGCTCGCCGCACGCCCATGCCCGCATCAAGTCGGTGAAGACCGACCGCGCGATGAAGGCGCCGGGCGTGGTGGCCATCTTCACCGGCGCGGACATCGCCGCGTCCAAGATGGGCGGCCTGCCCTGCGGCTGGCTGATCACCGACGTCAACGGCCAGCCGATGAAGGAACCGCCGCACCCGGTGCTGGCGCATGACAGGGTGCGCTACGTGGGCGACCACGTCGCCATGGTGGTGGCCGAGACCTGGTCGCAGGCGCGCGACGCCGCCGAACTCATCGATGTGGACTACGAGGTGCTGCCGGCGGTGGTCGCCGCTGCCTCGGCGAGGAAAAAGGGCGCGCAGGTCATCCACGACATCGCGCCGGACAACACCTGCTACGTGTGGGCGCTGGGCGACAAGGCCGCGACCGACGCCGCCTTCGCCAAGGCCGCGCACGTCACCACGCTGGAGTTCATCAACAACCGGCTGGTGCCGAATGCGATCGAGCCGCGCGCGGTGAACGCGCAGTACTCGCGCGCCGACGACAGCTACACGCTCTACGTCGCCAGCCAGAACCCGCACGTCGAGCGCCTGCTGATGACCGCCTTCGTGCTGGGCCTGCCCGAGCACAAGGTGCGCGTGGTCGCCCCGGACGTGGGCGGCGGCTTCGGCTCCAAGATCTACCTGTACGCCGAGGACGTGGCCTGCACCTGGGCCGCCAAGCAGGTGAACCGCCCGATCAAGTGGACCGCCGAGCGCACCGAGTCGTTCCAGTCCGACGCGCACGGCCGCGACCACGTGAGCAAGGCCGAACTCGCGATGGACAAGGACGGCAGGTTCCTCGCGCTGCGCGTGTCCACCACCGCGAACCTGGGCGCCTACCTGTCCACGTTCTCGTCCTGCATCCCGACCATCCTGTACGCCACGCTGCTGGCCGGCCAGTACCGCACGCCGGCGATCTTCTGCGAAGTCACCGGGGTGTTCACCAACACCGCGCCGGTCGACGCCTACCGGGGCGCCGGGCGCCCGGAGGCCACCTACGTGGTCGAGCGCCTGGTCGAGCAGTGCGCGCGCGACCTGAAGGTCGATCCGGCGGAGCTGCGGCGCCGCAACTTCATCCGCGAGTTCCCCTACCCCACCCCGGTCGGCCTGACCTACGACACCGGCGACTACGAGGCGACGCTCGCCAAGGCGCAGAAGCTGGCGGACGTCGCCGGCTTCGCGGCCCGCAAGGCCGAATCGGCGAAGCGCGGCAAGCTGCGCGGCATGG
>CAIVVS010000165.1 GCA_903909415.1 uncultured Pseudomonadota bacterium | reverse complement strand
GCGTATCTGTTCGGCCTGGCGCGACGCCGCCTCGAGCAACCCGACCGACGTCCCGCGCGCGGACTCGGCCGACAGCGCGACCTGTCCCGCCGCGGCGTTGACCTGACCGACCAGCACCGAGAGCTCCTCGATGGTGAAGTTCACCGCGTCGGCGATGGCGCCGGTGATGTCCTCCGTCACCGTCGCGCGACCGCGCAGGTCACCCTCGGAGAAGTCCTGTATCTCGTTCATCAGCCGCAGGATGGCCTCCTGGTTGGCCTTGTTCTGGCGCTCGGCCTCGAGGCGGCTGGCCTCGGCCTGCGCGAAGCGCCTGCGCTCCTCGGCAGCGAAGGTGCGGAACATCAGGTAGAGCAGGGTCGCGGCCAGCACCGCGAGCGCGAAGTACTTGAACGGCGCGGCGGCGCGTTCGAGTTCGTCGGCGTAGGCGTCGGCCAGCTTCTGCGTGGCGCCCAGCAGGCGGTCGGAGTCGGCGACCACCGCGCGTGCCGACTGGCGCGCCGCCAGCAAGGGCTTGATGTTGGCCAGCATCCCCTTGACCGCGGTGTCGAACTCCTTCAGCCCCGCGTCGTAGCGGTCCAGCAGTGCGGCCGATTCATCGGCCGCAGGAACCTTGCCCTTGGCCGGCGCCCGCGCCTCGCGCAGCGAAGCCGCCAGGTCGCGCAGCGCCGCGAGGTCGCCGCCCATGGCGGCGGCCGGATCGGCAGGGATGGTGCCGGTACCCAGCAAGGCGTCGACGTTGCGCTCGAGCCGCTGCGTGCGCATCACCAGTTGCCCTGCCAGCGCCAGTTCACGCGCGCTGCCGGACGTGGTCCGCGCGGCGGCGTACTGCTCGGCGAGTTCAGGCAGGCCGGGGCTGCGCGCGGCCATCTCGCGCACCGCCTTGGTCAGCCCGGCGAAGCCCTGTTGCTGGGACAACAACGTGCCGAGGTTGCGTTCCGTCGGCTCCCAGGCCTGTGCCAGTTCGTCCACCACCGGCATGGCGCGATCAGGCGACGGCGGCAGCGACACCGCACCCGCCTGGCCCCCGTCACGCAGCAGCATCAGCGCGCCGGCGAACTCGCCGCGGCTGGTTTCCAGTTCATTGAAGGCCTGGCTGCTGCCGGCCAGCCCTGTCTGCGCCGCCTTGGCGATGCGCTGGGTCAGCATGCGCATGTTGCCGGCGGTGGAGACGTAGACCGCGCCGTTGGTTGCCGCACGGTAGTCGGCCGCCGCCAGCGCGCCGACCAGCAGGAGCAGCGCGAGGAACAAACCGCCCAGCAGCTTGAGCTGGAGGGCCACCGGCAGGCCGCCGATGAACGGAATGGAAAACGCCTTGGGCTCGTTGCTCATTCGCCTGCCTGCAGGAATGCGTCACTGCCCACCAGCGCAGCGACATTGACGTCGTCCCAGCGCTCGCCGGCGTCATCGGCCAGGCGCGCGGCGATCCACGGCTGGTCGGGGCGCGCCGAGGTGGGAATCAGCTTGCCGGTGTCGGTCAGCCCGAGCACCTTGTCCACCAGCAGCGCGCAGTGCGCGCCGAGGCGGTTGGACACGAGCAGCAGGCGCGCGTCCGAGGCCGTTCCCGACGGCGCGAGGCCGAGGAACTGCGCGAAATTCACGACGCACACCAGGTTGCCGCGCACGTTGGCCAGGCCCGCGAACCAGGCCCTCGCATGCGGCACCGGCGAGATGGCCGGCACCGGCAGGATCTCGCCCGCCTGGTCCGGGCGGAACAGCCAGCGGCGAGAACCGGCCATCACGCCGACGCGCGAACGGTCCGCGGCGCCTTGGTCCGGGGCGGCCGCGCTCATGGCAATGCCGCGATGCGCTCGAACAGCTCGGCGTGGTTGAGCGGCTTGCCGAGGTAGGCGCTGGCGCCCTGGCGCATGCCCCAGACACGGTCGGTCTCCTGGGTCTTGCCGCTGCAGATGAAGATCGGGATGTGGCGCGTGCGCTCGTCGCGCGCGATGGTCCGCGTGGCGGCGTAGCCGTTCATGCCGGGCATCACCACGTCCATCAGGATGAGGTCAGGCGTCTCGCTCACCGACTTGGAGACGGCCTCGCCGCCGCCGGCGGCGAACACGCAGTCAAAGCCGCGGCCGGACAGGACCTCGGACAACGACAGCCGCTCTGCCGCCGAGTCCTCCACGATGAG
>CAIVVS010000164.1 GCA_903909415.1 uncultured Pseudomonadota bacterium | reverse complement strand
GGCGGATGTCGCTGCCGATGATTTCCAGGTCCTCGGGTGCGGCCTCCAGCAGGTGGCCGGCCACGGCGAGTGCCTTGTCCCGCACCTTGACGGCGGCGATGTGCGCCGATGAGCCGGCGGTCACCGTCTGCCGGCTGCCGAACCCGCCGAAGCCGGTGGTCGAACTGGCGGAATCCCCCGTGGTGACGATCACGTTGGAGACGTCGCCGCCGAGCTGCGCCGCCACCACCTGGGCAAACATGGTGCGCAGGCCCTGCCCCATCGCCGCGGCACTGGAACTGACGTGGATCCGCCCGGAGGAGGTGATCTTCACGGTGGCCGGCTCGAACGGCCCGCGTCCGGTCAGTTCCACGAAGTTCGCCAAGCCGATGCCGATGTGGCGTCCCGCCTTGCGGGCCTCTTCCTTGCGCCGGGCGAATCCAGCCCAGTCCGCCGCCTCCAGCGCCTTGTGCTGGCACAGCGGCAGGTCGCCGGTGTCCAGCACCACCGGCACCCCGCCACGGGTCTTGAACGGCTTGGCGTAGGGCATCTGGTCGGCGCGTATCAGGTTGCGCCGGCGGATCTCGGCGCGGTCCAGGCCGAGTTCGCGCGCCGCGCGATCCAGCAGGCGCTCCATCGCGAACACGCCCTGCGGCTGCCCTGCCCCGCGCACCGGCGTGACCGGCACCTTGTTGGTGACCACCATGGTGACGTCCACCGAGCAGGCCGGGACGTCGTACGGCATCGTCAGGGCCTGCATCGCCTCGAAGGCGACGTTCACGCCGCGGGCCGTGTAGGCGCCGTGGTCGTGCAGCATGCGCCCGCGCAGCCCGCGAATGCGGCCTTCGCCGTCCGTCGCGATCTCCATGTCCCAGAGCTGGTCGCGCTCCTGGGTGGTGGAAACGAAATGCTCGTGCCGGCTCTCGATCCACTTCACCGGACGCCGCAGCAGGATGGCGGCCAGCGCGACCACCAGTTCCTCGGAATAGAACACCAGCTTGGGTCCGAAGCCGCCCCCGACGTCCGGCGTCTGCACCCTCACCCTGCTTTCCTCGCGCCCCAGCAGCTCGGCCAGCAGGCGCATCGAGGAGTGCGGGGTCTGGGTGGAACTCCACAACGACAACTGGTCGTCCACCGGGTCGTACTGCGCCACGTTGCCGCGGCACTCGATGGAATGGCTGCCACCCCGCGACTGCCAGAGCTTCTCGCGGAACAAGTGCGCCGCCCCGGCGAAGGCCTGCGCGACATCGCCGAATTTCATGTCGAACTCGGCGACGATGTTGTGCGGCGCGCCCAGGTGCGCCCGGGGCGCGCCCGGCGCGATGCCGGATTCGCAATCGACCACCGCGTCCAGCACGGCGTACTCCACCTCGATGGCGGCCAGCGCGTCCTCGGCGAGGTAACGGCTGTCCGCGACCACGGCGAGCACCGGCTCGCCGACATAGGCGACCTCGTCGATGGCCAGCACGGGTCGGTCCAGCTGCTGGCGGAACGCCTTGCTGGGAAGCGCCACCACCAGCCGGTCGGCGGTCAGGTGCGGCCGCACGTCGGCGTATGCATAGACCGCGTGCACGCCGGGCATCGCGCGCGCCGCCGCGGCGTCGATGCGCAGGATGCGCGCATGGGCGTGCGGGCTGCGCAGGAACGCCGCGTGCAGCATCCCCGGAACCTGGATGTCGTCCACGAAGCGGCCCGAGCCCGTCAGCAGTTCGCGATCCTCCAGCCTGGGCAGGCTGAGGCCGATGGTGGAAGGGTCCGTGGTGGCCTGGCCCATGTCGTCTGCGGTCCTTTTCGTGTGGCGCGCGCGTCAGGCGGCCACGGCCACGGCCGTGACCTCGACCTTGTACTCGGGCCGGTTCAGCGCCGCCACGGTCACCAGGGTGGACGCGGGGAAATTACCGGTGAAGAATTCCTTGCGCAGTTCCACGAAGCGCCCGTTGTCGCGGGAATCGGTGATGTAGGCGGTCATGGTCACCACGTCGGCCAGGCTCGCGCCGACGTCGGCCAGTGTCGCCGCCATCTTGCGGAACACGCAGCGCACCTGGGAGTCGAAATCCCCGGCGAGCGATCGGCCCTGTTCGTCCTCGGCGGCAATGATGCCGGCGAGCCAGATGTGGCGGCCGCCCTCGGTGACCACCACCGGTGAGTAGGAGCGCGAGGCCTGGTAGGCGGACGACTTGTGCAGGCGTTTCATGGGGTGCTCCCTCAGCGCTTCGCGCCGTGCCAGCCGTGGGTGGATATGTCGAACACGATGCCGTTGGGGTCGCGGAACTTGTGCTCGGCGTTCTCGGGCAGCTCGGTCGGCCCCGGATGGAACCTGCCGCCGTTGGCCTCGATCTGCGCCTTCGTGCCCGCGAGGTCGTCCACCCAGACCCCGAAATGGTGCAGCCCGACGAAGTCCGGGCCGCGTTCGTCGCCGGCGTCGTCCTGGTTGCGGAACTGCAGCAGGGTGAGGTTCATCACCCCGTCAGACAGGCGCGTGGCCACTGCGGAGTGCGACACCCGCGTGAAGCCGAAGGTGTCCTCGTAGAACTTGGCCGCCTTCTCCTTGTCCGGCACGGAAATGGCGATGTGGCGCAGGCTGGCTTTGGTCATGGCAGTCCTCCTCGTTCGTTGCGCGGGCGATCCGCGGGGCGCCGGGCTTCCGGCTACGACCGCATTGCACGCACTTTATACCGGGGCGGCGCGCTTGCGCAGTACCCCGGGTTACTTGCGTTCGGCAAGCTTTTCCGGTGCCCCTGCCCGGCAGGGCATGGCTCTCCCCGCGCGGCCCTCAGGCCGGCTCGGTCCCGGTGGGAAAGCGGGCCATCGCCTCCTCCCGCCGGCGCAGCCACCAGGCGTGCGTCGGCGGCAGCAGGGACATCGCGTCCGCGCCCAGTTCCTTCGCGGCGTGCGCGGGCCAGTACGGGTTCCACATCAGCTCGCGTGCCATCGCCACCAGGTCGCAACGGCCCTCGGCGAGGTAGGCCTCGGCCTGGTGCGCGTCGGTGATCAGGCCCGGGCCCATGGTCGGCAGGCCGGCCTCGCGCCGGATGCGCTCGGCAAACGGCGTGTGGTAGCCCGGCACGCGCGGCACCAGCGCCAGCGTCAGCGGGCCCTCGATGCCGCCCGAGGAACAGTCGAACACGTCCACGCCGCGCGCCTTGACCTCGCGCGCCAGCAGCACCGTGTCCTCCATGTCCCAGGCGCCGCCCTTGCCGTCCAGGCAGGACGAGCGGAAGAACAGCGGCTGATCCTTGGGCCAGGCCGCGCGTGCCGCCTCGACCAGCTCCAGGCAGAAGCGCATGCGCCCGTGGATGTCGCCACCGTAGCCGTCGGTGCGCTTGTTGGTGATGGGCGAGAGGAACTGCTGGATGATGTAGCCGTGCGCGCCGTGGATCTCGAGGATGTCGAAGCCGGCGTCCATGGAACGCCTGCAGGCGTCGACGTGCGCCTGGATCACCGCGCGGATGTCCGAGTGGTCCATCTCGATCGGCACCGGGCCGCCGGGCCTGACCGGCACCGGGCTGGGCGCGATGCCGCGCCACGGCGCCTTGCCGAGCTTCGCATCCTCCTCGGTGAGCGGCGCGAAGCCGTCCCACGGCGAGCGGGTCGCGACCTTGCGCCCGCCGTGGCCGAGCTGGATCGCCGACAGCGCGCCCTGCTCGCGCAGGAAGTCGGTGACGCGTCGCCACGCCCGCGCCTGTTCGTCGGTGTAGATGCCGGGGCAGCCGTAGGTCTTGCGCGCGCGCGCCTCCACCGAGGTTTCCTCGGCGAACACGATGCCAGCCCCGCCCATCGCGTACTTGCCCAGGTTCACCAGGTGCCAGTCGGTCGGCACACCGTCCCTGGCGAGGTATTGCGACATGGGCGACACCACCACGCGGTTGCGCGCGGTCAGGCCGCGCAGCGTGATCGGGGTGAACAACAAGGGGACGGGCTTGGCTGCTTCGGGCATGGAACCGGCTTTCGTGGAAGGGCAGGATGCGTGCCCGCATTATCGCGGTTGCCGGGCACGGGTTGATGCACGAACCCGGTGCGGCTGCGCCCGCCCGGGGTGCTTCGCGGGCAATTCACGGAAAGCGGCGACGGTCTAGTAATATGCCGCGCTGTCCCCGCAATTTCCCGTGCAGCCACCGACCGGAACCCACGCCATGAACCGTCGTACCCTGACCCGCGCCATCGCCGTGCTGTTTGCCCTGCCCATCGCGGGACTGGCGCACTCGCAGGCCTTCCCCTCCAAGCCGATGCGCCTGGTCGTGCCCTTCGCCGCCGGCGGCTCCTCCGACGTGATGGCCCGCACGCTCGCGCGCCAGTTCACCGATTCCACCGGCCAGCAGGTGGTGGTCGAGAACCGCCCCGGCGCCGGTGGCCACATCGCCGGCGAGTACGTCGCCAAGTCCGCGCCCGACGGCTACACCATGCTGTTCGGCACCATCGGCACGCACGGCATCGGGCCGGCCATCTACAAGAAGCTGCCCTACGACCCGCTCAAGGACCTGGCCGCGGTCTCCGCGCTGCACACGCACCCGAACGTGCTGATCGTGCATCCCTCGTTGAACGTGAAGAACGTGCAGGAGCTGGTCGCGATGGCCAAGGCGAAGCCCGGCACGCTCAGCTTCGCCTCGGCGGGGAACGGGTCGGTGTCGCACCTGGCCGGCGAGATGCTCAAGACCGCCACCGGGATCGCCCTGATCCATGTGCCCTACAAGGGCGGTGGCGCGGCCATCACCGACCTGGTGAGCGGCCAGGTGTCGATGATGCTGGAGACCATCCCGAACGCGCTGGCGCTGTCGCGCGGCGGCAAGGTGCGGGCCCTGGCCGTGACCAGCAGCCAGCGCTGGCCCCAGTCGCCGGAACTGCCGACGATGGCGGAGTCCGGCGTGCCCGGTTATGTCGTGGATTCCTGGACCGGCCTGTTCACCACCGGTGGCACGCCGCGCCCGGTGGTCGAGCGCCTGTACCAGGAGGTCGTGAAGGCCAACAGGACCGCGTCGTACGTGGAGCAGTTCAAGACCATGGGCGTGGACTGCGTCGCCAGCACCCCCGACCAGTTCCAGGCTTTCCTGCGCGATGAAGTCGCCAAGTGGGGCAAGGCGATCGCGGACTCCGGCGCGAAGGTCGACTGAGCACGCGGACGCGGGCGGCGGGCCGTTTCAGCCCGCCCTTGCCGGCACGTCCTTACGGGGATGCGGTCACCGCGCGCACCGCATCGCCCAGTTGCGCTGGCGTCAGGCGGAACTTGGGCAGGTAGCGGACCGCGCCCAGTTCCAGCGCCTGTGCCGCGATCTCGTCGTTGCCGAGCGCGCTGACGAAGATCACGGGGGTGGCCAGGCCCTGCTCGCGCATCAGCCTGAGCACGTCCATGCCGGTGTGCTTTCCGAGCAGGTAGTCCAGGATGACCACGTCTAGCGCGTCCATCCCGGTGGCGGGCAGCAGCAGGCCGCTGGAGACGGGATCGTGCTCGGCGACCTGCGCGTCGGGGAATTGCGCCTTCAGGATGTGGCCGAGGAACTGGCGGAACTCGACGGTGTCGTCGACCACCAGTATGCGCAGTGCCACGCCCTCAGGCCGCCTCGAAACCCGCGTCCTCGATGGCGGTGCGCAGTTGCTGCAGGCTGGCGCGCGCCGGGTCGATGTCGAGTTCGGCCCTGCCCTGCTCCAGCGACACCGCGACGTTGCTCACGCCGTCCATCGCCGAGAGCACCTTGGTGACGCTGCCCACGCAGCCCATGCAGGTCATGCCGTCCACCTTGATCGTCACGTGTTCCATGCGTCGTTCCTTTCCTGATTCCTATTCCGGC
The DNA here is from genome assembly GCA_903909415.1 of uncultured Pseudomonadota bacterium. Next base: position 12,142 of record CAIVVS010000164.1, on the reverse strand, counting down.
TGGATGCCGGCGGCCTTCACGATGCGGGCGAGTTTCGCGGTCTCGTCGCGGATGATGGCGGCGAACTGGGACGGCGTGGAACCGCCCGGCTCGAAGCCCAGCGAACCCAGGCGCTCGGTCGCCATCTGCGAGCGCACGCCGCGCGTGGCGACTTCCGCCAGGCGGTTGGAGATCTCGTCGGGCAGCTTCGCCGGGCCCCACAGGCCGTACCAGGACACGATGTCGAAGCCGGGCAGCCCCTGCTCGGCGATGGTCGGCACGTCGGGCAGCGCCGGCGTGCGCCTGGCGCTGGTCACACCCAGCGCGCGCAGCTTGCCCGAGCGGATGTGCGGCATCATCGCGGGCATCGCGTCCGCGCCGGCGAGCACGTGGCCGCCCACCAGGTCCGTCACCAGCGGCGCGGTGCCCTTGTAGTTGATCAGCTGGAAGTCCAGCTTCGCCTCGGCGCGGAACGCTTCCTCGGACAAGTGGCCCGAGGCGCCGAGCGGCGGGCTGCCGAAGATCACCTTCTTCGGGTTGGCGCGCAGGTAGGCGATGAGTTCCTGGATGCTGTTGGCCGGGACCGAGGGGTGCACCACCAGCACGTTGGGCACCAGTCCGAGGTAGCTGATCGCGGTCAGGTCGCGGGTGGTGTCGTAGGGCACGTTCTTGACGAACAGGGGGTTGGCCACCAGGGTCGAGGCCTGCACCAGCAGCGTGTGGCCGTCCGGTGCCGCCTTCACCACCGCGTCGCTGCCTATCATGCCGTTGGCGCCGGCGCGGTTCTCCACGACGAAGGGCTGGCCGAGTCCCTCGCTCAGCTGCTGCGCCGTGACCCGCGCGATCGCGTCCACCGCGCCGCCGGCCGGGAACGGGACGATGATGCGCACCGCGCGCGAGGGATAGGCCTGCGACAGCGCCGCCGTCGCGGCAAGGCACAGGAGCGCGCTGGCGGTCACGCGGGCGACTGCGCGGGAAAGCCTGCGGGACAGTGCGTGGGCAGGCGTGTGTCGGGTCCGGGTCATGGTTTCTCCTCCTTGGCCTTCGGTTTCCAGCGATTCAGCAGCAGCGCGTTCACCACCACCGAGACCGAGGACGCCGCCATTGCCGCGCCCGCGATCACCGGATTCAGCATACCAAGCGCCGCCAGCGGGATGCCCAGCACGTTGTAGAAAAACGCGAAGAACAGGTTCTGGTGGATCTTGGCCAGTGTGCGCTGCGACAAATCCACCGCATCCGGCAAGGCCGAGAGGTCACCGCGCATCAGCGTGATGTCGGCGGTGTCGATCGCCACGCCGGTGCCGCCGGCCATGGCGAAACTCACGTCGGCCGCGGCCAGCGCCGGGGCATCGTTGACCCCGTCGCCGACCATGCCGACCACGTTCTCGCCGCCCTGGCCGCGGTAACGCTGCACCGCAGCGGACTTGTCCGCCGGCTTGACGCCGGCCAGCACCGTGTCGATGCCGGTGGCACCGGCCACCGCGCGTGCGGTGCGCTCGTGGTCACCGGACACCATGACCACGCTGATGCCCTGGGAGCGCAACCGCGCCACGGCCGCGCGGGACGTGGGCCTGACCGCATCGGCGATCCCCAGCAGGCCGAGCAGCGCGCCATCGGAGGCCACCGCGACCAGCGTGGCGCCCTCGTCGCGCAGTGCCAGCGCGATGCCGGCCAACGGCCCGGCCTCGACTGCAATGCCGCGCGACGCGAGGAACTCGATCGACCCGAGGATGGCCTTGCGGCCCCCCGCGAGCGCCTCCACGCCGCCGCCGGGAACGGCCGCGAACGCTGTGACCGGCTCGGATTGCAGTTCCCGGGCCCTCGCGGCCTCGAGTACCGCGCGCGCCAGCGGATGCTCGGAGGATTGTTCCAGCCCTGCGGCCAGGGCCAGCAGGACATCCGGTTCGATTCCCGGCGCAGGCGCGATGCGCACCACCGTCGGCCTGCCCTCGGTCAGGGTGCCGGTCTTGTCCACCAGCAGGGTGCGCATGTGCCCTGCCCGCTCCAGCGCCACCGCGTTGCGGATCAGGATGCCGGCGCGCGCGCCCCGGCCGATGCCCACCATCAGCGCGGTCGGCGTGGCCAGGCCCAGCGCGCACGGGCAGGCGATGACCAGCACCGCCACGGCATTCACCAGCGCGGTTTCGAAGTCCGCGATCGCCAGCCAAGCGCCGAAGGTCAGCACCGCGATGGCTATCACCACCGGCACGAACACCGCCGACACCCGGTCCGCCAGCGCCTGTACCGGCGCCTTGGAACCCTGCGCCTGCGCCACCAGCCGGATGATGCCGGCCAGCACCGTGTCGCGGCCGGTGCCGGTGGCGCGACAGGCCAGGCGGCCGTTGCCGTTGATGGTGCCGGCGAACACCTGTGCGCCCGCAGCCTTGTTCACCGGCAGGCTCTCGCCGGTGAGCATGGCCTCATCCACGCTCGACTCCCCGGTGAGCACCTCGCCGTCGACCGGCACGGCATCGCCCGGTCGCAGCACGAAGGCGGTGCCCGGCCTCACCTGCTCCAGCGACACTTCCAGCAGGCTGCCGTCGGGTTGTTCGACCCAGGCGGTCTGCGGCTGCAGGCGGATCAGCGAGGCCAGCGCGGCCGAGGTGCGTGCCTTGGCGCGCGCCTCCAGCAGCTTGCCCAACAGCACCAGCATGATCACCGAGGCGCCGCCCTCGAAGTAGACGTGCTGGCCCATGCCGGTGAGCACCACGCCCGCGCTGTACAGGTAGGCCATCGAGGTGCCCAGGGACACCAGCACGTCCATGTTGGCCGCGCCGCCGCGCAGTGCGTGCCAGGCGCCCTTGTAGAAGCGCCAGCCGCTGTAGAACTGTACCGGCGTGGCCAGCAGCCATTGCAGCCAGAGCGGCAGCAGGCCGTGGTGGCTGCCGGAGAACATCACCGCCATCTCCGCCAGCAGCGGCACGGTGAAGACCGCCGCGACGAGGAAGTGGCGCAGCGCCAGGCGCTGCTCGGCTTCATGGTTGATCAGCGTGCCGGACTCGTGCACCTTGGCGTCGTAGCCGGCCTTGCGCACCCGCTCGATCAGCGCGCCCACGTCCACCTGCTTCGGCGTGAAGCGCACCTGCGCGGTTTCGGTGGCGAAGTTCACAGCGGCCTGCACGCCGTCCAGCTTGTTCAGGCTTTTCTCGATCCGCGAGGCGCAGGCGGCGCAAGTCATGCCGGTGAGCGCGAGCTCGACGAAACCTTCGGGGACCGGTGCGCGGCTCATGGAAGCTTTGTATGTCGGGGCGGATTCGGGAAGCGCAATAGGCACATGAGCATTTCAATAATAAAAACAGTCACTTGGCATGTTTCGGCCCATTTTCCTTCGGTCAGGTTCCGAACGGATGGCCGATGCGGCGCCCGGTTGCATCGATGCCGCTGCAGTCCGACTCATGCGTAAGCCCGTCGCGCGGCACGTTCAAGGAACTCGAACACGGCCATGCCGGCGAGCATCGCCAGCACGAACACCACCGCCTTGGGCTGGGCGGCGCCCAGGGACACCAGCGCCGGTCCCGGGCAGTATCCTGCCAAGCCCCAGCCAGCCCCGAAGGCGATGCTGCCCAGCACCAGACGGCGGTCGATCTCGGTGACGCGCGGCAGGTTCATTGCGCCGCCCAGCAGGTTCGCGCTGCGACCGCGTGCCAGGCGGAACGCGACGAAGGCGACCGCGACTGCGCCGCCCATGACCAGGCCCAACGACGGATCCCAGGTGCCGGTGAAGTCCAGGAAGCCGATGACCTTGCCCGGGTCGGTCATGCCGGAGAGCAGCAGGCCGATGCCGAACACCAGGCCAATGAGGAATTCAATGAGGCGTGACATGGCTTATCCGATCAGGTGGCGGGTGACGAAGACCACGGCGGCGCCCGAGGCCATGAAGGCCAGCGTGGCGACCGTTGAGCGCGGCGAGAGGCGTGCGATCCCGCATACGCCATGGCCGCTGGTGCAGCCTGCGCCGTAGCGGGTACCTATGCCCACCAGCAGGCCGGCCGTGACCAGCGTCAACCACCCCGCCTCCACTCTCGGCACAACCGGGGCCATGAACAGTGCGGCAACGGACGGCGCGGCCAGCAGTCCGACCAGGAAGGCCAGGCGCCAATCCGCGTCACCCTTGCGCACGCCCAGCAGTCCGCCAAGGATGCCGCTGATGCCCAGCACCCGACCTCTGAGCAGGATGAAGGCCGCCGCGGACAGTCCGATCAGCACGCCGCCGGCAAGCGACGACCAGGGCGTGAAGTGGCTCCAGTCGATGCTCATCGCGCCACCCGTTGCGCCGACCGCCTGGCTGCGGGCTCGCAGAACTGTGCATGCAGCACTTCCATCACCGCTGCAGCCTGCTGGCTGGCCAGCCGGTAGTGGATGTTCTTTCCTTCGCGGCGCGTGCTGACCAGCTCCTCGTCCCGCAGTACGCCCAGCTGCTGCGACAGCGTCGGCTGGGCGATGCCCAGTTCGGCCTCCAGGTCGCTGACACACATCTCTCCACGCGCCAGCTGGCACAGGAGCAGCAGCCGGTCCGGATTGGAAAGCACCTTCATGAGCCTGCAGGCCTCGTCGGCCGACGCGCGCATGGTCTTCGGGTCTAGCACTTGAGTGGGCATGGTCTTCGCAATGTCGGGAACACGCAGTCAATATACGGGTTGACAATATATCTGTCAATATATTATTATTCGGTCAATTGCACAGAGCAGCCTGGAGCCCGCATGAATCCGCACGTCGAAGGTTTTTTCGATCCCGCTACCTGGACGGTCACTTACGTGGTGCACGCCGGCCCGGGGAGCGCCTGCGCGGTCATCGACCCGGTGCTGGACTTCGACCCGAAGTCCGGCCGCACACGAACGCATTCGGCGGAAAAGGTCGCCGCCTACATCGAGGCCAGCCAGTTGCGCGTCGAGTGGCTGCTCGAGACCCACGCACACGCAGACCACATGAGCGCGGCGCCCTGGTTCAAGGCGCGCTTCGGCGGCCGCATCGCGATCGGCGCCCACATCACCGCGGTGCAGTCGGTGTTCGCCAAGGTTTTCAACCTCGAGGACGGCTTCCGCCGCGATGGCTCCCAGTTCGACCACCTGCTGCGCGACGGCGAGTCGTTCCGGATCGGCGAACTGGAGGCGGTCGCGCTGTTCGTGCCCGGGCACACGCCCGCCTGCGCGGCCTACCTGGTCGGCGACGCGGTGTTCGTCGGCGACACGCTGTTCATGCCGGACGTGGGTTCCGCCCGCTGCGACTTCCCCGGCGGCAGCGCGCCGGTGCTGTACGCGTCGGCGCGCAAGCTGCTGTCACTGGCGCCCCAGACGCGGATGTACGTCTGCCACGATTACCCACCGGAGGGTCGCGGCCCGGCCTGGCAGACCACGGTGGCCGCGCAGCGAGCGGGCAACATCCACCTGAATGAAGGCGTGAGCGAAGCGGACTTCGTGCGCATGCGCACCGCGCGCGACGCAACCCTCGACATGCCGACGCTGATCCTGCCCAGCATCCAGGTGAACATCCGCGCCGGGCAGATGCCGCCGCCCGAGGCCAACGGCGTTTCCTACCTGAAGCTGCCGCTCAACGCCCTGTAACCAGGGGGTGCGCCCAGGGGAACGGCGGTCAGGCCGCCTTCTTCTCCGCCGCGCATGTGCTGATGCCGAACGGCGTGTAGAGCGGGCACCAGCGCAGCGTGCCGGTGGCGATCGGGACCAGGCCGATCAGGCCGAACCAGCGGGCATTGCCGTCCAGCAGGACGATCAGGCTGAGCAGGCACAGCCCGGCGATGATGCGCGCGATGCGGTCCGCATTGCCGACGTTCACTTTCATGGCGTTCTCCCGGTGGGCGTCCGCGCCGGGTCCGGCGCGGCTCATCCGGACACCATACGCCCCGTCCCCCTGCCCCGCCCGGGCGCCTGGTCCGCGGCCATCTCCCGCGGATCAGGCGTAGACGCTCACGCGACCTGCTTCAACTGGTCCAGGATGCCCGGGTTCTCCAGCGTGGACACGTCCTGCGTGATCGCCTCGCCCTTGGCCAGCGACCTGAGCAGCCGTCGCATGATCTTGCCGGAGCGGGTCTTGGGCAGGTTGTCGCCGAAGCGGATGTCCTTGGGCTTGGCGATGGCGCCGATCTCCTTGGCGACCCAGTTGCGCAGGTCGGCCGCGATCTTCAGCGCCTCCTCGCCCGAGGGGCGGGCCTGCTTCAGCACCACGAAGGCGCACACCGCCTCGCCCGTGAGGTCGTCCGGGCGCCCCACCACTGCGGCTTCCGCCACCAGCGGGTTGGCCACCAGCGCCGACTCGATCTCCATCGTGCCCAGGCGGTGTCCGGACACGTTCAGCACGTCGTCGATGCGGCCCATGATGCGGATGTAGCCGTCGTTGTCGATGGTCGCGCCGTCCCCGGCGAGGTAGTACTTGCCGTGGAAATCCTCGGGGTAGTAGCTCTTTTTGAACCGGTCCGGGTCGCCCCAGATGGTGCGCAGCATCGATGGCCAGGGCTTCTTGATGACCAGGATGCCGCCCTTGCCGCGCCCGACCGACAGGCCGGTCTCGTCCACGACGTCGGCGATCACGCCCGGCAGCGGCAGCGTCGCCGATCCTGGCTTGGTCGCGGTCACGCCCGGCAACGGCGTGATCATGTGGCCGCCGGTCTCGGTCTGCCACCAGGTGTCCACGATCGGGCAGCGCGTGCCGCCCACCACCTCGTGGTACCACATCCAGGCTTCCGGGTTGATCGGTTCGCCCACCGTGCCGAGGATGCGCAGCGACGTGAGGTCGTACTGCTTCGGCAGGTTGCCGCCCGCCTTGATCAGCGAGCGGATCGCGGTCGGCGCGGTGTAGAACACCGTGCACTTGTGGTCCTGGATCATCTTCCAGAATCGTCCCGCGTCCGGGTAGGTCGGCACGCCTTCGAAGATGATCTGGGTCGCGCCCATGGCCAGCGGCCCGTAGCAGACGTAGCTGTGGCCGGTGACCCAGCCCACGTCGGCCGTGCACCAGAACACGTCGGTGGGCTTGTAGTCGAAGGTCCATTTCATGGTGAGCATGGTCCACAGCAGGTAGCCCGCGGTGGAGTGCTGCACGCCCTTGGGCTTGCCGGTCGAGCCCGAGGTGTAGAGGATGAACAGCGGATGCTCCGCATTGACCCAGGTCGGCTCGCAGGTGTCGGCCTGGCCCTTGGTCACTTCCTCCCACCAGGCGTCGCGCCCGGCGGCCATCGCGACCTTGCTGCCGGTGCGCTTGTACACCACGACGTTCTTCACGCCTTCGCAGCCGCCCATCGACAGCGCCTCGTCCACCACCGGCTTGAGCGCGATCTCGCGCCCGCCGCGGAACTGCCCGTCGGCGGTGAGGATGGCGGTCGCGCCGGCATCCAGGATGCGCTCGTGGATGGACTTGGCCGAGAAGCCGCCGAACACCACCGAGTGGGTCGCGCCGATGCGCGCGCAGGCCTGCATCGCGACCACCGCCTGGATGGACATCGGCATGTAGACGATGACGCGGTCGCCCTGCTTCACGCCGCGCGCCTTCAGGCCGTTGGCGAAGCGGCATACTTCCTGGTGCAGCTGCTTGTAGGTGATGCGCGTGACCTTGCCGTCATCGGCCTCGAAGATGATGGCGACCTTGTTCGGCTGGGTCGCGAGGTGGCGGTCCAGCGAGTTGTACGAGGCGTTCAGCTCGCCGTCATGGAACCACTTGAAGAACGGCGGGTTGGACTCGTCCAGGGTCTTCGTGAAGGGCTTTTTCCACAGCAGGGTGTCGCGCGCCAGGCGCGCCCAGAAGCCCTCGAAGTCCGCGTTGGCCTCGTCCACCAGGGCCTGGTAGGCGGCCATGCCGGAAATGTTCGCCTGGGCGACGAACTCCGCCGACGGCGGGAACAGGCGATCCTCCTGCAGGACCGAGTCGAATGTGCTTGTTGCCATGAAGCTGGCCTCCTTCTGCGTGGGTGGTGCTGCTGTGTATGTCCCCTGGCACGGGGCGACTGCGCCGGCCGCCCCCGTACTTGCCCTGCCGTCCTGCCTAGCAAATGGCAATCGGCAGTTTACCAATTCCATGGTGCTCGGCAGGACTTACGCGAGCCTTACGCACCCGGCAGGATGCGATAATCCGGCGCGACGGAGGCATCGATCCTGAGCAAAAACCTGAGCGTTCCGGTCGCCATCTGCGGTGGCGGCCCGGTCGGCATCATGCTGGCCCTGTTCCTCGACCGGCATGGCGTGCAGTCCGTGGTGTTCAACACCGACGCGAGCGCCCGCGGGCACCCCAAGGGCAGTACCCAGAATTCGCGCACCATGGAGCACTACCGGAGGCTGGGACTGGCCGCCATGGTGCGCCAGCTCGGCCTGCCGCAGGACTACCCAACCGACGTCTACTACCTGACCCGGCTCAACGGGCATGAACTGGCCCGGGTCTACATGCCTTCGGAACACGAGAAGGTGCGCCTGGCCGCCGCCGCGCCCCAGACCGCGCAGAACTTCGAGCCCATCCACCGCGCCAACCAGATGTACGTCGAGAAAGCCTTGCTGGCGCACGCCGCCACCCGGCCCAACATCACGCTGCGCTTCGGCTGGCAGGTCGGCGAGTTCGGCGAGGACGAGGGAGGCGTCACGCTGGCGGCGCACCGCGTGAGGCCGCGCGCCGACGGCGACCCGGCCAATGCCTCCGGCGAGTACAACGACCGGGACCTGGTGCAGACCGGCGAATCAGAGACCTGGCGCGCACAGTACCTGGTTGGCTGCGACGGCGGCCCCAGCCACGTGCGCCGCGCGCTCGGCATCCGTTACCTCGGCCACGACGGCCTGCAGCAGGCCTTCGTCGGCGGGCGCATGGTGTCCACCTACCTGCGCGCGCCCACGCTGCATGCGGGCCCGCTGGCGAGTCGCCCCGGCTGGCAGTACTGGGTGGTCAACCCCAGGGTGCGCACCGCCTATGTCGCGCTGAACGGCAAGGACGAGTTCATCTTCTGGACCAAGCTTGCCAACGAGACCGACCGTCCGGACGACGCGGTGATCGCCGCAGCCATCACCGAGACCGTCGGCGAGGACGTTCCTTTCACCATGCTCGCGCACCGCACCTGGACCGCGGGCGTGGCGCTCTGGGCCGAGCGGCTGTGGTCGGGCAAGCGCGTGTTCCTGGCCGGGGACGCGATCCACCTGTTCACGCCCACCGGCGGCTTCGGCATGAACACCGGCATCGACGGGGTGGCCAACCTGTCGTGGAAGCTCGCCGCCTGCCTGCAGGGCTGGGGTGGGCCCTCGCTGCTGGCGAGCTACGAGGCCGAGCGCAAGCCGATCGCCGAGCGCAATACCCAGGCCTCGCGCGCGCTGGCCAAGAACGTGGGCGCGGTGACCGCGCCCGAAGGCATGGAGGACGACACGCCGGAAGGCGCGGCGGCACGGCGCGAGTCCGGCCTGTACCTCGCGACCTTCGGCGAGGAGTTCGCCTCCATCGGCGTGCAGCTGGGCGTGCGCTACGACGGCTCGCCCATCATCGTGCCCGACGGCACGCCGCCGGCCGACAGCTTCACCGAGTACGTGCCCAGCAGCGTGCCGGGCGGCCGCGCGCCGCATTTCTGGTTCGACCCGCCGGGTCTGCCGGCGCGGCGCTCGCTGTACGACCGCTTCGGCATCGGCTTCACGCTGTTGCGCATCGGCGCGGATGCGCCGGCCGCCGGCCCGCTGGTTGCGGCAGCCGCAGCGCGCGGCGTGCCGCTCGAGGTGGTGGACGTGCCGGATCCGCTGGCGCGCGAGCTCTACGGCTGCGACCTCGCGCTGGTGCGGCCGGACCAGCATGTCGCCTGGCGCGGCGCCAGCTTGCCCGGGGACTGCGAGGCGCTGCTGGCCTGGGTGACGGGATACGACTGAACCCGGCGCGCCGGGCGGGATTGCCGGTCGGCTGAAGCAACCGGTCGCGAAGGCCGTCCACGATGCCGCGCGGACGGGCGCGCCCGCCGCCCGCCTATAATCCGTCGCCTGCCCGATCTGCCCGGGCGTTTTCTCCGCGTAATGTTTCCGACACAAATGGAATCGACATGAAACTGCCCGACGAAGTCCGCCCCATGCGCCCCCTGCCGGCGCTGATATTCGCCAGCCGATGGCTGCAGCTGCCGCTCTACCTCGGCCTGATCCTCGCCCAGTGCGTCTACGTGTTCCATTTCTGGGTGGAACTGGTGGACCTGATCGGCGCGGCGATGGGCAACCAGGCGGCACTGGACCACATCCTGGCCGCCGTGGCGGTGGAAGGCGCGCCTCGCGGGACCAAGCTGAACGAAACCACCATCATGCTGGTGGTGCTGGGCCTGATCGATGTGGTGATGATCTCCAACCTGCTGATCATGGTGATCGTGGGCGGCTACGAGACCTTCGTGTCGCGCATGAACCTGGAGAGCCACCCCGACCAGCCGGAATGGCTGTCCCACGTGAATGCCTCCGTGCTCAAGGTGAAGCTGGCCACCGCCATCATCGGCATCTCCTCGATCCACCTGCTCAAGACCTTCATCAATGCCAAGGCCTACGACGAGAAGACGCTGATCGCGCAGACCGTGATCCACATCGCCTTCCTGCTGTCGGCGCTGGCCATTGCCTACGCCGACCGGTTGATGTCGCACACCGACAAGCCCTCCAAGGGCGCCCACCACTGACCCCACGGGACGCTACCCAGCCATGACCACGACCATCAAGAAGGACGACCTGATCACCTCGATCGCGGACGCGCTCCAGTACATCTCCTACTACCACCCCAAGGACTACATCGCCCACCTGGCCCGCGCCTACGAGCGCGAGCAGTCGCCCGCCGCCAAGGACGCTATCGCCCAGATCCTGACCAATTCGCGCATGTGCGCCGAGGGCCACCGCCCGATCTGCCAGGACACCGGCATCGTCAACGTGTTCATGAAGATCGGCATGGACGTGCGCTTCGAGGGCTTCAAGGGGAGCATCGCGGACGCGGTCAACGAAGGCGTGCACCGCGCCTACATGAACCCGGACAACCCGCTGCGCGGCTCGGTGCTGTCCGACCCGCTGTTCGCCCGCAAGAACACCAAGGACAACACCCCGGCGGTGATCCACATGGAAATGGTGCCCGGCGGCACCGTGGACATCTCGGTCGCGGCCAAGGGCGGCGGGTCGGAGAACAAGTCCAAGTTCGTGATGCTCAACCCGTCGGATTCGGTGGTGGACTGGGTGCTCAAGACGGTGCCGACCATGGGCGCCGGCTGGTGCCCGCCCGGGATGCTGGGCATAGGCGTGGGCGGCACCGCCGAGAAGGCGATGCTCATGGCCAAGGAATCGCTGATGGACCCGCTGGACATGCACGAACTGCTGGCGCGCGGGCCGTCGAGCAAGCTGGAAGAACTGCGCATCGAGCTCTACACCAAGGTCAACGCGCTCGGCATCGGCGCGCAGGGCCTGGGCGGACTGTCCACCGTGCTGGACGTGAAGATCCGCGACTACCCTACGCACGCGGCCAGCAAGCCGGTCGCGATGATCCCGAACTGCGCCGCCACGCGCCACGCGCACTTCGTGCTCGATGGTTCCGGCCCGGCCGAACTGGAAGCGCCGTCGCTGGAGGACTGGCCCAAGGTCGGCTGGACGCCGGCGGCCAGCGCCAAGCGCGTCAACCTCGACTCGCTCACCCGCGACGAAGTCGGCACCTGGAAGCCGGGCGACATCATCCTGCTGTCGGGCAAGATGCTCACCGGCCGCGACGCCGCGCACAAGCGCATCGAGGACATGCTCGCCAAGGGCGAGAAGCTGCCGGTGGACTTCACCAACCGGGTGATCTACTACGTCGGCCCGGTGGACCCGGTGCGCGACGAGGCGGTTGGCCCGGCCGGCCCCACGACCGCGACGCGCATGGACAAGTTCACCGAGATGATGCTGGCCAAGACCGGCCTGATCGGCATGATCGGCAAGGCCGAGCGCGGCCCGGTCGCGATCGAGGCGATCAGGAAGCACAAGGCCGCCTACCTGATGGCGGTCGGCGGCGCGGCCTATCTCGTCTCGAAGGCGATACGCTCGGCGCGCGTCGTCGCATTCGGCGACCTCGGCATGGAGGCGATCTACGAGTTCGACGTGAAGGACATGCCGGTGACCGTCGCCGTGGACGCGAGCGGCACCTCGGTCCACAACACGGCGCCCGCCGAGTGGTCGGCCAGGATCCGCACGCTCGGCATTTCGCTGCGCATCGCCTGACG
>CAIVVS010000163.1 GCA_903909415.1 uncultured Pseudomonadota bacterium | reverse complement strand
TCCAGCGTGCCGTCGGTCGATCCACCGTCCACCACCCAGTACTCGATCGAGGGATGGTCCTGGGCCAGCACGCTGTCCATGGTCTGCTCGACGAAGGGCATGCCGTTACGCACCACGGTGATGACGCTGATCCGGGGCGGGTTCATCGCGCGGCCCAGGCGGCGCGCACCGGCGCGAAGCCGTCCAGCGCGTCCATCATGGATCCGGCGAACACCGCGCCGGTGGTGCGCAGCGCGCGGCCCCGGCCACGCTGGCGCAGGCCTTCCGCGAGAGCGGCGTCGCCGAGCACCGAGGCGATGGCCGCGGCGAACGTGGCGGGCGAACGCGGGTTGGCCAGCAGCGCGGCGTCGCCCAGTTGCTCCCGCGCGCCGGGCACGTCGGCGGCGACCACCGGGCAGCCCAGCGCGAAGGCTTCCAGCGGCGGCAGGTTCTCCGGTCCGCCGAAGGACGGATACACCATCGCCGCGGCCTCGCGGTAGAGCGCGAGCAGGTTGGCGCGCTCGATGAAGCCGGTGAAGCGCAACGACCCGTGCACGCCGCGATCGCGTGCCAGCTTTTCGATGTGGGCGCGGTTGCCCTTGTCCGAGCCGGAGAGCACCAGCGCCGGCGTGTGGCCGTGCTCGCGCGCCAGCAGCGCGAGTGCCTCGACCAGGCAGGCGTGGTTCTTGTGCGGCCAGAACTGCGCCGGATAGAGCAGGTAGGGGCCTTCCACGCCGACGCGGCTGCGCGCGGATGCCAACGGCATCGCCGCTGCGGCGAGCGCGTCGGCCGGCGTCGGGTGCGGGATCCGTCGCACATGGTCGTCGGGGATGCCATAGAAGCGCGCGAGTTCCCCGGCTCCGGCTTCGGTGCCTGTGACCACCATGCTGGCGCGTTGCAGGAACCAGTGGTTGGCCGACTCGCGCTCGTCCCACTCGCCGTGTCCGGCGAGTTCCGGGAACCAGGGCAGGGTACGGTGTTGCAGGTCCCACACCGTCGCGGTGTAGGGTAGCTCGACCAGTTCGCAGGCCGGGCTGAGGAACCACAGGTAGTCGCAGCCCGTGCGCGTCGCGGCCTGTTGCAACGCGCCGGGGCGCTTGATGCGCACTCGTGCCAGCGATGCGTGGCGCTGCGCTTGGCGTACCAGCCTGCCGAGCAGGCCCTCTTCCTGTACCGGTTCGAACGCTATGGCCGCGCCCGCGGCGAGCTCGCGCACCCGGGCTTCCAGCGACGGATGGGCGAGCACGATGAACTCGTGCCCGCAGGCCGCGCCACGCGACGCCACCAGATTGGCCAGTGACGCAAACACCTGCTCCTGGAACACGAAGCCGCCGCCGGTATCAGGGGCCTGTCCACCGAAAACGAGGCCTACGCGCATGCTGGTCACCGGCCGAACCCGCGCATGACGCGCGTCGATGTCCGGCGCGCGTACCGGAATCGCATGCCGCTCAGGCGCTCTTCGGCGCCTGCCGCACCAGATCGCAGATCTGGGCGATGGTCTCGTCCGACAGCGAACAGGCAGACGGCAGGTAAAGGCCGTTCTGCCACAACTGGTCGGCCACCGGGCAAGGGATGTCTCGGAAACCCGCCTGGCTTCGCAGGAAGGGCTGCTGGTTCATGGGGCAGAAGAAGGTGCGTGTTTCCACGCCGTTCTTTGCGAGGAAGGCCGCCAGCGCATCGCGGTCGATGCCAAACTTGTCTGGCGTCACCGTGATCGCGTACATCCAATAGACGTTGCGGGCGCCCGGCAGCTCCGGCGGGGTGCGAAGGCCGGGAATGCCGGCCAGGCGCTTGTTGTAGGCCTGCGCCAGGCGTCGCTTGTCCTCGACGAAGCGGTCCACTCGCGTGAGCTGCGAGCGGCCTAACGCCGCCTGCATGCCGGTCATGCGGAAGTTGTAGCCGGCGACCTGGTGCAGGAAACGCGGCTTGCCGAACGCGAGGTTGCGAAGCAGGCGCTGGCGCTCGGCCAGCGCGTCGTCGTTGGTGACGACCATGCCGCCCTCGCCAGTGGTGATGATCTTGTTGGCGTAGAAGCTGTAGCAGCCCATGTCGCCGAAGGCGCCGGTCATGCGGCCGTGCCAGGTTGCGCCGTGCGACTCGGCGCAGTCCTCGATCACCACCAGCTTGTGGCGCCGCGCGATGTCGCACAGCCGGTCCATGTCCACCGGGTGCCCGAACAGGTGCACCGGGATGATGGCCTTGGTGCGCGGCGTGATCAGGCCTTCGAGCAGGTCGAGGTCCAGGTTCCACGTGACGTCCTCGGAATCCACCGGGACGGGCACCGCGCCGTTGTGGAACACCGCCAGTGCAGTGGCAATGTTGGTCGAGGCGCTGATGAGAACTTCGTCCCCTTCTCCAACCCCGGCTGCATCGACGGCAATGTGAAGCGCCGTTGTGCCGCTGGTGACCGACACACCGTGCTTGGCACCGCAGAATGCGGCGAACTCGCGCTCGAACGCCGGGATGTTCTCGCCGAATGATCCGGAGATCTCGCCCCGGCGGACTGCCTCAGCGACGGCCGTGACGTCCTGCTCGGTGATCTCCGGCTCGAATACCGGGATCATTCCTTCACCTTTACGACCACTTTGTCGTACTCGACTCCCATGAAGGGCCCCTGCTTGACACTGATGCACTGCATGTCCTCGATCACGCGGATCGCGTGAACGCCATGGATAAGCACAATGGCATCTCCCACCTTGAGGATGATTTCGCTGATCAGCGCGCCGTCATCGGCGTAGAGCAACACACCGACTACACCGCGCTGCACAACGAACATCTGCTGGAGGTCCGAGACCTCGCGGGCGAATTCGCGGTGAAAGTGGGGCTCCTCGAGATAGCCTGCCTCGTGCGCCAGCAGGCCGAACTGGAAGGACGACTCCGCCGGCGAGAAGAAGGTGGTTTTCTCGACGCGCACGTCGGCTCGGATGACCTCCGCGTAGCGGACGCCCTGATGTTCGACGACTTCGATGGACATGATGACCCCGGATCCGGATCGGCCGGCGGCCGGAAACATGCCGGACACCCCGATCAGGCAAAAATTTTAACAGAATCAGGGGGCTGGGGCAGTTTTCGGCGCTGTTGCTGAAGGGCCGTTTGCCTGCTCAGGCCGTGCTGCTGGCCTCGCCGCTTGACGCCCGCAGGCGCTTGACCATGCGCGCCGGGTTGCCGGCGGCAACGGTGTAGGCCTCGACGTCCTTGGTGACCACGCTGCCGGCCCCGACGATTGCGCCCTCGCCGATGGTCACGCCCTTGAGGATGATGGAGCGCGCGCCTATCCAGGCGCCGCGCCGGATGCGGATCGGCGCCGAGGGGATCGCCTCCCAGTTGTAGGCGCGGCCGTACTTCACGTCCGGCAGGTCGTTGCGCCGCACGCCGGCGTCGTTGCTGTGGTTGTTGCTGTCCAGCAGCAGGCATTCGTAGGACACCAGCACGTCGTCCTCGATCTCGATGCGCGTGGCGCAGTCCAGCACGGTGTTGCTGCCGATGAACACGTTGTTGCCGATGACGATGGCGGCCTTGTCGTTCTCGGTCACCAGCAGGCCCTGCAGGGTACATTCCGCGCCTATGGTGATGTCGCAGGCGCCGCCGCGCGCGTCCACGTAGCCCTGCAGCACGGTGTTCGGCCCGCACGAACGGACCCTGCCGCGGTTCATGCGGTCCTTGGCCCAGTAGCGCAGCCGGTTGACCAGGCCGAACGCGCGCCCGATCAGGCTCACGGCGCCGGGTCCTTGAGGCAGACGAACCAGCATCCCACCGACAGGCTGTCGTTCCACGCGGAGTCCAGCACGATCACGCGCGGAAAGTGGCGCGCGTAGAGCGCGGTCCACCAGGGCACGGAATTGTTGAAGAAGCTCTGGTAGGTCTTCATCCAGCCCTCGTCGCGGCCGCTGCGCGCCACCGGCACCATGTGGAAGGCGGCGCGCGAACTCACCCGCGCCGACTCGGCGATCGCCAGGTCCAGGCCTTCCTCGGTGAAGTGCTCGAAGGAGCCGATCGAGTAGGAGTACTCGAAGCTGGCGTCGGCGTAGTCGAGCTTGGTGGCATCCGCCACCCGCACGCGGTCGCGCGCAATGCCGCGCTCCAGCGCCTTGTTGATCAGCATGTCCGAGATGTCGAAGCCGTGCAGCTCCAG
>CAIVVS010000162.1 GCA_903909415.1 uncultured Pseudomonadota bacterium | reverse complement strand
CGCGCACAACACCAGCGCGGCATTCACCGCAGTCGCGGCAGCGGACGCGCGTGCAGCATCGGCGTCCGGCAGCAGGGTCGCCACCACGCACTCCGCGAGGCGCTCGCCGGGACAGGGCACGCGGAACTGGCGCGCCGGCGCCACATAGCCCAGGCACCCGGCCAGGGTGAGGATCAGCTGGCGGGCGGCAGGGATCGTGGTGCCGCGCCGGATCTCGTTGCGCGCCGATTCCGCCGCGCCCAGCAGGGTGGTCGCGATCGCGAAGGTGCGCAGGATGGGGGGCAACCCGGCCTGCGCGGCGCCAGCCTGGCGCGCCGCGGCGTCACCGGCGCTTGGATCGCCCTGGCGCACCACCGCATCCATCTGCGCACCGAAGCCCGCGGGTACCAGGTCCGCCTCCCAGACGATGGGCTCGGCGTGGCGGATGCCGGACCAGAGCAGCTCGGCCACTGATTCGTAAGGCACACCCTCGCGCGCCAGGTCGATGGCGGCATGGCCACGGTAGCGCGGGCCGTCCGGCGTGATCTCGGTGATCGCGGTGTCGATCACCGGCTGGCCCCAGCGCAGCGCGGATTCCGCCGCCGCGCCCGGGCTGGTGCGCGCCTCGTTGCGCTCGCGCAGCTTCTGCACGTCTTCGCGCAGGTACAGCCGGCTCTTGCTGTCGGCTTGCGGCATGGACCGGACGAGACCCCGCGACACGTAGGTGTACAGGGTCTGCGGCTTGACCCGGAGCAGGGCGGCCGCGTCGGCGGCGCTCAGGTAGTCGCGGGTCTCGGTACCGGGGCCGGGAGGGGTCATGTGCGGAGGCTCATTCACAGGCGCTCATTCGCAAGGGAATGGGTCGATTGATGAATCGAGATTGATCTAGCTGGAAGGCAAGATTAGCATTCGCACCCTGTAGAAGCGAAGCCCGGCGCTTCGCGCCGGCAGCCCGCTCGATCAAGCCGCACACCAACCCGGCAAGGAGGAGGAACCCCATGGGTGAACGCCTGCAATGGCCCAGCGAGGGCATTTCGCGCATTCCGTACTGGGTCTACACGGACCCCGAGATCTACGTCCGCGAACAGGAACGCATCTTCGCCGGGCCGAGCTGGTCCTACGTCGCGCTCGACTGCGAGCTGCCCAAGCCGGGCGACTTCAAGCGCACCTTCATCGGCGACAAGCCCATCATCGTGGTGCGCGATGAATCGGGCGAGGTCCATGTCCTGGAGAACCGCTGCGCGCACCGCGGCGTGCAGCTGTGCCAGGAGCACCTGGGCAACCGCCCGGAGTTCATGTGCCCCTACCACCAGTGGACCTACAACCTGAAGGGCGAGCTGATCGGCGTGCCGCTGCGCCGCGGCATCCGCAAGCAGGGCGGCATGCCCGAGGACTTCGACCCCAAGGACCACGGCCTGTCGAAGCTGCGCGTGGCGATCCGCAACGGCGTGGTGTTCGCCACCTTCTCCAAGGAAGTCGAGGCGTTCGAGGACTTCGTCGGCGAGAAGATGCTGGCCCTGTTCGATCGCGTGTTCAACGGCCGCAAGCTGAAGGTGCTGGGCTACCAGCGCCAGCTGATCCCGTCGAACTGGAAGCTGATGGTCGAGAACATCAAGGACCCGTACCACGCGAGTTTGCTGCATGTGTTCCTGGTGTCCTTCGGCCTGTTCCGCATCGACCAGCCGTCCAAGGTGGCGATGGACGACAGCGGCCGGCACGGCGCGCTGATCAACTGGCGCGGCGAGCAGAAGGCCACCGCCGACAACGCCGAGATGAAGAGCCTGGACGTCTCGCTCAAGCTGCAGGGCACGTCCATGCTGCAGCCGGAACGCGAGTTCGAGCAGTACACGGTGGTGATGCTGACCCTGTGGCCCAACCTGATCGTGCAGCAGCAGTCCAACACCCTCGCGATGCGCCAGCTCATCACCAAGGGCCCGGCCGCCTTCGAGCTGGCCTGGACCTACTTCGGCTACGAGGATGACAGCGAGGAGATGACCCAGCGGCGCCTGCGCCAGGCCAACCTGATGGGTCCCTCGGGCTACGTGTCCATCGACGACAGCGAGATGATGGCGAGCTCCCAGCAGGGCATCGCGCCCTATCCCAACGAGCAGGGCGTGCTGGAAATGGGCGGGCGCGAATGGGGCGACGAGCCGCATACCGTGACCGAGTCGGTGATCCGGGCCTTCTGGGACGGCTACCGCAAGACCATGGACCTGTGAGGGGCTGCGCATGAGTGCCAACGACAAGTCCCTGGCGCATTTCACTTCCCTCAGCGCGGGCGAGCTGCGCCTGGAGCTGGAAGCGCTGTACGCCGACTACACCGCCTGCCTGGACGAGGGCCGCTTCGAGGAATGGCCGGCGTTCTTCACCGACCCGTGCAACTACCGCATCGTGCCGCGCGAAAACTTCGAGCGCGGCCTGCCGCTCGCGCTGTGGGCCTGCGAAAACCACGGCTACCTGCAGGACCGCGTGGTCGGCATCAGGAAGACCCTGGTGTACTCGCCGCGCTACCTGCGGCGCATGGTCTCGGGCATCCGCATTCTCGGCTGGAAGGACGGGCTGCTGGAAGTGCGCGCCAACTACGCGGCCTTCGAGACCCTGCCCGACGAGCTGACCCGGGTGTTCAACGTGGGCCAGTACCGCGACCTGCTCGCGGTCGATGGGGGAAAACTGCGATTCCGGGAGAAAATCTGCGTGTTCGACAGCCTGCTGGTGCCGAACAGCCTGATCTATCCCCTTTAACCGACACAAGAGAACCATGCAATGAGCGAAGACTGGACCAAAGTAGCCACCGAGGACGAGATTCCCGAGGACGGCACCCTGCTGGTGGACGTGGGCCCTGAGCCCGTCTGCCTGTACAAGATCGGCGGCAAGGTCTACGCCACGCACGACACCTGCACCCACGGCCAGGCCAGCATGGCCGACGGCTTCATCGTGGATGGCACGCAGATCGAATGCCCGCTGCACCAGGGCACCTTCGACATCATCACCGGCAAGGCCGTCAACGCGCCCTGCAAAGTGGACCTGAAGGTGTTCCCGGTGAAGGTCGAGGGCGGAGCCGTATTCGTCAAAGGATAGTCAAGGGATAGGAGCAAGCACGCCATGGCCGCCGTCATCCAGACTGGTTCAGCAGTACCACTCCAGACCCGTCCGCTGTCGCCCAACATCGGCGCCGAGGTGATGGGCGTGGACCTGTCGCGCCCGCTGGACGCGGCCACTGCCGAGGCGATCCGCCAGGCCTGGTACGCGAACTGCATCCTGCTGTTCCGCGGGCAGTCCATCACCGAAGAGCAGCAGGTCGCCTTCGGGGCGACCTTCGGCGAACTCGGCCGGGTGCTGAACAAGCACGGCGGCGCCTCGCGCCACCATCCCGGCGTGATGTTCGTGTCCAACGTCCGCGAGAACGGCGAGCTGATCGGCGCGCTGCCCGATGGCGAGATGATGTTCCACTCCGACCAGTGCTACGTCGCGCGCCCCAGCGCCGCGGCCATGCTGTACGCGATGGAGGTGCCGTCCAAGGGCGGCAACACCCTGTTCGCCAACGCCTACAAGGCCTACGACGCGGTGCCGGCGGAACTCAAGGCGAAGCTGGAGGGCGCGCGCGCGGTCAACGTGTACGACTACGCCAACGCCGCCACGCACCGCGGCACCGCCAGCGCCGAGGCGCCGCGCTTCGCGCACCCGGTGTTCCGCACCCATCCGGAAACCGGCAAGCGCGCGCTCTACGTCAACCGGCTGATGACCGAATCCATCGTCGGCTGGGACAAGGCCGAGGGCGACCGGGTGCTGGCGCAGCTGTTCGACCTGCAGGAGAACCCGGCCTGGATCTACGAGCACGTGTGGAAGCCGGGCGACCTGCTGGTGTGGGACAACCGCTGCGCGCTGCACGCCCGCTCGGACTTTGATGCGAGCGAGCGCAGGCTGATGCGCCGCTGTGTGGTGCTGGGCGAAATACCCAATTAAATCAGCCACTTAACATTAAAAAGCTAAAAAATGGCAGACAAGCTGCGCCTGTCCCTCGCGCTCGGTGATTACGAGCACACCCGCGACATCATCACCGGCAAGGTGCCGGTGGAGGGGGTGGACCTGATCACCATGAACCACCAGATCGAGGAGATCTTCTTCCGCTACACCTTCTTCAAGGAATGGGACGTCGCGGAACTCTCGATGGGCAAGTACGTGTCGCTGCGCTCGCAGGGCGACGAGACCTTCACCGCGATCCCGGTGTTCATCTCGCGCCAGTTCCGGCTGTCGATGTTCTACGTGCGCGAGGGCAGCGGCATCACCCATCCCTCGCAGTTGAAGGGCAAGCGCATCGGCGTGCCCGAGTGGGCGCAGACCGCCACCATCTACAGCCGCGGCTACCTCGCGCACCAGTGCGGCGTGCCGCTGTCCTCGGTGGAATGGGTGCAGGGCGGCGTGAACATGGCCGGCCGCGTGGAGAAGGTGGAACTCAAGCTGCCGGCCGACATCCGCCTGCAGCGGGTCAAGGACAAGACCCTGTCGGCCATG
>CAIVVS010000161.1 GCA_903909415.1 uncultured Pseudomonadota bacterium | reverse complement strand
CGCCGTGTCCGCGCTGCTGCTACCCGTCATCTCGGTGGCGATCGGCGAGCCCGGCGTCGTGCGGTGGTCCGCCACCGCGGTGGCCAGCCTGGTGTTCCAGGGCGTGGTGGTGGCCTTCGCCAGCTTCCTCGTGTGGTTCTGGCTGCTCACGCGCTATTACGCGTCGCGCATGTCGGCCTATACCTTCCTGTCGCCGCTGTTCGGGGTGCTGTTCGGCGTGGTGTTCCTGGGCGAGCGCCTGAGCGCGACCTTCATCGCCGCGGTGGCGCTGGTGCTGGCCGGCATCACCCTGGTCACGTGGCGCGGGCGCGACCGGGCTTAGGCGTCCTGGCCGTCGCTGTCATGTGCGTTTCACGGCGTCGTCATGCCGCGGTCATCTGCCGCAGGGAAACTCCGGGGCCATGGAAATCTCCCTCGACTCCCCGGGCCGCACGTGAGCGTGCCGTTTTCCACGCGACTGCAACAGGGGGTGTTCGACACCCTCTACCGTAACAATCTCGTCTACAACGCCTGTTGGGAAGACCCGGCGGTCGACCGCAAGGCGCTGGACCTCGGGCCGGACGACACGGTGCTGGTGATCACCAGCGCCGGCTGCAATGCGCTGGACTACGCGCTCGCCGGCGCGGGCCGGGTGCACGCCGTGGACGCTAACCCCCGCCAGACAGCGTTGCTCGAGCTGAAGCTGGCCGCGATACGCGAACTGGGCCATGCGGACTTCTTCGGGCTTTTCGGCCGCGGGCGCCATGCGCGGTTCCGCGAGATCTACCGCGACAGCCTGAGGGCCGGGCTGAGCCCCTTCGCCACCGCGTTCTGGGATCGTCACGGCCCCTGGTTCGAGTCACGCGAGGGACTCTACGGCCACGGCCTGTCGGGATACGTCGCGCGCGGCTTCCGGGCCTGGCTGGCGTTCCGGCCCGCGCTGCGGGATGCGCTGGACGAACTGTTCGCGGCGCCCGACCTCGTTACCCAGAGGATCATCTTCGAGCGCTCGGTCGAACCGGCCCTGTGGGGCCGCAGCCTGCGCTGGGCGCTGTCCCGCCAGGTCACCATGAGCATGCTGGGCGTGCCGGTCGCGCAGCACGACGAGGTGCGCCGCCAGCATGTCGCAGGCGTGCCGGGCTTCGTGCGCGATTCCATCGGATACGTGTTCCGCCACCTTCCGGCGCACAACAACTATTTCTGGAGCCTGTACCTGCGCGGCAGCTACGGGGCCGGCTGCTGTCCCGCCTACCTCGAACCCAGGGGCTTCGCCGCGCTGAAGGCGGGCGCGGCGGCAAGGGTGGTGCCCTGCACCGGGCTGGTGACGGATTTCCTCGAGGCGGGCGGCGAGCCGATCACGCGGTTCGTGCTGCTGGACCACATGGACTGGCTGGCCGCGTCGCGCATGGACGAGCTCGCGCGCGAATGGGCGGCGATCATCGAGCGCGCCGCGCCCGGGGCGCGTGTGATCTTCCGCAGCGCCCACGCCCGTCCGGCGTTCATGGACCGGTTGCGCGTCCCGGGTGCCGGGCGCGGGCTCCCGCTCGCGTCACTGCTGCGTTTCGACGAGGCCCGCGCCGCGCGCCTGCAGCGCGAGGACCGCGTCCATACCTACGCCGGCTTCCACATCGCGGAATTCGCCTGACATGGCGGCGCGCTGCGCCCGCCCGAGGATCCGGTCCCGGTGAGCGGCGCGTTCGCCGTCTGGCGCCAGTTCCTGCGCGGCCAGCCTGCCGAGGGCCCGCTGTCCGAGCGGCTCGAGCGTTTCTATGCCCCGCAGGCGGCGGAGTACGACGCCTCGCGCGAGCGCCTGCTTCCCGGGCGCTCCGAGCTGGCCCGGGCGATCGGCCTGGCGGACGGCGAGGCACTGGTGGACCTGGGCGCGGGAACCGGCAGGAACCTCGACTACCTGGGTGAGCGCGCGCACGCGGCCCGGTCCATCACGCAGGTGGACCTGTGCCCGTCATTGCTGGCGGTGGCCAGGGACCGGGCGCGCGGCCGGCCCAACGTACGGGTGGTCGAAGCCGATGCGACGAGTTGGCGGCCAGGCGCGCAGGTGGACGTGGTGCTTGCCAGCTACTCGCTGACCATGATCCCGGACTGGTTCCGCGTGGTGGATGCCGCGCACGCGATGCTGCGCCCCGGCGGCCGGATCGGCGTGGTGGACTTCTACGTCTCGCGCCGCGTGCCGCCGCCGGGCATGGCGCGCCATGGCGCGGTCAGCCGCGCGTTCTGGCCGGCGTGGTTCTCCCACGACGGGGTCAACCCCAGCCCGGACCACCTGCCCTACCTGTTGCACCGGTTCCGGACGCTGCGCCTGGATGAGGCGACGCATTCGCCGCGCTTCCTGCCGTTCGTGGGCGTGCCCTGGTACCTCTTCGTCGGGCAGAAGGACTGACCGGGCCGGCTGGCGCAACGCGCCAGCGCAGTCCGGTTTCAGCCCGGCATCAGTTCAGTTTCGCGCCCGAGGCGCGCACCGCCGGCGCCCACTCGGTCACCTGGTCCGAGACGAAGCGCGTGAATTCGGCGGCGCTCATCCTGCGGCCCGCGACGCCCAGGTCGTCCATGCGCCGGGTGATGGTGGCATCGGCCATCACTTCCGACATCACCGCGTTCAACCGCTCGACCAAGGGTGCCGGCATGCCGGCCGGTCCGGCGATGCCGAGGAAGTTCTCCGCCACCAGCTTCTTCTGGCCGAGTTCCAGCACCGAGGGCACGTCGGCGGCCATGCCGGCGCGCGCCGGCGAGGTCACCGCGATTGCGCGCAGCTTGCCGTCCTTCATGAAGGGCACGTTCTGCGGCAGGGTATCGATGGCGAGCTTGATGGTGCCGGCCAGCAGGTCGTTGTGCATCGGAGCGGAGCCCTTGTAGCCGACATGTTCCATCTTCAGGCCGGCGTCGTTCTTCATGGTCTCGCCGACGATGTGGCCGATGGAGCCGATGCCGCCTGAGCCGTAGTTGACCGGGTTGGGCTGGGCCTTGATCCACGCGACCAGCTCCGCGTAGGTTCTGGCCGGCACCGAGGGATGCACCACGAACACGTTGGCGACCGAGCCGATGTAGGCCACGTGCGTGAAGCCTTTCACCGGGTCGTAGGTCGGCGCGCTCAGCATGAACGGCGAGATCGAGATCGGTGCGCTGTTGGACAGGAGCAGCGTGTAGCCGTCGGGCGCGGCACGCGCGACCTCGGCCGCGCCGATGGTGCCGCCTGCG
>CAIVVS010000160.1 GCA_903909415.1 uncultured Pseudomonadota bacterium | reverse complement strand
CGCCCTGGCGCGACAGCTGCGCCATCGCGGCGGTGAGCGCGAGCGGCGCGGCCAGGGACAGCGCGCAGGGGCAGGTGACGATCAGCACCGAAATGGCCACCGGCAACGAGCGCGCCGGATCGACAAACTGCCACGCGAGCGCGGCCAGCCCCGCCAGCAGCAGGATGGACGCGAGGAAGCGCCCTGCGTAGCGGTCGGCCAGTTCCGCCAGCGGCGGCTTGTCAGCCAGCGCGCGTTCGGCGAGGCGCGCGACGCCCGCCAGCCGGGTCGCGGCGCCGCATGCCTGCACGCGCATCACCACCGGCTGGCCGAGGTTGATGCTCCCGGCCACCAGCAGGCCGCCGGCGCGGTGCGACACCGGGCGCGACTCGCCGGTGAGCAGGGCCTCGTCGCATTGCGCCTCGGCGGACTCCAGCACGCCATCGGCCGGAAAGGTCGCGCCGCTCGGCACCAGCAGGTAGTCGCCGGGCGCGAGGCCGGCTGCCGGCACGCGCTCGGCGCGCATGGAACGCGGATGGTCGAGCAGCCGCTCGGCGAAGCCCGCGCGCGCCAGCGACAGGTCCTCCAGGTGCCGGCCGGCGCGCGCGCGCACCAGCAGTTCCAGCCAGCGCGCACCCAGCAGCAGGAAGACGAACATGGTGACCGAGTCGAAGTACACCTCGCCGCGCCCGGTCAGGGTGGCATGCACGCTCGCCGCGAAGGCGATGCCTATGCCCAGCGCCACCGGCACGTCCATGCCGACGCGTCGCAGCCGCAGGTCGCGCAGGGCGCCCCGGAAGAACGGCGCCGCGGAGAACGCCAGCACCGGCACGGTCAGCACCAGGCTGGCGATGCGCATCAGCGCCACGATGTCCGGCGTGATGTCCTCCGGGCCGGCGATGTACGCGGGATAGGCGTACATCATCACCTGCATCATCCCGAGCCCCGCCACCGCGAGCCGCCAGAGCATGGTGCGCCGCTCGCCACGCCGCGCCGCCTCCGCGCGCCTGGCGTCATAGGGTTCGGCGCCATAGCCGATGGCCGCGACCGCGCGCAGCACCGCCGAGAGTTTCACGCGCGCCGGGTCCCAGACCAGCCGCGCGCGGTGCGTGGCGTAATTCAACGAGAACGCGAGCACGCCGGGCAGGCGCGCGACATGCTGCTCCAGCAGCCAGACGCAGGCAGCGCAGGTGATGCCGCGCACCAGCAACGCCACCTCGGCGCGCTCGCCGCCACCGGCGGCCGGCTCGCGCGTGACCAGGCCTTCCTGCGCCTGCGGATGGTCCCAGGCCTCGAGCGCCGCAATCGCCTCGGCCTGTTGCGCGGTTGCCGGCGCCGGATCGGACTCGGCGCGCTGCCGGTAGAAGTCCTGCAGCCCGCCCTCGAGGATGGTGCGCGACACCGCCTCGCAACCCGCGCAGCAATAGCTCAGCCGGCGGCCGTCGTGCTCGACCGACCAGCCCGAGCCGGAAGGGACCGGCAAACCACAATGAAAACAGCCACTTATGCTCAAATTGACCCGAATCGAATACCAGTTGGCAAAACAGGGGCGATGCAGCCGGGGCGCCGCTTGGCAGAGCCAGCGCAGCGGCGGCGCCCCGCGGGTGCATCGAGTAGACCGCAGCAAGGGTGGCGGACGCAAGCCGGATACCGCCATCGGTTGACGCAGGTCAGACACAGGCCGATCCGTTGCCGATACAAACACGTTGCGGGCGAGGGCCCGCAACGGACCGTCATGTCCGGCGGTTACACTGGTTGCACTGAAATGGCAGTACCCCCTGTCTGGGATGCACATGGAGCACTACCTGCAGCACCTGTTCGCGCCGCGCTCGGTAGCGGTGGTCGGGGCCAGCGCGCGCGCCGGCAGCCTCGGACGCCTGGCCTTCGACAACCTGCGACACGGCGGCTTCTCCGGCCCCATCGTTCCGGTCAATCCCAAGCACGACGCGATCGATGGCGTGCGCTGCTTCCCAAGCCTCTCCGCCATCGGGCAGCCGATCGACATGGTGCTGGTCGCCACGCCGGGCAGCGCGGTGCCGGCGGTGGTCGCGGACGCGGCGCGCGCCGGCGTGCGCAACGCCGTGGTGCTGTCGGCGGGTTTCGGCGAGATCGGCGCCGAGGGCAAGGTCCTCGAGCAGGAAGTGCAGCGCATCGCGCGCGAGAATCATGTGCGCCTGATCGGCCCGAACTGCCTGGGCATCATGCGTCCGTCAATCGGCCTGAACGCGACCTTCGCGCGCTCGGCGGCGCGTCCCGGCCCGGTGGCGCTGGTATCGCAGTCCGGCGCGATCGCAGCCGCGCTGGTGGACTGGGCCGACTCGGTGCACATCGGCTTTTCCAGCGTGGTGTCCATGGGCGCGGGCGTGGACCTGGACTTCGGCGAGATCCTCGACTACCTGCTGCACGACATCGAGACCCGCTCCATCCTGCTGTACGTGGAAGGCATACGCGACGCGCGGCGCTTCATCTCAGGCCTGCGCGCCGCGGCGCGCAGCAAGCCGATCGTGGTGCTCAAGGTGGGCCGGCACAAGGCCGGCTCGCGCGCCGCGATGAGCCATACCGGCGCGATGGCGGGCGATGACGCGGTGTTCGACGCCGCGCTGCGCCGCTGCGGCGTGGTGCGGGTGAAGACCTATGCCGAGCTGTTCTCGGCGGCGCGGCTGATCGGCGCCGGGCGCCTGCCGCAGGGAAACCGCCTAGCCATCCTCACCAACGGCGGCGGGCCCGGCGCGATGGCGGCGGACTTCGCCGCCGACTGCGGCGTGGAGATCGCGGCGCTGTCCGGACCCACGCTCACCGCGCTGAATGCAAGCATGCCGGCGCACTGGTCGCACGCCAATCCGGCCGACATCATCGGCGATGCGGACGCGACGCGGCTGGCCGCGGCCCTGCCGCCGCTGCTGGCCGACCCGCAGGTGGACGGGCTGCTCACGCTGTTCTGCCCGCAGCAGGTGCTGACCGGCGAGGATGCCGCCGCAACCATCATCGCCGCGGCGGCAAAGACGGCGAAGCCGGTGCTCACCGCCTGGCTGGGCG
>CAIVVS010000159.1 GCA_903909415.1 uncultured Pseudomonadota bacterium | reverse complement strand
GAGTTGTCGATCACCATCTTGGGCTTCTTCCTGCCGGTGAGCAGGCCGCCCTTGCCGAACAGCACTTCCTTCAGGTCGTCGGTGGTGGACACCATGGTGAACACGATGTCGCAGCCGGCGAGGTCGGTGACCTTGGTCACCACCTTCGCACCGTGCTCGGCCAGCGGCAGGGCCTTGGCGCGGGTGCGGTTCCACACCGAGACGTCGCAGCCGTTCTTCAGCAGCCGGTAGGACATGGAAAAGCCCATGCGCCCCAGGCCGATCCAGCCGATGCGAATTTTCGCTGCGGCTTTCGCCGCGGCCTTCGCGGGGGCGGCTTTTTTCGCGGGAGCGGGTTGCTTCTTGCTGGTGGCCATGTCTCTCATCCTCGGTGCGTGGGGTTGTCGTAGTTGTCGAAAATGCGCTTGCTTGTCTGAAGTTCAGTCGGGCCGGCGGCCCTGCCAGGCGTCCTCGAGCAGCGCGCGGATGCCGGCGCGGTCCACCGGCCGCGGGTTCCAGTACGGCGACTGGGTGGCGATGTCGGCGGCGCGGTCCAGCTCGGCCTGCGGCATGCCGATGTCGCGCAGCGCGACCGGCGCACCGTTGGACTTGGCGAGGTCGTAGAGCGCGCGCGCGGCGCTGGTGCCGGGCACGCCCAAGGCGGCCGAGACGCGCTGCATCGCGGCCTGGGCCGCCGGCGTGGTGAAGGCGGTGGCATGCGGCAGCACGATGGTGTGGGTCTCGGCGTGCGGCAGGTTCCAGGTGCCGCCCAGCGTGTGGCAGAGCTTGTGGTGCAGCGCCATGCCGACGTTGCCCAGCACCGTGCCGCACAGCCAGGCGCCATACAGGCAGTCCGAGCGCGCCTCGATGTCGGCGGGCTGCACCACCACGCGCGGCAGGCCGCCGGCGATGGCGCGTATGCCCTCTTCGGCCATCATGGACATGATGGGGTTGGCGTCCTGCGCGTACATGCCCTCGACCGCGTGGGCGATGGCGTTCATCGCGCTGGTGACCGACAGCGGCACCGGCAGGCCGGTGGTGAACACCGGGTCATAGATCACGACCTTGGGCAGCACGCGCGGATCGCGGCCGGTCTTCTTCATCCCGCCCTCGGTGATGCCGTAGATCGGCGTGACTTCCGAGCCGGCATAGGTGGTCGGGATCGCGAGGATGGGCAGCGAGGATTCCAGCGCGATGGCCTTCCCGAGGCCGGTGGTCGAGCCGCCGCCGACGGTGACCGCGCAGTCCGCGCCGATGGACTTGGCGAGCTCACGCGCCTCACGCGCCGTCTCGATCGGCACATGCATCAGCGCACGGTCGTAGACCCCGGCGCAGCGCTCACCGAGCGCCGCCTTCACCTGCTCGAGGTGGTCCTTCTGCTGCGGCGTCGCGATCAGCAGCGCGCGTTTCGCGCCCAGGCGCTCGATCTCGGGAACCAGCTGGGCAATGCTGCCCGCGCCGAACACCACGCGGTAGGGAAGGCCGACGAAATTGAAGTTGCGCGACATGGACGACCACGGCTCGAACGGGAAGCGCATTGTACGACGCGCACCCCCGCCGGAGACGTCCCAGGACCTGCGCAATGCCCGCCCGAATACGGGCGGACGAACCCCGCTAAACCGCCTCGCG
>CAIVVS010000158.1 GCA_903909415.1 uncultured Pseudomonadota bacterium | reverse complement strand
CGAGGATCCACTTCACCAGGGTGGTCGCGTCCTTCTCGGACACGGTGGTGTTCGGGGGCCTCGGGATCTGGCCCCACGCACCCACGCCACCCTCACGGACCGTCTTCACCATCTTGGCTTCGGCGTCCTTCTGGCCCTTGTATTTGGCGGCCACATCCTTGAACGCCGGTCCGACGACCTTCTTGTCCACCGCATGGCAGGACAGGCAGGCTTTTTCCTGCGCCAGCTTGGCGGCATCCTGGGCCAGGGCGTTGCCGGCGAGGCCGACGGTGGCCGCGGCGGCGATCATGATCCATTGCTTCATGGCGGGTTCCTTTTGAGTTGAATCAGGCACTTGCGTGTTCGATACTGTATTTGATCGGGCGAATTTTACCCGTTTACCAAGTAGCCCGGTTTGCCGGGTGAGTCGCCTCCTGCGTCGTCCAGGAGGTCGATGGCGGCGTCCGGGCTCGCCACCGGCATGAGGCAATTAACGCCCCGGCAGACCCAGGCGTTGACCTCCGGCCCGACGGGCTTGTCCAGCACCGCAGGCAGGGGTCCGGCCTGGGGCGGGATCGCCAGCACCAGCGTGTCGGGGCGCGGCCTGGCAGCCAGCGCCAGCTGCCAAGCCGGCAGGCCCGCCGCGGGACCGCGCAGGATCACGGTGCGCAGCGGCACGAGCTGCTCGGCAAGCGCCATGCACAGGCTGGCAAAGCCGCCGGGCTGTTCGCGCATCGCCGGGAAGAAGGCTGCCACTGTCCCCGCCGCCGCCACCGCGTAGCGCTGTTCCCCTGTCAGGATGGCCAGCCGGTTCAGCGCCAGCGCGGCCACGCCGTTGCCCGAGGGCGTGGCGTTGTCGTGGCCGGGCTTGGGCCGCTGGATCAGGCGTTCGTGGTCATCGCTGGTGAAGTAGAAGCCGCCGTGCTCCGCATCCGGGAATCGCGCGAGCAGGGCGTCGGCCAGCTCACAGGCGAAGCCGAGCACGCCGGCGTCGAAGCGCGCCTGCAACAGCTCGAGGCAGGCGGACAACAGGAAGGCATGGTCATCGAGGTAGGCATTCAGGTGCGCGCGTCCGTCCTTGCAGGTCGCCAGCAGCCTGCCCCGGCCGTCCTCGCCGCGCACCCACAGCGTGGAGCGGACGAAGCCCAGCGCCCGCGCGGCCGAATCGATCCAGTCGCCGCGTCCGAATACGCTGCCGGCGCGCGCCATGCCGGTGACCATCAGCGCGTTCCAGGACGTCAGCACCTTGTCGTCCAGCCCCGGGCGCACGCGACCCGCACGGGCGGCGAACAGCTTTGCGCGCGCCGATTCGAGCAGCGCCCTTGCATCCTCGTGCGAGAGGCCCTGCTGCCCGGCCACCTCGCCCAAGGGCCGCGCGACATGCAGGTTCCAGTGATGGCCCTCGAAGTTGGCCGGGCCGTCCAGCCCCCAGTGCGCCGAGGCCAGCGCGAACTCGCGTGCGTCCAGCACGGCGCGCGCCTCCTCCGGGGTCCAGACGTAGAACCGGCCTTCCTCGCCCTCGGAGTCCGCGTCCAGCGAGGACCAGTAGCCGCCCTGCGGCGACTGCATCTCGCGCATCACCCAGCCGGCGGTCTGCTCCGCCACGCACGCGTATAACGGCTGCGGGTCCAGCAGCCAGGCGTCCGCGCAAAGCGCGAGCAGCGGGCCGTTGTCGTAGAGCATCTTCTCGAAATGCGGGATCAGCCAGCGCTCGTCGGTCGAGTAGCGGCAAAAGCCCCCGCCCAGCTGGTCGAAGAT
>CAIVVS010000157.1 GCA_903909415.1 uncultured Pseudomonadota bacterium | reverse complement strand
CCGAGTCGGGCTATGCCGACTACGACGCGCCCATCTGGTTCGGCTATGCCGCGCCGGCCGGCACGCCGCCTGCGGTGATCGCGCGCATCCATGCGGAACTGACCAGGGGGGTGGCCAAGCCCAAGGTACGCGACGCGTTCCAGGAACGCGGCGCGCGCGCCTACACCATGCCGCAGCCGGAGTTCGCCCGCCGCATCGAGGCGGAGATCCGCGCCATGCGCGACATCGTTGTCCGAGCCGGGGTGAAGGCGGAGTGACCCCGGCGGCGGTGGCGCGGGGGTTCAGCCGCCGAGGAATTCCTTAGCCCAGCGCTGCCAGTCGGCGTCGCGCGTGACCTTCTTGAGCAGGTCGTTCGGGGCGAGGCCGGTCAGCCTGGACGGCGCGGTTCCTTCGCGCAGCGCCTTGAGCGTCGCGTAGGTCGCCTGGATCGCGGCCATGTAGGGCGGGTGGCCCTGCAGGCAGATGCGCGCGCCCAGCGGCGAGAGGTAGTCCAGGTCCATCAGGTCGGCGCTGCCGCCGCCGACGCAGATCGGGATGGTGATCGCCGCGGCGATCTTCTCCATCTCGGCGCGGGTCTTGATGCCGGTGAAGAACATCGCGTCCACGCCCAGCGCCTGGTAGGCGCGGCCGCGGGCGATGGCGTCGTCCAGTCCGGAGATGGACATGGCCGCGGTGCGCCCGACGATGCACAGGCGCGGGTCGCGCCGCGCGTCCAGGGCGGCGCGCAGCTTGCCGGCGCCTTCCTCGATGCTCAGCAGCTGCGCCTTGTCCCCGGCGCCGAAGGCCGCGGGCAGCAGCGTGTCCTCGATGGTCATGGCAGCCACCCCGGCGGTTTCCAGTTCCTCGACCGCGCGGCGCACGTTCAGCGCGTTGCCGTAGCCGTGGTCCGCGTCCACGATCACCGGCAGGTTGCCGGCGCGGTTGACGCGGTAGGCCTGGCCGGCGAATTCGGTGAGCGTGAGCAGCATGATGTCGGGCGCGCCGAGCACCGCGAGCGAAGCCACCGAGCCGGCAAAGATGCCGCATTCGAATCCCAGGTCCTCGGCGATGCGCGCCGAGATCGGGTCTGCCACCGAGCCGGGATGCACGCAGCGCTTGCCTTCGAGGATCGCCCGGAAGGCGTCGCGCCGTTTGGTCCAGTCCATGCCTGCTCCTTGTTATGCGTTGTGTTTCGTGTGTTCTCGTGCCGTGACCGGTCGACCCCGTGGGCCTTCAGTCGCCGTAGGACGTGCCGTCGGGACGGTCGGGCCGGCGCAGGCTGAAGCGGTCGGTGGTGCGCACGTACATGTCGGCGCCTTCCATGCGGCCCATGGCGTGCATCTCGGGCACGTTGACGTAGAGCTTGTCCATGTCCACCAGGCCCTCGCGGTAGTGGAAGTGCACCACCTCGCCGACGACCAGGGTCTGCGGGCCGGGGCCGAGCTTGGCGATGTGGACCAGCCTGCATTCCATCTGCACCGGGCAGTCGGCCAGGCGCGGCGGGCGCACCTTGCGCGAGGGCTCGGCGCGAAAGCCCGAGCGCGTGATCTCGTCCACGCCGTAGTCCCATTCGGTGGAGCACAGGTTCATCTTTTCCTTGTCGCGCTCGTCCACGATGTGCACCACGAACTCGGGCAGGGCCTCGATGTTTCGCACCGTGTCCTTCACCTGGCCCGCGCCCTTGGGGCCGATGGACAGCATCAGCATCGGGTTGGCGCCGCCGGCCGCGCCGAAAAAGGAGAAGGGCGCGGCGTTCGGGCCGTCCGGCCCCAGCGTGGTGACCAGGGCGATCGGGCGCGGCACGACGCTGGCGGTGATCAGCTTGGCGCGCTGCTTGGGCGTGAGCAGGGCAGGGTCGAACTCGGGCATGGCCTTACCTGACAGAGGGATTTGCAGCGGGCGAGTTTGCACCAAAACACGGCACGTGTTTACGCCGCGGGCACGGCAGGTGTTTTCGTCAGGGTCCGGCACGCGCTGGCGGCTCGGCCTGAGATAATCGCCGGATGTCCACGCCGTCCGCCGCGCCCGCCTCCGACGATCCGACGCTTGAACGGTCGGACAAGCCCCGCCGGCCGACCGACCCGCCGCCGCGCGAGGTCAGCGCGCTGGAGATCCTCGCCACCTTCAACCGAATCGCCATCTCCGGCTTCGGCGGCACGCTGCCCTGGGCCTACCGCATCCTGGTCGAGAAGAAGAAGCTGGTGACCGCGCGCGAGTTCACGGAGTGGCTGGCCCTGGGGCAGGTGCTGCCGGGGCCGAACGTGCTCAACCTGTCGGTGATGATCGGCTACCACTACGCCGGTTACAGCGGCGCCGCCGCCGGTATCGCCGGGCTGATGGGACTGCCGTTCTTCATCATGATCGCCGTGGGCATGGCCTACGACAGCTTCGGCCAGGCGACGCTGGCGCAGGACGCGCTGGCCGGCATGTCGGCGGTGGCGGTCGGGCTGGTCCTGGCCACGGCCTTCAAGATGGCCGGCTCGATGCAACGGCGCTGGCGCCCCTGGGTGTTCGCGGCCGTGTCCTTCACCTGCGTGGGCATCCTGCGGCTGCCGCTGCTGGGGGTACTTGCGGTGCTGGCGCCGCTCGGCATCTTCCTCGCCGCGCGGGAGCAGAGCTGATGCGCGCTTCAAACGGGGCGAAGGCATGAGCGAGCGCGTCGACGTGATGGCGCTGTTCACCCACTTCCTGCTGCTGGCCTGCATGGCGGTGGGGGGCATGCAGGGCGTGATGCCGGACATGCACCGCTACCTGGTGGATGCCAACGGCTGGATCACCAGCAAGCAGTTCGCCGATGCCTTCGCGCTGGCGCAGGCCGCGCCCGGACCGAACATGATGTGGATCACCCTGGTCGGCTGGGAAGTCGCGGGGCTGCTGGGGGCGACGGTCACGACCATCGCCATCATCATCCCGCCGGCCACCTTCACCCTGGTGGTGATCCGGCTGGATGCGCGCATGCCCGGCGGCGGGGTGCTGCGTACCATGCTGGCCGGCCTCGCGCCCATCACCATCGGCCTGGTGCTGGCCTCGGGATGGATCCTGCTGGAGGCGGTGGACCGCCACTGGATCCAGTTCGTGCTCACCGCCCTCGCCCTGGTGGTGACCCTGCGCATCCGGCTGAATCCCCTTTGGCTGATCGCGGCGGGGGCATTGATCGGCATGTCCGGAATGATGGGCTAGGGGCCGGCATGGAGCAGGAGGTGATGCTGGTCACCGGCGGTGGGCGCGGCATAGGCGCGCAGGTGGCCCTCCAGGCCGCCGCGAAGGGGTACGCGGTCTGCGTCAACTACGCCGCCAACCGCGCCGCCGCCGATGCGCTGGTCGCGTCCATTGCTGCTGCGGGCGGTCGCGCGCTGGCGGTCCGGGCCGATGTGTCCGTGGACGAGGATGTGTTGCGCTTGTTCGCCGCCGTCGACCGCGAATTCGGCCGGCTGGACGTGCTGGTGAACAACGCCGGCATCCTCGCGGCGCGTGCCCGCGTGGACCAGGCCGATGCCGCGCGCCTGACGCGGCTGTTCGCGGTCAACGTGGTCGGATCCTTCCTGTGCGCGCGCGAGGCCGTGCGGCGCATGTCCACCCGCCATGGCGGGCGCGGCGGCAGCATCGTCAACCTGTCCTCGGGCGCCGCGCGCATCGGCGCGGCCGGCGACTACGTGGACTACGCCGCCACCAAGGGCGCGATCGACACTTTCACCATCGGACTGGCCCGCGAAGTCGCGACCGAGGGCATACGCGTGAACGCGGTGCGCCCCGGCTTCATCGACACCGAGATCCATGCCGCCGCAGCCGAGCCGGGCCGGTTGGAGAAGGTGAAGGAGGCAGTGCCCATGAAGCGCATCGGCACTGCCGCGGAAGTGGCGCGCGCCATCCTCTGGCTGGCCTCGGACGAGGCTTCCTACTGCACCGGCACCATCCTGGACGCCACCGGCGGCCGCTGAAGGACATCCCATGACTGCTTCCATGCTGATACGCGGCGCCCGGGTCCTCGACCTGGACGGCGAACTCGACAACCCGCCTGCGCGTGACGTGCTGGTGGCGGACGGCGCGATCCAGTCGGTCGCCGGCCACATCGCGCCGCCGCCGGGTGCCACGGTGATCGACGCTGCAGGCTGCCTGATGATGCCGGGGCTGGTGAACGCGCATTACCACTCGCACGACGTGCTGGCGCGCGGCATGTTCGAGCGCCTGCCGCTGGAGTCCTGGGGCACGCTGGCAGGGCCGCTGGGCTCGAAGCGCTCGCTGGCCGAGGTGCGCGCGCGCACGCTGGCCGGCGCGGTGGAGTGCCTGCGCAACGGCATCACGACGGTGCAGGACATGTGCAGCTTCTCGCCCATGGACGACGCGCTGATCGACACCATCCTCGGCGCCTACGCCGACGCCGGCCTGCGCGTGGTGTTCGGGGTCACGGTGCGCGACCTGTCGCAGCTGGACACCATCCCGTGGATCGCGGACCTCGCGCCCAGGTACCTGCACGACATCATCGGCACGGCCTCGGATGCGCCCGGCCCGCAGGTGGATTACGTCTCGGCGCAGATCAAGCGCCTGGGCACGCGCGGCGGCATGCTGCGCTGGGCGCTCGCGCCGTCGGCGCCGCAGCGCTGTTCGCCCGGGCTGCTGGAGGCGGTGGCCGACCTCGCGAAGCGTCATTCACTCCCGGTCTACACGCACGTCTACGAAACGCGCACCCAGCGCGTGTTCGCGCAGGAGCGCCTGGCTGCCTTCGGCGGGTCGGCGGTGAAGATGCTCGCCACCACCGGCCTGCTCGGGCCCCATGTCACGCTCGCGCACGGCGTCTGGCCGGACGAGGCGGAGCTGGACCTGATCGGCTCCACCGGGACCAACGTGGTGCTCAACATGCTGAGCAACCTCAAGCTGAAGAGCGGCGTCGCGCCGATCCTCGAATACCGCCGGCGCGGCGTGAACATGGCGCTGGGCTGCGACAACTGCAGCTGCAGCGACACGCAGAACCTGCTGCAGGTGATGAAGCTGTTCTGCCTGCTGGCGGGCGCGAGCACCCCCGAGCGCGACACACCGACCGCGGCGGATGCGCTGCGCGCGGCCACGCTGGGCGGGGCGAAGACCGCCGGCATGGCGGGGCAGGTGGGCGAGATCCGCGCCGGCCAGCGCGCCGACCTGGTCCTGCTCGACCTCTCTGACCCGGCCTACGTGCCCTACAACAGCGCGATCCGCCAGCTGGTGTATGCGGAGTCCGGGCGTTCCATACGCACCGTCATCGTCGACGGCCGCGTGGTGGTGGAGCGGGGCCGCGCCACCGGCGTGGACGAGGCGGCGCTGCGCGAGGAAATCGCCGGCCTGATGCCGAAGGTGCGCGACGACGTGACCCGGCTGAACGCCGGCTACCTCAAGGTGCAGCCCTGGCTGGACGAGGTGCAGCGCCGGGCGTTCGCCGTACCGTTGCCATACAGCCGCATGGTGGGCACGCCCTCGCGCGGTTGAAGGACCGCCGCGCGGCCTTGCTCACTCCGCGCAGCAGCTTCCTGCCCCGCGCTCAGAGCTTGCGCCCGCCCAGGCCGACCTTCGAGTAGATCTCGTTGATGTGGTCCTTCACGTCCTGCGGCGTGTCGTCGTTTTCCTTCATGTGCTGCCAGCCCAGCGTCTCGCGCGCGTGCCGTCCCATCACCTCGTCCTGGTCGGAGGTGCCGCCGCTGATGCCGTAGGCGCCGACCATCTCGTCGCCACGGAAGACGGGCGCGCAGCCGCCGGACACCACCACCCGGCCGTTGGTGAACACCGAGGCGTTGATCATCATCTGCGGGTTGCGTTCCTTGAACCATTGCTGGATCGCCAGGCCGTCGGGAAAGCGCGGGCTCATCGAGCGGAACGCGGCGACCGTGAAGGCCTTGCCCCACGCGATCTCGGCGGTGATGAAGCCGGCGTCGTCCATGCGCTCCAGCGCCAGCAGGTGGCCCTCGGCGTTGACCAGGGCGATGGACACCGGCACCTTCATGGCCGTGGCCTTGTCGGATACGGTGCGGATGAACTCGCGACATTCGGTCGCGCGCAGCTTTGCCATGGCGGGAATACCTCCTGTAGGATGCCTCGCACGAGTATATGCGCCGGCCATTCCGGTCCCGCGCAGCAGCAGGAGAAAACCATGAAGCAGACCCGCCCGCTCACGCCCGCCCGCGCGCCCCTCATCGCCGCGCTGGTCGCACCCCTGGTCGTCGCGGGAACGCTGCTGCCGGCGCTGTCGCACGCGCAGCAGGCCTGGCCGAGCCGCCCGGTGCGCATGGTGGTGGGCTTCCCGCCCGGCAGCGCCGCCGACGTGGTGGCGCGCCTCGCGATGCCGCGCATCGCCGAGGGGCTCGGCCAGCCCGTCATCGTGGACAACCGCGCCGGGGCCTCCAGCAACATCGGCACCGAAGCGGTGGTGCGCGCCGCGCCCGACGGCTACACCATCCTGCTGTCCTCGGTGGCCAACACGATCAACGCCAGCCTGGTGAAGGGGCTGGCCTTCGACTTCCTCAAGGACCTCGCGCCGGTCGCGGGCATGGCGACCTCGCCCAACCTGCTGGTCGCGCATCCCTCGCTGAACGTGAAGACGGTGCAGGAACTGGTCGCGGTGGCCAAGTCGAAACCCGAGGGCGTGCTCTACGGCTCGTCGGGCAACGGCACGGCGCCGCACCTGTCGGGCGAACTGTTCAACCTGATGGCCGGCACCAGGCTGGTCCACGTGCCCTACAAGGGCAGCCCGGCTGCGGTGACCGACCTGCTCGCCGGGCGCGTGCTGGTGATGTTCTCGCCGATCTCCAGCGTTCTGCAGCACATCAAGGCCGGCTCGGTGCGCGGGCTGGCTTCCACCGGCGCTCAGCGCGCCGGCGCCGCGCCGGACCTGCCGACCGTCGCCGAGGCGGGCCTGCCCGGGTATGAAACCTCGCTATGGTTCGGCGTGCACGTGCCCGCCGCCACGCCGCGCGAGGTCATCGAGCGCCTTAACCGCGAGGCCGCCCGGGCGCTGGGCAACACCGAGCTGCGCGCACTGCTGGCGGCGCAGGGCTTCGATCCCATGTCCGGCAGCGCCGCGCAGTTCGGGAGCTACGTGCGCCAGGACGCCGAGAAGTGGGCCAAGGTGGTCCAGGCCTCGGGCGCCAAGGTCGACTGAGCGGGGAGGCCGCGCGGCCTTCCGGGGGAAGCCACGCCGGCCTGGGGCGGGTCGACTGGGGCGCTGCCGACGGGTAATATCCTTGCAGTTCGCAAGCGATTCCTGCTGCGGGCCGGAAACAGCAATGGGGGACCACCGCGATGAGCATCCTGGATGCCGACAAGACCCTGCCAACCAACCGGTTGGTGTTCGACGTGCGCCGCGACGAGGCGCTGTTCGCGCGCTTCCGCGCCGACCTGGACGGGCTGATGGCCGACTACGGCCTGTCCGACCGCGAGAAGGTGGCGCTGCGTGCAGTCGACCTGCAGACCCTGGCTTCGATGGGCGTGCATCCCTACTTCCTGCCGCAGATCTCGCGCCTGTTCAAGGGCGGTGGCTACAACCACAACGACAGCGAGGCCGCGCAGCTCTACGCCGACCGGATGCTGAAAGGGAAAAAGTAATGGCGAAGATCGTCTCCGTCACCGCCCTGGCGCACGCGCCGGGCATCACCGGCTGGCCGGACAAGTCCCCCGCCGCCGAACGCGAGCAGATGTTCGCCGGCTACGAGGAACTCGGCCGCCGCGTGCGCGCGGCGAAGCCCGACGTGATCGTCGGCGTGGCCAACGACCACCTGCTGAACTTCCCCATGGAAAACATCCCCGACTGGTGCGTCGGCATCGCCGACCGCTGGAACGGGCCGGCGCCCTGGTTCCGCGACTGGCTGAACGTGGCCGACTACTCGGTCGGCGGGCACCGGGAACTGGGCCGCACCATCGTGCGCGAGTCCGGCAGGCGCGGCATGAACCTGGCCTGGTCGGAGAAGCTGCTGTTCGACGACAACTGGTCGGTGCCGCTCAAGTTCCTCACGCCCGGCTACGACATCCCGCTGGTGCCCATCCACATGAACTGCATCATGCCGCCGCTGCCGCCGGCCGAGCGCTGCCACCGCTTCGGGCGGGTGCTGGGCGAGGTGATTCAGGCGTGGCCGGCCGACGTGCGCGTGGCGGTGATGGCCACGGGCGGGCTGTCGCACGACCCGGGCGGCCAGCGCTACTTCGACGTGGACGAGCAGTTCGACCGCTGGTTCCTGGACCTGCTCGCGAAGAGCGACTCCGGCACCGTGGTACGCGAGGCGACCATGGAGAAGTTCATGGCTGCGGGCGACGGCGGCACCAGCGAGCTGCTGGCGTGGATCGTCGCCATGGGCACGGCCGAGGTGGTGAACGCCGCCAGCCGTGCGGAGACCGTGTTTTACGTACCCTCGGTGCCGCTGCGTTGCGGCATGGGCGGGGTGGAATGGAAGCTCGCCGCATGAAGGAACTCCTCGAAGTAGCGGACCGCCTCGCGCCCGGCCACACCGCGGTGCTGGTGGTCGACATGCAGAACGACTTCTGCGCCAACGGCGGCTACGTGGACAAGGTCATCAAGCGCGACCTGGCCGCCTGCCAGGCGGTGGCCGGCCCGGTGAACGAACTGGTGGCCGCCGCGCGCGCCGCCGGCGTGCCGGTGGTCTGGCTGCGCGCCGACTACCGCCGCGAGCGCATCCCCGAGTCCATGCGTGCCAAGCTGGACAAGCAGGGCGTGACCGAGGTCTGCTGCGTGCCCGGCACCTGGGGCGCGGACTGGTTCGGCGTGGCGCCTGCCGAGGGCGAGCCGGTGGTCACCAAGTCGAGCTACAGCGGTTTCCACGCCACCGGCATGGAGCAGGTGCTGCGCGGCGTGGGTGCGCGCACCGTGGTGTTCTGCGGCGTGCAGACGCACGTGTGCGTCGAGTCCACGCTGCGCGACGCGCACTCGCTGGGCTTCTACTGCGTGGTGCCGCAGGAATGCGTCGCCTCGCACACGCCGCCCGCGCACGAGGCGACGCTGGCGAACGTGCGCTTCCTGTTCGGCGACGTGGTCACGCTGGGGCAGGTGACCTCGCGCTGGTCCCAGCCGGACTCGCGCAAGTAACAGCCCGACCATGAGCAGCGAAACCAAGGTCTACCTCGACTACACCCAGGCGGAACTCGACCGCGCCTACGACCAGCGCGCATGGGCGGCGAACGCGGATGCCGTGATCGCGTCCTACGGCACCGACAGCGCGAAGGCGCGCGCCGAGTTCGCGCATACCGCCAACATCGCCTACGGGCCCACGCCCGAGGAAACGCTGGACCTGTTCCTGCCGCTTGCGCGCGGCAGCAGGCCGGCGCCGGTGCACGTGCACGTGCACGGCGGCGGCTGGCGCAACCTGACCAAGGACGAGGAGTCCTTCCTGGTGCGCTGCTTCGCCCCCGCGGGCGCGATGCTCGCGGTGCTGAACTTCGCCACCATCCCCAAGGTGCGCATCCCGGAAATGATGGCGCAGGCACGCCGCGCCATCGCCTGGCTGCACGCCAACGTCGCGCGCCTGGGCGGTGACCCGGACAACATCCATGTCTCCGGCCATTCCTCGGGCGGCCACATGGCCGGCGTGCTGACCACCACCGACTGGGCGGCGCACGGGCTGCCGGCCGACGTGGTCAAGAGCGGCCTGCTGGTGAGCGGCATGTACGACCTGCGCCCGGTGATGCTGAGCGCCCGCTCGTCCTACGTGACCCTGTCGGCCGGCGAGATCGACGAGCTCAGCGCCATCCTGCACATCGACCGCGTCCGGGCGCCGCTGGTGCTGGCCTGGGGCGGGCTCGAGACGCCCGAGTTCCAGCGCCAGCCTCAGGCCTATGCCGACGCGCTGGAAGCCGCGGGCAAGCAGGTGACGCGCCTGATGGTTCCCGGGCAGAACCACTTCGAGATCCTGCGCCTGCTGGGCGACGCAAACTCGCCGCTGGGCCGCGCCGCGCTTGGTTTGATGGGACTGGCGCGCTAGTATCCTCAGGCCGGCCGCTCCGGGCCGGGTTTCCCGAGGAAGCTCGCATGCCGTCCAGGTTGATCCCGTTCGCTGCCGCGATGGCAGCGGGACTGT
>CAIVVS010000156.1 GCA_903909415.1 uncultured Pseudomonadota bacterium | reverse complement strand
TCCTCAGTTGCCTTGCGTCGTGAGCTTCAGTTCCTTCAGCAACGGCACCGCGCGCGCTTCAGCGCGGGTGACAACCTCGTCGAAGGCCTCGGGCGGGGTGTAGCCGCTCTTCAGTCCAATGTCGTTCAGGGCCTTGACGAATTCCGGGTCTTCGATCGCGCGGCGCAGCGCGTCGTGCAGGCGCTTCACGCGGTCGGGCGGCGTGCCGCGGCGGATCGCGACGCCAACCATGGGGTTGAACAACTCCGGCCCCTGGATGCCTTTCTCGATGGCGGTCGGCACATCGGGAAACTCAGGGAACCGCTGTTGCGTCAGCGTGACGAGCAGCCGCGCGGTGCCGGCCCGCGCCAGGGCGCGGATGCCTGCGATATCGATGAAGGCAACGTTCACGTGCCCGCCGAGCACCGCGTTGGTGAACTCGCTGCTGCCGCGGTACGGCACGTCGGTGACCTGGACCCCTGCGGACCGAAAGTACAGCAGCCCCTGCAATTGCAGCGAAGTGCCCGGCCCCACATGGCCGAACTTGAGCACGCCGGGGTTCGCCTTTCCGTAGGCGATCAGCTCGTCGATATTCGCCCAGGGCGCGTCCGCCTTTACGAACATCAGGTGCCGGAACTCCGCATACCCGAGCAGCGTGCGCACCTCGTCGAGATCGAACGACAGCTTCTGGGTATGCGCCGTCATCGCCTTGTAGGAGCTCGTGTGCATGGAGATGAGGTACCCGTCGGCCGGCGCGCGCGCGAGTTCGGCCATTGCGAGCGTGCCGCCCGCGCCGGTCATGTTGGACACCACCAGCGACTGGCCGAGCTGGCGTCCCGCCACGGCGGCGAGCGCCCGCACGCTGAGGTCGGTGGGACCGCCCGCGGCAAAGCCGAGGATGAAACGGATGGGCTTGTCGGGAAACGTCTGGGCCTGCGCGGACACGGAGGCAAACAGCAGCGCAAGGGACAGCAGGCGGGACAAGGCACGCATCACAGGATCCTCCGGGGAGCACAAGCGCAGGCGCCGGGCGGCGCCTGATCCTTGGATTCTACAAGTAGATCCGGCGACTCAGCAGTCGGCGTAGCGCTGTTTCATTACCTGTAACACCTCGTCCGGATCGCGCTGCCACCAGTCGCGCTGCGAGAAGATCTCCACCTCGTTGTAGCCTCGGTAGCCCGCCTTCTCCATCATCCCGCGGATGCGCCGCAGGTCGATGACGCCGTCGCCCATCATCCCGCGGTCGAAGGCCAGATCGGTGGTCGGCACCAGCCAGTCGCAGAGGTGGTGGGCCAGCAGCCGCTTGGCACCCGCGCGCGCAATCTGCGCCTCCAGGTACGGGTCCCACCACACGTGGTAGACATCCACCGCCACGCCCAGCGCCCCGCTCGCCTGCGGGTCGACCCGGTCGCAGAGGTCCAGCGCGTGGCCCAGCGTGTTGATGCAGGCGCGGTCCGCCGCCTGCATCGGGTGGAGCGGCTCGATCGCCAGCGGCACGCCCGCCTCGCGCGCACGGCCGAGGATCGTGGCGATGCCCTCCTCCACCTGCGCGTGCGCGCCGGCAATGTCCTTCGACCCGGGCGGCAGGCCGCCAACGACGAGGATCAGGCAGCGGGCGCCGATGGCGTGCGCCTCGTCGATGGCGCGGTAGTTGTCTTCGATGGACGCCTTGCGTCCCGCGGCGTCCGCGGCGGGAAACATCCCGCCCCGGCAGAGGCCCGTGACCGCAAGGCCGTTGTCCCTGAGTGATTTTGCAGCCGCCGCCACGCCCATCTCCTGCAGGCGGTCGCGCCAGACCGTGATGCCGCCGATGCCATGGCGCACGCAACCGGCAATGGCTTCGGCCAGCGTCCAGCGCTTGGTGGTGATGGCGTTGAGCGAAAGCAGCGCGGGGTCGGGAGAGATCATGCAGGGCGTCCCTTCATTTTCCGGTGTACTTCGGCCGCCGCTTCTGCGTGAAGGCTGCGGCACCTTCTTTCATGTCGTCAGTCCCGGCGGCAAATCCGGAGGCCAGCGACTCGATCGCCACCGCCTGCGCGTTGCCCAGGCCCGCATCGATGAGCTGCTTGGCCGCCTGCACGGCGATCGGCGCATTGCCGGCGATGTG
>CAIVVS010000155.1 GCA_903909415.1 uncultured Pseudomonadota bacterium | reverse complement strand
GCCGAGGAACCGCGACACTTCGCGGTTGTGGATGTCGAACTTCTCGAACTGCGCCCAATGGCCCACGCCCGGCGCGCAGAAGAACGCCGCACCCGGGATGACCGATGCCAGGCGCTCGCCGAGCGCCGGGGGCGTGACGTTGCGCTCCCCCCAGTAGACCAGCGACGGCGCGGCAACGCGCGCCGCATCGGCATCCGTCACGACGTGGCGCTGCGGCTCGGGTCCACCCAGGTAGTGCGTGGTCAGGCGCTGCTGGACCGCGTTGACCGCGGGGTCGTTGTAGAACGCGTGGCGCACCGCGACCGCCTCGTCCGTGACCAGCGAGGGGTCGTGCACGATGCGCTCCATGCGCTTCCTCACGTTGGCCATGGTCGGCTCGCGCAGCACGGCCAGCGTGTTCTCGCGCAGCGGCGCGGGGTCGCCCTCGGCGTAACCCGGCACGGTGCCCGCGTCGGGCCGGTAGCCCATGGGCGTGGTGATGACCAGCTTGCGAACGCGCGACGGGTGCGCGAGGGCGAAACGCATCGCCACCCAGCCGCCCAGGGACTGGCCCTCGATGTGGGCCCGCTCGAGGCCGAGCACGTCCATCACGTCGCGGACCTGGTCCACCAGCGCGGGGATCACTTCCGGGTCGAAGCCGTCGGTCTGCGAGCGGCCATGCCACAGGAAATCCAGCGCGATCACGTGGAACTGCCTGGCGAGCGGGGCAATGTTGCGCGCATAGTTCTCGGCGTGGCCGCCGGTGCCGTGCAGCAGCAGCAGCGGCTCGCCCTCGCCCGCCTCGATGACCCGCGTGCGGTACTTCCCCTGCAGCAGCCTGACCTGCGAATTCAGCAGTTCCACCCAGATGCTGTTCAAGCCGCTTCTCCCCTTAGATGGACCGTACGCCGAGCATGCGCCCGACCACGGCGACGCCGACGCTCATCAGCATGATCAGCACGCCGACCACCGACGCATTCTCCAGCCGCCCCTCGGTGACGTAGGACAGCTGGAACATCGACAGCGGCTGCGTGGCGTGGTTGGACAGCAGCGCGACTAGGCTCACTTCGCGCGCGGCGGACCCGAACGCGAGTATGGCCACCGCGGCGAAGGCCGGCGCGAGCAGCGGCAGCACGATGCGGCGGAACGTGTAGGGCCAGCTGGCGCCGTGGGCGCGCGAGGCTTCTTCCAGCTCCGCGCCGAGCTGGATGATGTTGGTCTTGAGCACCTGCACGGACAGGGTCATGGTGCCCACCGCCACCGCCGCCACCAGCGCGACGGGGGAGCCGTAGAGCGACTTGAGCACCGGCGTCTCCAGGAACATCCAGAGCATGCCCAGGCCGATCACCACGCCGGGGATGGCCGAGGGCAGCCACGTCAGGAAGTCCAGCGCGGAGCGCGCCGCGTGGGCCGAGCGCACCGCGACGTACGCCACGACGGAGAACAGGGTGACGGTGATCGCCGCGACGCCCAGACCGACCACCATGGTGTTCTTCAGCGAGGGGAAGAACTTGGGGTCGGAGAACACCTCGCCCCAATGCGCGGTGGTCCAGGGATCGGGGATGTTGAAGAAGCCGAACAGCTGCATGAAGGTGCCCATCATCACCATCACGAAGGGCAGGATGGTGGTGATGAAGCACAGCAGGAACGCCAGCGCGAACGCCGCCCAGCGCCAGGCACCGAGGTCGAACAGGCGGTTGCTGAACTTCCCGGACACGGTCACGTAGTTCCGCCGGTGGGTGAGCCAGTGCTGTACCGCGATCAAGGGCAGCAGCAAGGCCAGCACCAGCAGGCTGAGCACGGTGGCCTTGCCGTACTGCGGCGGGTCCTGGTAGATCTGGTGGTAGATCAGCGTGCTGTAGACCTCGATCTGCCGGGGCGCGCCCAGGATCAGCTCGATCTCGAAGGACTGGATCGAGCGGATGGTGCCGAACAGGAACACCACCAGGATGGCCGGGGCGAGGATGGGGATGACGATGCGCAGCAGCGTGCGGAACGGGCTAGCGCCCAGGCTGAGCGAGGCCTCCTCCAGCGACGCGTCGAGGTTGCGGAACGCGGGAACCAGGATCACCACCTTGATCGCGGTGCTGATGGTGACCACGTGCATGAACACGATGCCCCACCAGCTGAAGATGTCGAAGGGCGACTTC
Organism: uncultured Pseudomonadota bacterium; assembly: GCA_903909415.1. Next base: position 13,336 of record CAIVVS010000155.1, on the reverse strand, counting down.
TGCACGAAGGGCAGCTTCTCGACCAGCGTGTTCAGCAGGCCGCGGTGGCCGTCCAGCAGCAGGATCCACGCCAGCGTCACGGTGAGCGAGGGCAGGAAGATCGCCACCCAGAACCCGAACTCGAGCGCGCCGCGGAACGGGATATTGGTGCGCGCGATGAGGAAGGACACCGGGATGGAGATGACGAAGGCGATTGCCTGGCTGGCGACGGTCAGGCCGATGGTGTTCACCATCGCCTCGCGCATGCGGCGCTCGTCGAAGGCGCTCCGCCAGTAGTCGAACCCCCACTCGGTCGCCTTGCCGAGGTCGCCCACCTGCAGGCTGTTGACCAGCAGCAACCAGACCGGATAGACCACGACGAGCGCGACGGCGGCGAAGACGCAGAAGAACACCACGCCGGCCGCGTCCGGGCGCATCCCCCACACGGGGCGCGCCGGAGTGCCGGGCAGGCCTAAAGCGGCCATGCGCGCAGCTCCGCAGCCGGCAGGAACAGGCGCAGTTCGTCGCCCTCGGACAGCCGCCTGTCCGGCTCCACCGTGGTGACGAGGCTTTCGCCCCAGGGCAAGCGCACCCGCACCTCGTAGCAGTCGCCGAGGAACAGCGTCGCCTCGACGCGGCCCGAGAGCGCCAGTCCGCCGTTGCCGGGCATCTCCTCGCCACGCGGCGCGACCACGTTCTCCGGCCGGATGGCGAGCTGGCAGGCCTGCCCGGCTTCGAGCCCGTTGGTCCCGGGGAGCAACGCCCGGCGCGCGCGCTCCTTGTCGAGCGAGACCTCGGCCGCGCCATCGGTGACGGATTCCACCCGTCCCTCGAGGACGATCATCTTGCCGAGGAAGTCGCGCACCACCCGCGTCGCGGGCCGGCGGTAGAGTTCTTCCGGACTGCCGACCTGCTCGACGCGGCCCTTGTGCATCACCGCGATGCGGTCCGACAGGCTGAGCGCCTCGCCCTGGTCATGGGTGACGAACAGCACGGAGATGCCGAGGCGCCGCTGCAGCACCTTGACCTCGACGCGCATCTGATCGCGCAACTGCGCGTCCAGGTTGGAGAACGGCTCGTCCAGCAGGAGCAGGTCGGGCTCGAAGACCAGGCTGCGCGCCAGCGCGACGCGCTGCTGCTGGCCGCCGGACAGCTGCGTGGCCGGCCGCTCCTGGAAGCCGGCCAGGCCCACCATCGCCAGGGTGGCCGTTACCCGCTCGCGCACCTCGGCATCCGGCCGGCGGCGCAGGCGCAGCGGATAAGCCACGTTCTCGCCCACGGTCATGTGCGGCCAGATCGCGTAGGACTGGAACACCATGCCCATGTCGCGCTTGTGGCTGGGCACGTGCACGCGCGCCGCCGGGTCATCCACCACGGCGCCCCGGTGCAGGATGCGGCCCGCCGTGCATTTCTCCAGGCCGATGACCATGCGCAGCGTGGTGGTCTTGCCGCAACCGCTCGGCCCCAGCAGCGTGAGGATCTCGCCGCGGCGGATCTCGAGGTCCAGGGACTCGACCGCGAACGCCCCCGCGCCATAGCGCTTGGAGACCGACTCGATGCGGACGACCGGGTCGCCCGCGGCGGGCGTAGCGGAAAGTGCCACGCGCGGCTTACTGACGCGTGGCCTTGTACAGGTCGATGACCTGGCGCACCTGGCCCGCGTCGCGTTCCTGGTTGGGCGAGACGTAGCTGTTGACCTTGGACCAGTCCGGCGTGTTCTCGGGGTCGAGCGACGCGACGTCGTTGCGGCGGCTCACCCCGCCGTAGTCGCCGCGCGACTTGGCGTAGGCCTCCTGCCCCTCCTTGGTGAGGAACCAGTTCACGAACACCTTGGCGGCGTTCGGGTTGGGCGCGCGCGTGTACACCGCGATCCCCCATACCGCGAGGTACAGCGGCCCGTTCAGCTCGGATTGCTTGATCACGCCCCTGGCCTTGAACTCGCGCAGTACATCGGAACGCTCCGCAATCAGGATCGGGTAGCGGCCCGTCGAATACCACTCCATCATCAGGCGCGGGTTGGTGGTGAACACCGGCTTTTGCGTGGTCAGCAGTTCCTTGACGAACTCCGGACCCTTGGCCTGCAGCATGGGCAGCAGTGACAGGCTGCCGAGGCGCGGGGCGCTGGGTTCGTCGATCAGGATGCGGCCGCGCCACTTCGGGTCGGTGAGCTGCTCGAAGCTGGTGAGCTCGCCCTTCGGGATCACGTCCCGGTTCACCGAGTAGCCGCCCTGGGTGAAGCCGCCGTGGATGAAGATCTTCTTCACCGGGGTGCGGTTGTGCGCCCACATCTCCAGGCCGCCGTGCCACTTCGAGGCATCGGTGGCCTCGGGCAGGATGAGCTGCGGCAGGAAGTCCTGGAAGGCGCCGGCCGGGGTCATCAGCGTGACGGCGTTGGACGTCGGGATCATGGTCACGTCCCACAGGAACTGGCCGTTGCGCTGCTCGGTGACCAGCTTGGGCGCGAAGGTCGCGATGTTCTCCAGCGTGTAGTCCACCTTGATCCCGGGATGGCGCGCCATGAAGGCCCGGGCGATCTCGGCCTGGCCGGTCTCCACGTGCATGTTCAGCGTGAGCTTGCCTTCCTTGTTCGCGGCGTCCAGCGTGCGCTTCCATTCCGCCTCCCAGGCGCGCGACTGCGCCTGGGCGTGGGCCGAGACGTGCACGAGGGCCGGCATGGCGGCGGCGATGGCGAACAGGGCCGTGCTGATCAGGGCGCGGGGCGATGCGGTGGGGCGCATGGTCGGGTCCTTTGCGGTCAGGATGGATGCGGGCGGATCAGATGAAGAACGACAGGTTCACGATCGGCTGGTCGCGGTTGATCAGCACGACTTTCTTGAGGGCGATCGCAAGGGCCGGGCCGTGGCGCAACCGGTACTCGCAATGCGCGGAGAACACGCGCTGCTCGCCGAGGCCGAGCTGCTGGAAGTTGCCCTCGCGCAGCTCCGTGACCATCAGCGTGCAGCGCACGACGGTTTCGTCGGCGCGCTGCGCCGGTGACACGCGCACGTTGGTGATGGCGTGCACGGTGCGCGACGGCGGGATCTGCGCGTAGTGGGGCTTCTTGACCAGCTGGTGCACGCGCATCGCAAGGAGGCGCGCGTCGTCGTACTGGATCGACGGTTCCGTGTCGGGGTCCGAGCCGTCCACCATGGGCAGCCAGTAGATGCCGTCATCGGTGAACAGCCTGGCCCAGTCCTCGAACCGGCGCTGGTCGAGCAGGTCGGCTTCCGCGTACAGGAAGTCCTCGGCTTGGGTACGGGTGAGGCTCATGGTCGTCGTTCCTTGCATGCTGTCGGGTGGGCGCGGGGCTGCTCACTTGCCCATCAGGCGCGCCCACTGGCGGTACAGGGCGCGCTGCGGCAGTTCCGAATGGTCCTCGCCCTTCAGCTCGGACCCGGCCACCTTCTCTTCCTGGCCCATGCCGTGCGACAGCACCACCCAGCGCATCTTGCGGCCGCGCATGCCGGTCTGGTTGCCGGCGAACATCTCCAGGTCGTCCAGGCTCACCATGCCGGTGGTGCCCAGCCGTGCCTGCACCTCGTGCATGCGCACCCGGTTGATGTCCGGGCTGACGCCGTTGAGCAGCAAGGGGTGCGACATGACGTTGGTCGTGGCCACATCGACCGGCTGGATGACGCGGATCAGGTTGTCGAACAGGAACAGGTTGGGGAACAGGAAGATGTGGCGCACATGCCAGCGCAGTTCGAGGTCCTCCGGCGTGCGGTTGCGCCCCAGCGCGGCGCGGTAGGCATCGAGCTGCGCGGCAGACAGGCCCTGCGAGATGCCATGGCGCTCGAGGATCCCGAAGCCGCCGTCGAACGCGCGCGTGCAGCCGGCGGTGGAACGCGCCGAGGCGGGCGGTCCGCCGAAGTCCGCGGCGGTCTGGAACGCGGACTCGTGCACGAAGCGGGCGTGCCACCCGTCGTGGCCATTCTCGGCCTGGAACTTCCAGTTGCCCTGGTAGCCGTAGAGGTGCGGCTTGGCGACCTTGAACTCGGGCTCGGGCGACAGGTCGGCCCAGAGGTCCACGTACTTGCGCATGTCGCCCAGGTGGTCCTCGATCGGGGGCACGGCGTCGGTCATGCTCGCGAAGATCAGGCCGCGGTACACGGCGTGGCGCAGCCTGAGCAGGCCGCCCAGCTTCTGCGCGAAATCCGCGGCGTACCCCTGCGGGTGGGTGATGCCGACGATCTCGCCGGTGAGCGAGTACACCCAACCGTGGTAATGGCACTGGAAGTTGCGCGCGTTTCCGTAGGACTCCCGGCACACCGCGTTGGCGCGGTGGCGGCACTCGTTCAGCAGCACGTTGACCTGGCCGTCGGCCGAGCGCGACACGATCACCGGGTTCAGGCCGACGGTGGTGGTCTTGTAGTCGCCGGCGTCGGGGATCTCGCTGGTGTGCCCGACGTAGACCCAGGTCGATTCATAGATGCGGCGCATCTCTTCGTCGAAGACCGACTGGTCGAGGTAGACGCGCGTGTCCACGCGGAAATCGTTGCCCGATTCCACGACCATGCCCGCGTGGGGATTCGCGCCCGCATTCGGATGGTTCATTTCCATGGTCCCTGGCTCCTTGGTTTGTCCTGGGTTTTCGCCGCGCCGGTCCGGCATCGCCGGCCCGTCAACCGCCCTGTACCGCCTGCGCGCCGTCGGTCCGGGTGGCGGACCTGCGTTCGAGCTCGCGCAGCACGTCGCGCTGGCCGCGCACGTGCGCCAGCATCGTCGCGCGGGCGAGTTCGCCGTCGCGCTTCGATATCGCATCCATCAGTTCGCGGTGGTCCTGCAGCGAGCGCTCCATGCGCCCTGGCAGGTTGAGGGTGACGTGCTGGGTGAGGTTGAGGACGTTCTTCAGGTCCACCACGATGCTGTGCTGCCAGCGGTTGCCACCGATCACCAGCAGCGCGTCGTGGAGCGCGGCGTTGGCGGCGCGGTAGCCGGCCAGATCCCCCTTGCCCGCCGCGACTTCGCAGCGCTCGCTCAGGCGCTGCAGCTTGTGTATGTCCTCCGAGGACGCGCGCGTGGCGGCTTCTCCGGCGCTGCGCGATTCGAGCAGGGTCAACAGGTCGTAAATGTCGTCCAGGTCCTTGGCGCTCAACTCCGCCACGACGCAGCCTTTGCGCGGCGTCAGGGTCACCAGTCCTTCGGACTGCAGCACCTTGAGCGCCTCGCGCAAAGGGGTGCGGCTGATGCCGAATTCGGCCGCCAACGCCATCTCGTCTATCCGGTCACCCGGCTTCAGGTGGCGCTGGTATATCCGGTCACGGATCCGCTTGGCGACTTCCTCATGCAGCGATAACCGTATGATTTTCAATGAACTTTCCTCATTTGCTTCCGGGGATGGCCGGCAGATTCGATCTGGCCGGCGATTCGGAGGGAACCTTGCATTGCATTAGTAATTTATAATTATGAGTGTCGTACAATTCCCTGTCAAACAGATGCGAAAGCGGCACGATCCGCGCGCCCCGCATGTCGTCCGGGACAACGAGTCCGCCCAGCCCGTCCAATCGCCTTGGCCAAAGAACCCCGCCTGCCCAACGACCACCTGACGAGCGCCCTGGCCGCGTTCGCCGCTGGCGTGCGCCACGCCGAATTGCCGGCCGAGGCGATTGCCCTGGCCAAGGACCTGATCATCGACGTGATCGGCACCAGCCTCGCGGCCACCACGCTCGGCGCCGGCTGTGCCGAAGTCATCGACCTTGCGCTCTCCAGCGGCGGCACTGGCGAGTCATCCATCCTCGGCACTGGAAGCAAGGTGGCCGCACCCTTCGCGGCGCTGGCCAACGGGGCCCTCGCCCACGCGCTGAACTACGACCCCATCGGCCCGATGGTCGGGCACATCGGCGTCACCTGCCTGGTCGCTCCGCTGGCAACGGCGGAGTCCCTGTCCTGCCGGTCCGGGCAGCCGGTCCCGGGACGCGAGCTGCTTGCGGCCTGCGTGGCGGGCGCGGAGGTCACTGCGCGGATCACCGCGGCGATTGCCCAGACCGGAAGGCACCCCAGCGAGCGCTTTCTCGCCGGGCAGTACTTCAGCTACATCGGGGCGGCAGCGGGCGCCGCGCGGATGATGGGACTGGATGCGGGCAGGATGCGCAGCGCCTTCGGCCTGGCCCTGATGCAGACAGCAGGCTCCATGCAGGTGGTGTTCAGCGGCGACCCGCCGGCGAAGGCGGTGTACGGCGGCTTTCCCAACCAGGGCGGCGTGATGGCAGCGATGCTGGCCCGGTCCGGGCTGGGTGCGCAATGCGCGGCGCTGGAGGGCCCGGCGGGGCTGTACGGACTGGCCTACGGCGGCGAGTACCTGCCGGAGGTGATCACAGGCGGCCTGGGAAGCGACTACCGGATGCTCGACACGCAGATCAAGCCCTGGCCCACCAGCGCCACGGCGCACCCGTTCATCGAAGCGGCCTGCAACCTCGCGCGCGCGGGAATCGCACCGGAAGCCATTGCCGAGATCCGCATCACCGGACGGGACCATATCCACAGCTGGTGCGAGCCGGTCAGCGAGCGGGCGCGGCCGATGAACGCCGCAGCGGCGGCCAACAGCATCCCGTTTGCGGTCGCCAAGGCGCTGTGCCATCGCACGGTGACGCTGCATGACTTCACGCCCGCTGGCCTGGTCGACGAGGCCGCCACCACGCTGGCGGCGCGGACCGTCTGCCGGTACGACGATGCGCTTGCGGGCGGCGTGGTGGAGTTGCTCACGCGCGACGGCAGGACGCTGCGCGAGCACGTCAGCGTCGTGCTCGGGCATCCGACGCGCCGCGTAGGACGGGAGCACCTGCTGGCGAAGTTCCGCGACTGCTGCAGCTACGCGCGCATGCCCCTGTCGGAGTCCCGCATCGAGGGCATCGTGTCCGCCGTTGACGCGCTGGAGGAGATGGACGATGTTTCCATCCTCCCGCGACTGTGCCTGCCCGCATGAACGAACCAGCAACGATCCAGCCCGACCTGACGTTGGTCGCGATCCCGCCGGGATGCGAGGACGGCGTTGCGCGGCAACTGGCGCGGCTCGCCGAGATGGCCAGCCGCGTGATGGACTTCCCGCTCGACGAGCGGCTCGAACCGGCCAGCCTGGTGCCCGATGCCCGTGACCGGTTCCGCCGCTAGCCTCGCCACGGCCGCCGCCACGGCGCACGCGATCGCCAGCGGGGAAACCAGCGCCCTGGTCGTGGCGAAGGCCGCGCTGGCGCGCGCGCGCGCCACGCAGCCGGTGCTCAACTGCTTCACCTCGATCAACGATGAGCGCGCCCTCGCGGAGGCGGCGCGCATCGACGCGGCGCGCGCCGCCGGCCAGCCGCTGCCGCCGCTGGCCGGCGTGCCCTACGCCGCCAAGGACCTGTTCGACGTGCGCGGTGAGGTGACGCTGGCGGGTTCCGCCATCAACCGCGACAACCCGCCCGCCAGGGAGGACGCCTTCCTCGTCGGACGCATGCAGCAGGCCGGGGCGGTGCTGATCGGCGGCCTGAACATGGACGAGTACGCGTTCGGTTTCACCACCGAGAATTCCCACTACGGGCCGACGCGCAATCCGCACGATCCGACGCGAATTGCCGGCGGGTCCTCGGGCGGCAGCGCCGCGGCCGTGGCCGCGGGCATCGTTCCGCTGTCGCTTGGCACCGACACCAACGGTTCGGTGCGGGTGCCCGCCTCGCTGTGCGGCGTGTACGGCCTGAAGCCGACTTTCGGAAGGCTGTCGCGGCGCGGGACCGTGCCGCTCGCGCCCAGCTTCGACCATGCGGGGCTGTTCGGCGGCAGCGTGCGCGACCTGGCCTTGATGTACGAATGCGTACAGGGCCATGACGAACGTGATCCCGCCCAGGCCCGGCACGCGCCGCAGGCCTGCCTGGACAGCGCCGGTGCTGGAGTCCGGGATCTGCGCATCGGCGTCCTCGGGGGGCACTTCGAGCACAACGCGGAAGCGGAGGCACTGGCCAACCGGGACGCGGTGGCCCGGGTGCTGGACAACGTGCAGCGCGCCGACCTGCCCGAGTCGGACCGTGCGCGCGCCGCTGCGACCTTGATGCTCACGGCAGAGGCGGCCACGCTCCACCTTCCCGGCCTGCGCTCGCGTCCCATGGATTTCGATCCCATGACGCGCGACCGTTTGCTCGCCGGCACGCGGATCCCCGCGGCCTGGACGGTGCAATCGGCGCGCTTCCGGTCGTGGTTCCTAGCCCGCGCGATGGAGGAGTTCACGCGCTTCGACGTGCTGCTCGCGCCCGCCACGCCCTGGCCGGCGACCCACTTGGGACAGGCAACCCGCACGCTGAACGGGCGTCCGGCCGTGGTGGCGCGTGAACTGGGCGTGCTCACCTCGCCGATCTCCTTCATCGGCTTGCCGGCGATGGTCGTCCCGGTCTTCGGCGCTTCCGGGCTGCCGCTTGGCGTGCAACTCATCGCAGCGCCATGGAACGAAGCCCTGCTGTTCAGGGTTGCCGCACACCTGGAGCGGGAAGGCGTTTGCTGTTGCCGGCCCCCGCCATCTGGTACAACCCCGATTGCCAAACCACCCCATCCGGAAGAGCTGCAATGACCACTCGACAGATTCCCATCCACGAACACACCCAGGACCTCAGCCTGGGCCGCATCCGCTGGCTGGAAGCCGGCGACGGCGAACCGGTGCTGCTGCTGCACGGCATGGGCATGTACAGCTCGGGCAGCCTGTGGGAGCACGTGATCCCGCTGATGGCACCGCGCTTCAAGTTGTATGCGCCGGACTGGCTGGGCTTCGGCAAGGGCGTGCGCGAGATGCCCGAGGGGCCGACCTTCGAGCTGATGCTGGAGCACCTTCGCGAGTTCATGGACGCGCGCGGGCTGGCGCGGGCGCATGTGGTCGGCCACAGCATGGGCGGATGGATCGCCGCGCAGCTGGCCTACCAGAGCCCCTCGCGCATCGAGAAGCTCGTGATGCTGTGCGCCGCCGGCATGAACCGCGCGCCGGCCTCCGGCATCCGCTTCCCCGAGCCGCCCTCGCGCGACGAGCTGCGCGAGATGTTCCGCACCAGCATGAAGGACCCGGCGGCCGCCGACCCGGCGATCCTGGATGCGGTGGCCGACAAGGCGCGCGTGATGGTGACCGAGCCCGGCGCCCTGACCGGCATCGAGCCCCTGCTGCACCAGATGGAGACGCCGGTGCTGCGCGACCGCTACATGCTGCAGCGCCGGCTGCCGCACATCACGGTGCCCGCGCTGATGGCCTGGGGCGAGGCGGATTTCTTCGAGCCCTACCCGACCTGGAACGCGGAGTGGGACCAGCTCGGCGGGGACATCACGCGTTCATCCAAGCCCTGGACCATTCCCGGGGCGAAGTTCGCGCGGCTGGCCACCGGGCACTTCCCGCACGTGGAGAACCCGGCAGCGACGGCAAAGCTGTTGATGGATTTCCTGGCCGGCTGAGCCGGCGGTCAGTGACCGCGAACCAGCCCCAATGCGAGGTCAAGCAGGACGCCGCCGAGGTGCAGGTCGTCGTCGGCATTGAAGTGGTGCCGCCCTTCAAGTTCGAGCAGGCTGCCACCCCAACGCTGCGCGAGTTCCGCCGCCTGACGGCGGAACTCGGTGGATTCCAGCGTACCGACGGCAATGCCCACGCGCGTGCCCGGATTCAACCCGAGGCGCAGCGGCGACAAGGCATCAACCTGCTCGCGGGATGTCACGCCGCAGGTACGGCCCATGGGCAGCAGGGAGACCGGTTCCAGGTCGAGGATCCCGGAAACCACCAGCGATGAGCGAATGAACGCCAGGTCGGGTTGCGTCACCACCCAGGCGGAAAGATGCGCACCGGCGGACTTGCCCGCCACGTGGAACCTGCCCGCATCCACGCCCAGCGCATCGGCATCCCGGTGAAGGAAATGAATGCAGGCGCGGACCTGCTCCGCAATCTGGCTGAGCGTTACCGTCGGGCCCAGGCCGTAATTGGGCATTGCGACCGCATACCCATTGCGAAGCATGGCCGCCGCCCTGTGCCAGACATAGCTCTTGTCGGTGGCTTGCCAGTAGCCTCCGTGTATGAAAATCCACAGCGGCGGGCGTGCCACCCCGGGCGGGTAGAGGACATCGACCGTCTCCTTTGGCCCTGTCCCGTAGGCAATGTCCCAGGCCGCATCGGCGTGCAGGGCACGGAACTCCGCGGCGCGCAGCCGGTCGTGGTCCAGCACCGCCCTGATGGACGGGACCTGGTTGCGCGGCGTCATCTGGCGCGCGACGTCCGCCACACCCCAGTCGCGCCAGACCGGCGTCGCCGGCGGCGGCTCCGAGGGAATCTCCGCCACCGCAACGATGCTCAACCGGCCATCGCCCGACCGAAGCGTGACCGGCGGGCGCATTCCCGAAAAAATGTCCCTGTACGCGAGGTCGATCTCCGGGCGTGAGGGATGGAAACGCCCCGGCGTGGGCGCAGTCCAAACCATGGACCGCAGGTGCGCGGAACTGCCTCCCGCCGCGAGCAAACCCTTCAACACCTGCTCCAGGGCGTCGCGCAGCTGGTCGGGCGCGAGCCCCTCGCCGGCCTGGCCGACAAGCTCGAGCCGCCGCACGCCGGTACCCGAAGGATGAGCGTTTTGCATCCCGGCAGTGTAGCCAAACGCCGGCTGATCATCCACAATGAAAGCGTGACTTCGTTGCGATCCGGGCGGCACGACGCGTCGGACGCAGCACCAACCGGAGCTCGAACACATGCGAAACCTGATCGTTGTGGCGATGTTCCTGTGCAGCCTGGCGGCAACGCTGGAGGCGCGGGCCCAGGCGTATCCGGCGAAGCCGATCAGGGCATTCGTGCCCGTATCAGCTGGCAGCACCATCGACAACCTCGCGCGCATCATCGCGCAGGAACTCCGCACCAGCACCGGAGCCGTCCTCCTCATCGAGAACCGTGCCGGGGGTGGCGCACGAATCGCCCCCGAGCTGGTCTCCAAGGCTCCGCCGGACGGATACACGATCCTGTTCTGCAGCAGTTCGACCCACTCGGCGAATCCGAACCTGTTCAAGACGCTGCCTTACGATCCGATCAAGGACTTCGCGCCGGTGCTGCACCTTGCGACCATGCCGTACGCCCTCGTCACGCGTTCGGCCCTGCCCATACGCTCCATCCAGGACCTGGTCGCACAGGCCAAGGCCAGCCCGGGCAAGCTCTCGTATTCCTACGGCGCGCCGGCAACGCAGATCGCGGGCGCGGCCTTCAATCGCATCGCGGGCATAGACACGTTGGGCGTTCCATACAAGAGCCAGCCGCCGGCAATCGCCGACCTGCTCGGCGGCCAGCTCGAGTATGTGATCGCCGACCTCCCCATCCTTGTGCCGCAGGTTCGCTCCGGCGCGTTGCGCGCCCTGGTCCAGCTCTCCGACCGCCGCTCCCCGCTGCTGCCGGACGTCCCGACCATGGCCGAAGCGGGCCTGCCCGGGTACGACTTGTCCGTGTGGATCGGCCTCGTCGCCCCGGCTGGCACGCCGTCCGCGGTCATCCAGTTCCTCTCCCAGAACGTGGCGTCCATCCTCACCAAGCCGGAAGTGCGCGCGCAGATGAGCAACATGGGCATGGAACACTCGCCCAATTCCCCCGCTGAGTTCGATGCATTCATCAAGCAGCAGCTGGGGGTGTGGAACCGCCGGGTGCGCGAAGCAGGCATACCGCTGCAAAGCGAATAGCGGCGGTGCATGCGCCGCCGGCCGGCGCACAGGTGGCATGATTGGGGCAACGCCACCGGAGAATGCCCAGGATGATCCGCCTCGTCGCCGCCTGCCTGTCACTGCTCGCCTGTGCTTTTTCTGCCGCCCAGGCCCAGGACTACCCGTCCCGCCCGGTGCGGATCATCGTGTCCTTCCCGCCGGGCGGCAATACCGACATCGTCGCGCGCCTGCTGGCCGAGCAGCTGGGGCGGCAGTGGAACCGGTCCGTGCTGGTGGAGAACCGGGCGGGCGCCGGCGGCACGGTCGGGATCGACTACGCGGCGAAGGCGCCGGCCGACGGCTACACGCTGGCACTGGCCACGCTGGGCACCAATGCCACCGCGCCCAGCGTCTACCCCAAGCTGCCCTATGACCCGGTGCGTGACTTCGCCTACATCGCGCCGCTGGCCTTCACGCCCAACGTGCTGGTGGTCCACCCGAAGATGCCGGCGCGCAACCTCGCCGAGTTCATTGCCCACGCGCGCGCCAACAAGGGCAAGCTGACCTATTCCTCGCCCGGCGTGGGCCTGTCCAACCATCTGGCCATGGAGCTGTTCCTGCGCCAGGCCGGCATCGAGGCGCTGCACGTGCCCTACAAGGGCGCGGCGCCGGCCACCGCCGCCGCCGTGGCCGGCGAGGTGGACATGAGCTTCGACGCGGTGAGCACCTCGAACGGACCGGTGCGCGCCGGCACCTTGCGCGCGCTGGCGGTGTCGGCGCGCGCGCGCGCGGCGATGATGCCGGACGTACCCACCTTTGCCGAGGCCGGCGTGGCCAACGTCGAGGCCTACACCTGGACCGGGCTGGCCGCGCCCTCGGGCACGCCGCGCGAGCTCATCACCCGCCTGCACCGCGACGTGACCGCGGTGATGAAGTTGCCGGCGATGCGCGAGCGCCTCGCCGGCATGGGCGCGGAGACGATCGAGATGAGCCCCGAGGAATTCCAGGCCTTCATCCGAACCGAAGCGCAGAAGTGGGGCGACATCGCGCGCCGGGTGGGCGCGAAGATGGAGTGAGCGTGTCCGCCCCAGCCACCGCGGCCTCCGCGCCCGCGGTGCTCGCCGGCATCAACCTCGCCGACCCGCTGGCGCAGCTGGCGCGTTCGCGCGCCGACCACCCGGCCATCATCCATGGCCAGGCCATCGTCCGCTACCGCGACCTCGACCGCATGGTGCGCCAGCGAGCGGCGCTGCTGCTGGACGCCCACGGGCTGCGGGCCGGCGACGCGGTGGGCGTCGCGCTGTCCGACAGCATCGAGCACCTGGTCCTGCTGTTCGCGCTGGCGCGCGCGGGACTGGTGAACCTGCCTCTGGACTGGCGCTGGACGCCGGCGGAGCAGGAGCGCGTGGCGAGCCACTTCGGGGCGAAGCTGGTGCTGACCGAACCGGGCACGACGCCGCTGGCCGGCCAACGCTGCGTGCCGGTGGATGAGGCCTGGATGCAGGGGGTCGCGGCCGCGGACGCGGCGCGCGACTTCCCCGCCGAGGGCGGGCCGTTGCTGATGTCGCTGTCCTCGGGCACCACCGGCCGGCCCAAGGGACCGCGCCTGACGCACTACCAGTTCCTGCGCCGCTTCTGGGTCAGCTGGATCAACCTGGGCTTCGACGCGCAGGACCGTTACGTCTCGGCCACGCCGCTCTATTACGGCGGCGGGCGCACCTTCGCGATGATGATGCTGTTCTGCGGCGGCACGGTG
>CAIVVS010000154.1 GCA_903909415.1 uncultured Pseudomonadota bacterium | reverse complement strand
GCTGTTCATCGAGATCGAGGCGTTCAAGGACTGACCGGTCCTGACCACGGAAAAGGCCGCCCTCGGGCGGCCTTTCTCTTTGGCGCCGCCCGAAGGCGGCCTTTTCCTTTGGCGCCGGCCACCAAGGCCGCTACTGGATGATGCCCCCGCCCAGGCACACCTCGCCGTCGTACACCACCACGCTCTGGCCCGGCGTCACCGCCCACTGCGGCTCGTCGAAGCGAACCTGGGTGCCTGCCCCGCCGTCGCCTTCCAGCGCGCAGCCGGCATCGGCCTGGCGATACCGCGTCTTGGCGCCGTAATGGCGCTGGGGATCCGGCGCCGCGCCCGACACCCAGGAAGTGTCCGCCGCAAGCAGGCGTTCGCGCAGCAGCAGGGGGTGGTCGTGCCCCTGCACCACCACCAGTTCGTTCTTCGCCATGTCCTTGGCAGCGACGTACCAGGCGCCGCCCTCGCCGCCCGCCGCCGCCCCGGCCGCAACGGCGCTGCCCCGTGCCGGCTTCATCCCGCCCAGGCCGATGCCCTTGCGCTGGCCGATGGTGTAGAACGCCAGGCCGATGTGCTCCCCGACCACGCGGCCCTCGGGCGTGCGCATCACGCCCGGCGTCTTCGGCAGGTAGCGGTTCAGGAAGTCTCGGAACGGCCGCTCGCCGATGAAGCAGATGCCGGTGGAGTCGCGCTTGGCATGCACCGGCAGGCCGGCCTCCTTGGCGATGCGGCGCACCTCGGACTTCTGCAGCCCGCCCAGCGGGAACAGCACGCGCGCGAGCTGCGCCTGCGTCAGCCGGTGCAGGAAATAGCTCTGGTCCTTGCCCGCGTCCAGCGCCTTGAGCAGCTGCACCCGTCCGCCCTCGTCGCCGGCGTCGCGTGTTACACGCGCGTAGTGCCCGGTGGCGATGCGCGAGCCGCCCAGCGCCATCGCGTGGTCCAGGAACGACTTGAACTTGATCTCGGCGTTGCACAGCACGTCCGGGTTGGGCGTGCGCCCGGCCGAGTATTCGGTGAGGAAGGACGCGAACACGCGTTCGCGGTATTCGGCGGCGAAGTTCACCACCTCCAGGTCGATGCCGATGACGTCGGCCACCGAGGCGCAATCCACCAGGTCCTCGCGCGTGGAGCAGTACTCGTCGTCGTCGTCGTCTTCCCAGTTCTTCATGAACAGGCCGACGACCTCGTATCCGGCGCGCTTGAGCAGCAGCGCCGCCACCGAGGAGTCCACCCCGCCGGACAGTCCCACCACGATCTTCTCCGCGCCCATGGCCCCTACCTCGGCGCGGGGCGCTGGCCGCGCATCCACTCGGCGAGGGCCTGCACCAGCGCCGGCCGGCCGGGCGGAAGGAACCAGGTATCCACGGCGTACTCCGCGCCGCTGGCACGCTCGGCGATGCGGCCCGCCCAGTGCTCCTGGACCATCCATGCATCGCGCCGCGCCCGCGCTGCGACGCGGTGGTGGCGCAGCAGGCCGCGCCCCTCCAGCAGGTGCAGGAAGCTGCTGGTGTTGGTCGAATGGTCGATGCAGTCCATGCGCCCGTCGTTAGCCTCGTCGTCCTCGAAGTTCTCGCCGCGGTCGCGGAAGATCGGCGTGCGCCCGGCCGCAATGGCATACAGCCGGCCCACCGCCTCGGACAGGGCGCTGCGCTCGGCGGCAGGGTCAGCGGCATCCGCCAGCAGCCGCGCCACCGGCGCCAGCTCCGCGTCACCGTAATGCACCAGCGCGACCCGGGCGCAGGCGTAGTTGAAGCACACCGGCACTTCCTCGCCGCGCGCGGCGCCCGCCAGCGCCGAGGCCACGGCGAGCGCCCAGGCGATGCGGATGGCCTGGTGCGCGGCCACGGTCATTCGCAGTGCGTCACCAGCTCGAGCGGGTAACGCCGCCCGGCCAGGTAATCGTCCACGCACAGCTGCACCAGCGGGCTGCGGTGGCGCGCCGACCGGGCGCGCAGCTCGGCCGGCGTCAGCCACAGCGCGCGCACGATCTCCTTGTCCAGCTTGCGCTCCGCCTCATGGCCGATGATGTCGCCCGCGTAGGTGAAGCGCAGGAAGGTCACGCCCTCGGGCGCGTCCGGCGCGTACGGCAGGTGCCAGCGGTACACGCCCACCAGCGCGGTCGGCTCGAACTGGTAGCCGGACTCCTCCAGCGTCTCGCGCGCGCAGGCCTCGGCCAGGGTCTCGCCCGGCTCCCAGTGGCCGGCGGGCTGGTTCAGCACCAGCTTGCCGTGGGAGTCCTCCTCGATGAACAGCAGCCGGCCGTCGCGCTCGGCGATGGCCGCCACCGTGACGCTGGGTTTCCAGACCATGGCCGCGTACGCCCGCGCTCAGGCCGCGCGGCGGGTGTTGTCGCGCACGAAGGCCGCCATGCGGGCAATGCCCTTCTCGATCGCCTCGCGCGAGGCGGCGTAGGAGAAGCGGATGTGCTGGCCCTCGTCCGGGACGCGCGCGCCGAAGTGGATGTCGGCGAGCACCGCCACGCCGGCCTCGTTCAGCAGGCGCTTCCTGAACACCTCGCTGTCCTCGGCGCCCACCATGCGGCAGGCCTCGGTCACGTTGGGCCAGGCGTAGAAGGCGCCGCCCGGGGTGCGGCAGGTCACGCCCGGCACCTGGTTGAGCAGGCCGACGATCAGGTCGCGCCGCTCGAGGAAGGATTTCTTCATCGTTTCCGCGTCGTCCTGCGGCCCGCGTATCGCCTCGACCGTGGCCCACTGCGAGATCTGCGAGGCGCAGGAATCGGTGTTGGTCACCCAGCGGGTGAACTCGGGGGCGAGCACCGGGTTGGAGGCGAAGCCGATGCGCCAGCCGGTCATCGCCCAGGTCTTGGACGCGCCGTCGGAAATGATGGTGCGCTCGTACATGCCCGGCAGCGAGGCGATGGACGCGAACTCGCCCTCGTAGCACAGGCGCGAATAGATCTCGTCGGCGTACACCCAGACCTGCGGGTGGCGGCGCAGGATGACGGCGATCGCCTCCAGGTCCTTCGCGCCCAGGATGCCGCCGGTGGGGTTCTGCGGCGAGTTCAGGATCAGCAGCTTCGTCTTCGGCGTGATCAGGCGCTCCAGGTCCGCCGGGTCGAAGGCGAAGTCGCGCGCCTCGCGCAGGTACAGCGGCACCGGCACCGCGCCGTGGGCGCGGATCTGCGACTCATAGATCGGGAAGCCGGGCACCGGGTAGATCACCTCGTCACCCGCGCCGAAGTCGGTGGTGCAGAGGATGGCGTAGGCGATGAAGGGCTTGGCGCCGGCGCCGACCACCACGTCCGAGGGCCTGATGGACAGGCCGCGCATGCCGCCCATGTACGCGGCGGCGGCCTCGCGCAGCTCGTCGATGCCGGCCGAGGCGGTGTAGCCGTGGCGGCCCTCGCCGATGGCGCGTATCGCCGCCTGCTGCACGTTCAGCGGCGTGGCGAAGTCGGGCTGGCCGATGCAGAAGGACACGATGTCGCGGCCCTTGCGCACCTGTTCGTTGACCTCGGCCAGCACCACGAAGGCGTTCTCGGTGCCGAGGTCGGCGGTGCGCCGGCTGATGCGGGGCTGGGCGGCGGGCTGGTTCGTGCTGCTGGACATGGCGGACACCGATGGCAGTTGGGAGGCTGCGATTTTAACCCCGGCGCGGGCATGCGCCCCCGGGCGCCGCCGCGCAAGATTGCCGTCATGTCCGGCCCGGGGCCGGTTGCTATCATCGCCCCAGGGGGATTCCAGATGCTAGTGAGCTGCGCCGCATACCGTGATGGCCGCAAGGTCGGCGACCTCAAGCCCGACGACATCCGCGCCGAGCTCGACAAGCCGGGCACCTTCGTCTGGGTCGCGCTCGTCAACCCCGGGCCCGGCGAGCTGGCCGCCATGCAGCACGTGTTCCAGGTGCACGACCTGCCGATCGAGGACGCGCGCCACGGCCACCAGCGGCCCAAGATCGAGGAGTACGACGACCTGCTGTTCACAGTGATGCACACCGTCGAGGCGCGCGGCGACGACCTGCACGTGGGCGAGGTGGACGTCTTCGTCGGGCGCAACTACGTGATGTCGGTGCGCAACCGGACCGAGAAGGGCTTCGCCGAGGTGCGTGCGCGCTGCGAGCGCGAGCCGGAGCTGCTGCGCCACGGGCCGGGTTTCGTGCTCTACGCGCTGATGGACTCGGTGGTGGACCGCTACTTCCCGGTGCTGGACACGCTCGAGACCGAGATCGAGATGATCGAGGAACGCATGTTCGCGAACTCCTCGGGCCGCTCCAACGTCGAGGACCTGTACGGCTTGAAGCGCAAGCTCACCGTGCTCAAGCACGCGGTAGCGCCGCTGCTGGAGGCCTCGGGCAAGCTGCACGGCGGGCGCGTGCCGCAGGCCTGCGCCAACACGCAGGAGTACTTCCGCGACGTCTACGACCACCTGTTCCGGCTGAACCAGTCGATCGACTCCCTGCGCGACATGGTGACCACCGCCATGTCGGTGAACCTGTCGCTGCTGGCCATCAGCGAAAACGAGGTGACCAAGCGCCTCGCGGCCTACGCCGCCCTGGTCGCGGTGCCGACCATGATCGCCGGCGTCTACGGCATGAACTTCGAGCACATGCCCGAGCTCAAGTGGGAGTACGGCTACCCCATGGCCGTGGGCGCGATGGTGGCGATCGACGCCTACCTGATCTACCGCTTCCGCAAGGCACGCTGGATGTAGCGCCGCAGCGGCCCGGAGGCGGCCCGGCGCCGCAGCCAACCGCGGAGGCACCCCGCCGCTACGCCGCGCGCAGCGAATCCACGATCGGCAGGCGCGCCGCCTGCATCGCCGGCAGGAAGCCGCCGACCAGGCCCATCGCCATCGAGAATCCCAGCGTCGCCAGCACGATGCCCGGCGTCAGCAGGAAGCGGAACGACAGGTCGGCGAAGGTCTGGAAGTTGGTGGTGGAAAACGACGCGAACTGCATCAGCGAGGCCGCCGCCAGGCCCAGCACGCCGCCCGCCAGCCCCAGCAGCAGCGCCTCGGTGACGAAGGCGCCCAGCACCGCGCTCCTGCGGTAGCCGAGCGCGCGCAGCGTGCCGATCTCGGCCACGCGGCTGGCCACCGAGGCATACATGGTGATCATCGCGCCTATGGTCGCGCCCACCGAGAAGATCACCGTCAGCGTCAGGCCGAGGATGTTGATGAAGGTGGACAGCGCGCGCGACTGGTCGCTGTAGTACTGCTGCTCGCGCTTGACCTCGGTGGTCAGGCGCGGGTCGCCGTCGACGTCGGCCTTGATCCGGGCAAAGCCCTCCGGGTCGTTCAGGCGCACCACCATGGAGGAGAAGGCCACGCGCCGGAACGCCTGCATCAGCTGCTCGGCGTCGCCCCAGATCTCCGAGTCGAAACCGCTGCCGCCGGCGTCGAAGGTGCCGGTCACCAGCCACTCGCGCTGCGCGAAGCGCAGCCGCTCGCCGATGCGCGTGCCGGCGAAGCCGCTGGCGATGGACGAGCCCACCACCACCTCGGCCGCGCCCGGGCGGAACAGGCGCCCTGCCGTGAGCTTCACCTGCGGGCGCAGCGCCATCCCGGCGGCGCCCACGCCGCGGATCACGATGTTGGAGGGCTTGGCCGCGCCCACCTTGGCCAGCGACATCAGCACCACCACCTCCTTGGACGCCATCGGCAGGCCGTCGCCGCCGGTGGCGACCAGCGGATGCATCTCCAGCACCGCCGCCTGCTCGCGCGAGATGCCGCTCTGGATCTCGGTCTCCGAACCCTTGCGTATGCCGATCACGTTGTCGGCCTCGCCGGTGGTCACCAGCGCGCGCTTCAGCCCGGCGTCCAGCATCAGCACCGTGGCGAACACGAACACCACCAGCGCCAGGCCCCCGGCGGTGAGCGCGGTGGTGAGCCGGCGCGCCCACAGGTTGCGCGCGACGTAACTGAAGGGGATCCCCATCGCGCGCCCGACCTCAGGCGATGGCCCGCAGGCCCTCGACGATGCGCACCCGAGAGGCCCGCCAGGCCGGCAGCAGGGCGGCCGCGAGGCCGACGGCGAGCGCGCACGCCGCCTGCATCGCCACCGTCTCGGGCGCCACCTTGAAGATCGGGAAGATGCTGCCCGCCGCGGTGCGGAACAGCGCCGCCGCCGGCTCCGAGAGCAGCATGCCCAGCCCGCCGCCGATGGCGGCGATCACCATGGACTCGCCCACGATCAGCGTCGCGAGGAAACCCGGACCGAAGCCCAGCGCCTTGAGCGTGGCGTACTCGGCGGTGCGCTCGCGCGCGCTCATCGCCATGGTGTTGGCCATCACCGCGAGGATGATCAGGATCACCACGTAGGACACCAGCCGGATCGCGGTGATGATCTGGTCGGACATGGCGACGAAACTCAGCTGGAAGGCCTGCTCGGTCTCGGTCAGGGTCTCGGCCAGCGAGTTGCGGAACTCCGCGTCCACCTGGGTGGACACCGCCGCCGCGTTGTCGATGGAGGCGATGCCGACCAGGTAGACGCTCACCAGGTCGGCGCGGCGCGGCGCGGTCTTCCTCATGCGCTCGTTCAGGTAGTCCCAGTGGAACAGCATCTGGCGCGTGATCTTGCCGGGGTCGGGCGAGTCGAAGATGCCGCGGATCACGAACTCCCAGGTGCCGGGGTAGATCGTCCCGCGCAGCGGCAGCACGTCGCCGACCTTGAAACCGAATGTCGCGGCGAGCTGGCGCCCGATGAGCGCGCCCTTCCTGTCGCGCATCCACGCGTCGAATTCGCCCGGCGGCAGCACGAACTCCGGGTAGAGCGCGAAGTAGTTGTCCGACACCGCGAACTGCGGAAAGAAGTTCTTCGGCTCCTGGTAGATGCCGCCGAACCAGTTGGAGCGCGCGACCGTGGTGACGCCCTCGATGCCGCGTATCCGGCTCTCGTAGCTCACCGGCAGCGAGAACGCGAGCGAGATGGCGTTGCGCGAGATCAGCCGCGTGCCCGAGGCCGAGGCCGCGCCCGCGTACCAGGCGCCCACCACGGTCTGGAGCAGGCCGTAGGCCAGCACCGCCACCGCCAGGCCGGTGATCGTGAGCAGGGTGCGCAGCTTGTGCCGAAACGCGTTTCGAATCAGAAGGTTAAGCAAAAAACCGGCCATTTTCAGCCAGCCTTGCCCGCGTTGTGATCCATGCCGGGCGCCGCATCCCGCACCAGTTCACCCTTGTCCAGGTGCACCAGCGACTTGGCCGCGGCCGCCGCGTTCGCGTCGTGCGTGACCATGAGGATGGTCTTGCCCAGTTCGCTGTTCAGCCGCTGCAGCATCGCGAGGATCTCGCCGGCCGACACGCGGTCCAGGTCGCCGGTGGGCTCGTCCGCGACAATCAGGGTCGGGTCGCCGATCACCGCGCGTGCGATCGCCACGCGCTGCTGCTGCCCGCCGGACAGCTCGTTCGGATAGTGCTTCATGCGGTCGCCCAGGCCGACCACGTCCAGCGTGAGCTCGACGCGCTCGCGGCGCTCGGCGCGCGACAGGCCGGCCAGCATCAGCGGCAGCTCCACGTTCTCGAACGCGGTGAGCACCGGCATCAGGTTGTAGAACTGGAAGATGAAGCCCACGTGCGCAGCGCGCCAGTCGGCGAGTTCGCCCTCGCCCAGCCGGGTGATGTCCACGCCGTCCACCTCGATCGCGCCCGAATCCGGCTTGTCGATGCCGGCCACCAGGTTGAGCAGGGTGCTCTTGCCCGAGCCCGACGGCCCCATCAGCGCGATGAACTCGCCGGCGGCCACGTCCAGCGTGATGTCCGACAGCACCGGCACCACCTGGTCGCCGCGCCGGTAGGACTTCGCGACGTGGCGGATGCGGACCAGCGGGACGTCGGGCGCGCCCACCCCGCTATTTCTTCCCGACTTCGACCGCCATGCCGTCGCGCAGCGCCGGCGGCGGGTTCAGCACCACGCGCTCGCCGGCCGCGATACCGCCGACCTGTTCCAGCTCGCCCAGCTTGCCGGCGCGGGTGACGGGCACCGCCACCGCGCGGCCCTCGCGCAGCGCGAACACCACCGGCTTGCCGCCGCGTTCGGTGATCGCCGCGGGCTGCAGCGCCGGCACGGGCTTGCGCTCGCCCTCGGGGACCGGCTTGTCGAGGAAAGCGACCTTGGCGCTCATGTCCGGCAGCACGCGCGCATCGGGCTGCAGGAAGCGCACCTTCACCAGCACCGTCGCCTTGGCGCGGTCCACCGTGGGCACGGTGCGCGACACCACGCCGGCGAGGCGCACGCCCGGCAAGGCGTCCAGCTGGATCTCGCAGGGCTGGTCGACGCGGATCTTCGCAATGCTCGCCTCGGACACGTCGGCCTCGACTTCGAGCGTCGCCATGTCCGCGATGGTCACCACCGCGCCCTTGCTGTCCACCGCCGAGGAGAACGGCGTGATGTTGTCGCCCACGTTGGCGTTCTTGGTCAGCACCACCGCGTCGAAGGGCGCGCGGATCTGGGTCTGCTCCACCGCCACCTCGGCCACGCGCTGCGCGGCCTGCGCCGCGGTCACCGCCGCGCGCGCGCTGCCCACCCCGGCCGCCGCCTTGGCATGGCGCGCGACGTTGCTGTCGTGCTGGGCGCCGGAGATGAACTTCTTCTCCAGCAGTTCATTGGAACGGCGCAGGTTGGCCGCGGCATCCACCTGCTCCGCCTCGACCTGCGCGAGGTTGGCGCGCGCCACCGCGAGCTGCGCACCGGCCTGCTCCCACTGCGCCCGCACGTCGCGGCTCTCCAGGCGCGCCACCACCTCGCCGGCACGGATGCGGCTGCCTTCCAGCACGCCCAGCCATTCGAGCCGGCCCTGTGCCTTGGACGAGAGCGAGGCCTTGCGCTGCGGCACCACGTAGCCGGTGGCGTTCAGCACGGTGTAGCCCTGCGAGGGCCAGGCATTGGCGACCGTGGTCGCCTCCACCACCGGCGCTGCGTGCATGCGCTTCCAGCCGTAGCCTCCGGCCACGGCCAGCACCACGAGGACGAGGACGATCCGCCCCCATGGCAGGCGGCGCGGCCTGGCTGCGCCGGGGCCACGCTCGATGCGCAGGCGGGACAGGTCCGGGGTGCTCATGCGGTGGTTCCGGTGGACGGCACAGCAGGCGGGGCGATGCGGTACCGCGGGGCGGGATTCATCCCCCGATTTTACGCCGCGGCTGCGGCCACCTCCGTGCGGGATCGGACAGAGCCGCCCCCGCGCGCTGGCCGGTCAACCGGGAT
The DNA here is from genome assembly GCA_903909415.1 of uncultured Pseudomonadota bacterium. The sequence goes on along the minus strand of CAIVVS010000154.1, from coordinate 31,689 downwards.
TGCCCGGTTCAGACCGCGGATCCGGACCGCGGGTTCGGACGGCGGGTTCGGACCAGCGATCCGAACCGCAGATCTCGAACAGCCGGTCCGGGCTGAGCGGAATCTCCAGCAGTTCCACGCCGCGCGCCGGCAGCTGCAGCGCGTCCTCGATCGCCTGCGCGAACAGCGGGCCGACCGGGATCGCGCCCGCCTCGCCCACGCCCTTGATGCCCATCGGGTTCAGCGGCGAGGGCGTCACGGTGTGGGTCAGCGTGATCGTGGGCACCTCCAGCGAGGTCGGCAGCAGATAGTCGGCCAGCGACGCGTTCAACAGCTGGCCCTCGGCGTCGTACTTCAGGTGCTCATAGAAGGCATTGCCTATGCCCTGCGCCACCCCGCCGATCACCTGGCCCTCGACGATGGCCGGATTGATCACCGTGCCGCAGTCGTGCGCCACCGCGTACTTCAGCACCTTGAGGCTGAGCGTGGCGGGATCCACCTCGACGATCATCGCGTGCGCCCCGGCGGCGGTCGCGCCGCGCGGCGGACCGAAGTAGCTGGTCGCCTCCAGTCCCGGCTCGGTGCCGGGCTCGACCGCGCCGCGCATCGGGTTGGCGAGGTTCGCGAGTTCGCCGAGGCGGATGGACTTGCCCGGCACGCCGACCACGGCCACTTTGCCGTCCGCGAGTTCCAGGTCCTGCACCGCGCACTCGAAATGCCGTGACGCGGTCTCCAGCACCTTGGCGCGCACCAGCTTGCCGGCCTCGTTCACCGCATTGCCCGCCACCACCGCACCGCGGCTGGCGAAGGTGCCCGCGCCCCAGTAGAACTGGTCGGTGTCGCCAGTCACCACCTCGACGTCGCGCACGTGCACGCCGAGCTGGTCGGCGACGATCTGCGCGAAGGACGTGAAGTGCCCCTGCCCCTGCGTGCCGATGCCGGTGGCCACGCTCACCTTGCCGCTCGCCTGCACCTGCACCTTGGCGCCCTCGTAGGGACCGATGCCCGTGCCCTCGACGTAGCAGACGATGCCTATGCCCACGTGCCGACCCAGCGCGCGCAGCCGCGGCTGTTCCTCCGCAAGGAATTGCTTCCAGCCGATCGAGTCCATCACTTGGTCGAGGATGGGGCCGTAGTTGCCGCTGTCGTACTCCAGCGGCGTGAAGTCCTGGTAGATGATGTGGTTCTTCCACGGGAAGGCATCCGGCGGGATGAAGTTGCGCCGCCGGATCTCGGCGCGATCCATGCCCAGCTCGCGCGCGGCGATGTCCAGCAGGCGCTCGACCACGAACACGCCGTGCTGCCGTCCCGCGCCGCGGTAGGGCGTGACCATGGTCTTGTTGGTGAACACCGCGGTGAAGCTGCTGTCGTAGGCCGGCACCACATAGGGCCCGAGCAGGGTGCACTGGCTGTTGATCGGCACAGTCAGGCCGTAGGGATCGTAGGCGCCGGTGTCGTGCAGGAAGTCGTCGCGGATGCCGAGGATCTTCCCGCTGGCATCCAGCACCATCTCGGCGTCATGGACCTGCTCGCGCTCGTGGGTCGTCGCGGTGAAATGCTCAGCGCGGTCCTCGATCCACTTCACCGGCCGCCCCAGGCGCATCGCCGCCCAGGGCACCAGCACTTCCTCGGGATAGAACAGCATGATCTTGGGCCCGAAGCCCCCGCCGATGAAGGGCGCGATCACCCGCACCTGGCGCTCGGACAGGCCCAGCATCCCGGCCAGGCCGTTCCTCAGGAACACCGGCGCCTGCGTGGTATCCCAGACCGTGAGCCGGTCGGCGCGCGAGTCCCATTGCGCCACCACGCCGCGCGTCTCGATCGGCGAGGAGCAGCCGTGGTCGTAGCGGAAGCGCCGGCGGATGGTGAGGTGGGCGCCGCGCGCGGCCTTGGCGTAGTCGCCTATGGTCTGGCGCACCTTCGCCGCGACGTTGCCCGGGATGTCGGCATGCACGCGCGGCGCATCGGCGCGCGCGGCGAGTTCCAGGTCGGCTGCCACCGGCAAGGGCTCCCAGTCGACCACGATGTCGGCCAGCGCATCCTCGGCGATGTAGCGCGAGCTGGCGATGACGATCGCCACCGGCTCGCCCACATGCCGGGCCACGTCCTTCGCGAGCGGCACCTGGCAGCGCTGGTTGTAGACCGCGCCTTCGATCGGCGGCGGCGGCACCAGCAGCGGCCCGGGCTGCCATGCCTCGCCCAGGTCGGCCGCAACGTACACCGCGACCACGCCCTCGCGCGCCTTCGCCGCCTTGGTGTCGATCCCGCGGATGCGCGCATGCGCATGCGGGCTGCGCAGCAGCGCGGCGTGCAGCAGGCCGGGCAGTTCCACGTCGTCGACGAACAGCGCATTGCCGGTCAGCAGGCGCGCGTCCTCGTTGCGCTCCACGCCTTCGCCGAACCAGCGCGTGGTCACTTGCCTGCTCCCAATTTGCCGGCCGCGAGCATCACCGCCGCGACGATCTGCTGGTAGCCGGTGCAGCGGCACAGGTTGCCGGACAGCGCCTCGCGCACCTGCGCCTCGTCCGGCGCCGGGTTCTCCGCGAGGAAGGCCTTCATGGTCATCAGGATGCCGGGCGTGCAGTAGCCGCACTGCAGGCCGTGCGCTTCGCGGAACGCCGCCTGCAGCGGATGCAGCACCTGCGGGTGGCCCGGGGCCGCGAGCGACTCCACCGTCTCCACCGCGTGGCCGTGCGCCTGCACCGCGAAGCTCAGGCAGGACCGCGTCGGCAGGCCGTCATACAGCACGGTGCAGGCGCCGCACACGCCGTGCTCGCAGCCGACGTGCGTACCGGTCAGGCCGAGGTCGTGGCGCAGGAAGTCGCTCAGCAGCAGGCGCGGCTCGACCTCGCGCTCGTGGACGGTGCCGTTGATCGTGGTGCGGATTTTCATGGTCTTCTACGCCCGCCCTGCAGCGCTACGCCCGCGCCGCGGCGGCGCTCGCCCGCTGCGCGGCGAGCACCAGCGTGCGCCGCACCAGCACGCCGGCGAGGTGGCGCTGGAAAGGCTTGCCGGCATGCACGCTGCCCAGCGGATCGATGTCGGCCTGCACGGCCGCGGCGGCGGCGTGAAGGTCGGGCTCGGCCAGCGCGCTGCCCTGCACCGCCTTCGACGCGGCCGCCGACAGCACCGGTGCCGGGCCGGCATTGCACAACGCGATGCGCGCGGTCGCGCAGCGCCCGTCGGCGCCCAGCGTGAGCACCACCGCCACGCCCATCATCGCGAAGTCGCCCTGCCGCCGCGACACCTCGAGGAAGGCGGTGCCGGTGCCCGGCGCCATCGCCGGCAGCGCGACGCCGGCGAGCATCTCGTCGGGTTCGAGCGCGGTGGCGAACATCCCGTGGAAAAAATCGGTTGCCGCGATCCAGCGTTCGCCGCGAACCGAGCGCGCCCGCATGCGCGCGCCCAGCGCCAGCATCACCGCCGGCAATTCCGAGGCCGGGTCGGCATGTGCAAGGTTGCCGCACAGCGTGCCGCGGTTGCGCACCTGCGGATGCGCGACCTGCAACGCGGCCTCGCGCACCAGCGGCTGCGCCTGCGCGATGCGCGCATCGGACAGCAGGCTGCGGTGCCGCACCAGCGCGCCGAGCTGCAGCTCGCCGTCCCGTTCGTCGACGCCATCCAGCCCGGCCACGCCGTTGATGTCCACCAGCAGCGCGGGCTGCGCCAGGCGGAAGTTCATCGCCGGCACCAGGCTCTGCCCGCCGGCGAGGAACTTGGCCTCGTCCCCGCCGCGCGCCTTGGCCGCGAGCGCGTCCTCGATGGTGGACGGTGCGAGGTAGTCGAATGCGGCAGGTTTCATTCAGGCAAGCATGGCCGAGGCCGGCGCGCTTGGCAACTTCGGCGCGGCAATGATCAGCCCGGACCCGCAACGCGCGCGCCGCGCCGCCATGCCGGGACCAGTCCCGCCACGCCCGCAAGCACCACGCTCGCGAACACCCAGCGCAGGTCGGGGCCGACCTCCCACCAGGCATAGCCCGCGCAAGCCGTGCCCGCCGCCAATGCCGCGAGAGCCACCCATCGCCGGTGCGACGGCACGGCCAGTCCCGCGAGCATCACCGCCAGCGCGCTGCCCGCACCCGCGCTGAGCGCCAGTGCGAGCGCATCGAGCGGTCCGTACCAGTCCGCGATGCAGGCGCCGGACACCATGTCCTCGGGCGGACAGGCCCGGTCCAGCAACCAGGTAGTGCCCAGGTAGAGCGCCGCGGCCGCCACCGGCCCGCAGCCCAGTGCGGGCGGCACCAGCCACCAGCGTGCGGACGGCGGCACTGCCACGGACGGCGCGGCGCCTGCGCCGCTACTTGGCCGCCCTCTTCGCCAGTGCGTCGATGCGCTTCTTCTCCTCGGCGCGGATGCGCGCGAGCAGGGCCGCATCCGGCTCCTTCCATGCGCCGCCACTGGCGTTGGCCAGGTGCACCACGGCTGACGAGAACTCTTCCAGGCTGAGGTCAGCGCGGCCGCCCTTCGCGGGCATGCCGCGGATGCCCACCCAGGCATGCGCGGTCAGCACGGCCTGGCCTTCCTTGATCAGTGGCGCCCACGCCTTGCGGTCGCCCAGCTTCGGCGCCTTCTCCACGCCGGCCGCATGGCAGGCCATGCATACCGCCTGGTACACCTGCGCGCCGGACTGGCGCTCCTGCGCTGATGCGACGGGGGAAAGCACGGCCGCGAAGGCGGCGATTGCAGCGACGGTAACGAGGCCAGGGCGCATGTCGGAGCTCACGAGGACGATGATTCGCGGATTCTATCCGCGCCAGCCGCAAGCGCAGGCGCCCCGCGACGCGAGGATCCGCAGGGAGCCGGCCCTACTTCCGTTGCGCCCGGAAGAATGCCCAGATCGCGTCGGTGGCGGACCAGTCTGTGCCCGGGTCATCGGCGCGGCGCGTGCCGCGCTGGCCACCCGGCCAGGCATGGCCGACGTCCTTCAGCAGCACCGCCTGCACCGCACGCCCCTCGGGACAGCGATGGCGCCACTCGAAGGCGAAACCGGTGTCCCTGCGCTCGGCAACCGCATCGCAGCCGCTGGCCGCCGCCCAGAACGCCGCCTGCGCGATGGAGGGCTTCACCGGCGTGCCGTCCCAGGCCCCGGGGAAGCGACCGCCCGGCGCACCGCCGAGGTGGGGCACGGACTGGTCCCGCATGCCGTTGATCGCCAGCAGCGATACCCCCTGCGCCGCGGGGCGCTCGTCGCCGAACAGCGCGCCGACCACCGGCGCGATGGCCGCGATGCGTGGTGCGAGTTCGATGCCGATGCGGTGGCTCATCATGCCGCCGTTGGAAATGCCGGTGACGTAGATGCGCCGCGCATCGACCGGATGGTCGCGCGACAGGCGGTCGATCAGCGCGTCGATGAAGCCGACGTCGTCCACGCCGCGCTGCATGGCATGGCCGCAGCAATGGCCGGCATTCCAGGTCAGCAGCTTGCCACCGAGGCGGCCGCTGCCTTCGGGATAGGCGACGATGAAGCCTTCAGCGCGCGCCTTTTCGGTGAAGCCGGTCTGGGCTTCGACGTTCGCGGCATTGCCACCGCCGCCGTGCAGCACCAGCACCAGCGGCAGCGCGGTGCCTGCGGGAGGACGGGCCGGAACCCTGACGACATAGGTGCGTTGGGCGCCGCCGTGGCTGATGGACTGGCGGTCGGCACCGTCGCCCGCGGCGGCAGCGGGCGCTGTCCACCCCGCACCCAGCGCGGCGCCAAGCGTCGTTGCGAGCAGCGCGGCCAGGCGGCGCACTGCGGGACTGCTGGAACCCTGTCGGGTCAGCCTTCGGTCTTGGCTTCGGCAGGCGCCTCGGGCGCGGCTTCGCCGCCTTCGGGCTGCTGGGCTTCGGCCTTGCGCCGGAGCTTTTCTTCCTTCTTCTGCTTCTTGGCCAGTTCTTTCTGGCGCTTGGCGAATTCGTAGTTGGGTTTGGCCATCGAGGGGCTTCCTTTGGTTGTGTATCCGGGGAGAGTACCCCATCACGGGGCTTCGGTCCGGCCCGGCGCGTCACGGCCGCACAAGCGGCTAGCTGCGCGCTTCCAGCTCCGTCCAGCGCGCCAGCAGCGCCTCCATCTCGGACTCGATCGCCACCAGGCGCGCATTCAGGTCGCGGGCCTGCTGCGGGCCGTCGGCGTAGATGGACGGGTCGGCCAGGGCGGTGGTGATGCCGCCCTGCTCGGTCTCCAGCGCCTCGATGCGCTTGGGCAACTCGGCCAGCTCGCGGCTTTCCTTGTTGTTCAGCTTGGACTTGGCCTTGGCGGGTTTGGCCGCCGGCGCCGCGACCGTTGCGGGCGCTGCCTTCTCCTCGACCTTGGGTGTGGCCTTGGGTGCGGCCTTGGGCGCCGCAGTGGACGAATCGACCGCCGCCTCCGGCTTGCCCCGGCCCGCGGTCACGCGCTGCCAGTCGCTGTAGCCGCCGGCGTACTCGCTCCAGCGCCCGTCGCCGTCGCTGGCGATGGTCTGGGTCACCACGTTGTCGAGGAACTCGCGGTCGTGGCTGACCAGGAACAGCGTGCCCTGGAAGTCCTGCAGCAGTTCCTCCAGCAGCTCGAGGGTCTCGATGTCCAGGTCGTTGGTCGGTTCGTCCAGCACCAGCACGTTGGCCGGCTGCGCGAACAGGCGCGCGAGCAGCAGGCGGTTGCGCTCGCCGCCCGAGAGCGAGCGCACCGGCGAGCGCGCGCGCTCGGGCGCGAACAGGAAGTCGCCGAGGTAGGACAGCACGTGCTTGCGCACCCCGCCGATGTCGACGAAGTCCGCGCCCGGGCTGATGGTGTCCGACAGGGTCGCGTCCTCGTCCAGCGTGGCGCGGAACTGGTCGAAATAGGCCACGGCCAGCTTGGTGCCCAGGCGCACCGTGCCGCTGTCCGGCGTGAGTTCGCCGAGGATGAGTTTCAGCAGCGTGGTCTTGCCGGTGCCGTTGGCGCCGATCAGGCCGATCTTGTCGCCGCGCTGCAGCCGGCAGGAGAAGTCGCGCACGATGACGTGTTCGCCGGTCGCGTCGGTGAAGGCCTTGGTCACGTGTTCCAGCTCGGCCACCAGCTTGCCGGAGCGGTCCGCCTCGGCCACCTTCAGGTCCACCTTGCCGACGCGCTCGCGGCGCGCGGCGCGCTCCAGCCGCAGCGCCTCCAGCCGCAGCACCCGGCCTTCGTTGCGGGTGCGGCGCGCTTCCACGCCCTTGCGTATCCACGCCTCTTCCTGCGCCAGCAGCTTGTCGAACTTGCGCGCCTGCTGCGCTTCGGCGGCCAGCGCCTCCGCCTTGATCGCCTGGTAGTACGCGAAGCTGCCGGCGTACGCGGCACTGGCTCCGGCATACGAGGTCAGGTGCCCGCGGTCCAGCTCGATGATGCGGGTGGCGACGCGGTCGAGGAAGCGCCGGTCGTGGGTCACCAGCAGCAGGCTGCCCGGAAAGGTCACGAGCGTCTTCTCCAGCCACTCGATCGAATCCACGTCCAGGTGGTTGGTCGGCTCGTCCAGCAGCAGCAGGTCGGGCTCGCCCACCATGGCGCGCGCCAGCGCGACGCGCTTCCTCAGGCCGCCGGAGAGTTCGTCCACCAGCCGGTCGGCCGGCAGCGAGAGCTTGTCCAGCGTGGTCTCGACGCGGTGCTGCATGCTCCAGCCGTCGGCCTGCTCCAGCTCGTGCTGCAGTTCCATCAGGCGTTCCATCAGCGCGTCGTGCTCGGCCGCGGGCATGGCGTCGCCCGCTTCCAGCTTGTGCGCGACCTCGTGGTAATCCACCAGGATGCGCATGCCCGCGCCCAGGCCTTCGGCCACCGCCTGGTACACGGTGGTGCCGGGCGCGAGCTGCGGCTCCTGCTCAACGATGGCGAGCTTGAGGTCGGGCGCGCGCCACACCTTGCCGTCGTCGTGCGCCACCACGCCCGAGAGCACCTTCATCAGGCTGGACTTGCCGGTGCCGTTGCGGCCGATCAGGCCGAGGCGCTCGCGCGGCTCGATCACGAGGTCGACGTGGTCCAGCAGCGGCACATGGCCGAAGGCGAGCGAGGTTTGCGAAAGCTGGATCAGGGGCATGTCAATTTCTTCAATTAAATCAGCCAGTTATGCCATTTTTGGCAGGGAATGGCCGGACGCGGCGGAGCGGAGCCCGCCGCGAAGCAAGCGCGGTTGGGTGGGGTCAGGCCTGCCAGGAGTTCCGCTTGGCCGCGCGCTGGCTGGCGGCATGCAACTCGCGGAAGGTGCGGCCCTGGGGCGCGGGCATGAAGCGGCGCTCCTGGTCGCGCCCGGTCCATTCGTCGCCGAAGGGCAGCGAGCCGATCAGGCCGTCGCTATTCTTGAGCGTGATGAGGAAGCGCACGCCGATGCGCGTGGCCAATGCATAGAGCCGCGGACGCCGCGCCACCCAGGACCAGGCGCGCAGCGCGGCGCGTTCGGTCCACGGGCGCAGGCCGCGGTCCACCTGCTTCTCGCGCAGCTTGCGCAGCAGCTCGGGCAGAGGGATCTTCACCGGGCACACCACGCCGCACTGGCCGCACAGCGTCGCCGCGTGCGGCAGGTCGAGCGCGTTCTCCAGGCCGGTGTAGGACGGCGTGAGCACGCTGCCCATCGGGCCGGGATACACCCAGCCGTAGGCGTGGCCGCCGACGGTCTGGTACACCGGGCAGTGGTTCATGCAGGCGCCGCAGCGTATGCAGCGCAGCATCTCCTGCATGTCACTGCCGACCAGGTTGGTGCGGCCGTTGTCGACGATGATGAAGTACATGTGCTCCGGACCGTCGAGGTCGGCCTCGCCCTTGGTGCCGGTCGCGAAGGACACGTAGTTCGAGATGTGCTGGCCGGTGGCCGAGCGCGGCAGCAGGCGCAGCAGCAGCGACAGGTCTTCCACCGTGGGGATGACCTTCTCCACCCCGGTCACGGCCACGTGCACCTTGGGCAGCGTGGTGACCATGCGGCCGTTGCCCTCGTTGGTGACGATGGCGACCGACCCGGTCTCGGCGACGAGGAAGTTGCCGCCGGAGATGCCCATGTCCGCGGTCAGGAAGTGCTCGCGCAGCACGTCGCGCGCCTCGCGCGTCATCTCCTCGATCACGGTCTTGCGCGGCGTGCCGTGGACCTTGGCGAACAGGTCCGACACCTCTTCCTTGTTCAGGTGCAGGGCGGGCGCGATGATGTGCGAGGGCCGCTCGTTGTCCTTGATCTGCAGGATGTACTCGCCCAGGTCGGTCTCCACCGGCTGGATGCCGGCGCCGCTGAGCGCGGCGTTCAGGTCCGCTTCCTCCGACAGCATGGACTTGGACTTGACCACCTTCTTCACGCCGTGGCGCCTGGCGATCTCCAGCACCAGGCGCGCGACGTCCTCGCCGTTCTCGGCCCAGAGCACGGTCGCGCCGCGGCGCTGCGCCTCGGCCTCGAAGCGCTCCAGCCAGGCGTCGAGGTTGGCGAGCGTGCGGTCGCGCACCGCCGCGCCCGCGTCGCGCAGGCCCTCGAAGTCGCCGCCCTCTCGGTCGTACTCGGCCACCACCTTGGCGCGGCCGCCGACGAACTTGCCCTTGAAGCTCTTGAGGTTGGCCTGCAGCGTGACGTCGGCCAGCTTGGCGCCGGCGCGCGCCTTGAAGTGCATGGACTGGACCTGCATGTCAGTGCCCCGCCTTTTCCTGCACCGGGTCGGCGCCGGCGACCAGCGCTTCCGCGATGTGCATCACCTTGGTGGACTCGCCGCGCGTGCGCATGCGGCCCTCGATGTTCAGCATGCAGCCCAGGTCGCCCAGCACCAGGGCATCGGTGCCGGCTTCGGCGACCGCCTCGCACTTGTCGTTGGCGATCTTGGAGGACACGTTGCCGAACTTGACGGCGAAGGTGCCGCCGAAGCCGCAGCAGGCCTCGCAGTCGCGCATTTCCTTCAGCGTCGCGCCGGGCATCATCGCCAGCAGCTCGCGCGGCTGCGCCTTCACCCCCAGCTCGCGCAGTCCGGAGCAGGCGTCATGGTAGGTCAGCGTGCCCTGGAAGTTGCCGGGCACCATGTACACCTTCGCCACGTTCACCAGGAAGTCGGTGAGCTCGTAGGTCTTGGCGGTGAGCTTCGCCACGCGCTCGGCCATCGCCGGCTCGCCCGCGAACACGTCCGGGTAGTGGCTGCGGATCATGCCGCCGCAGGAGCCCGAGGGCACCACCACGTACTGGCAGTGCTCGAATTCATCGAGCAGCTTCTCCGCCAGCGCGCGGGTCGCGGCACGGTCGCCGGAGTTCCAGCCGGGCTGGCCGCAGCAGGTCTGGGTGGAAGGCACGACGACATGGCAGCCGGCGCCTTCCAGCAGGCGGATGGCCGCGAAGCCGATGGACGGCCGCATCATGTCCACGAGACAGGTGACGAACAGGCCGACTTGCATGCGCAGGGCTCCGGGCGAACAGGCCCGAATTTTAGCATGCACCCCCGAGAGGTCATTTCATATCGTGGAGTATGATTTCGTCATTCGATCTATACACTGTCATTCCGAACGCCGCGAAGCGGCGAGCCGGAATCCAGTGACTTTTCGTGAATGACGGGAACGACACTGGATTCCCGCGCTTATTCGACCATGCGCGGGAATGACGGAGCGCTGGAAACTGAGTCCGGAGGCACGAGCCATGGCGGAACCCGAATCCAAGAACTCGATCCAGGTGATCGAGCGCATGAGCAAGCTGCTGGAAGTGCTGGCGCAGCACCCGCAGCCCGTCGGCCTGAAGGCGCTGGCGCAGGCGGCCGGCCTGCATCCCTCGACCACGCACCGCATCCTAACCGCGCTGTCCAACGACCGCATGGTGGAGCGCGTCGACCAGGGCACCTACCGGCTGGGCATCCGCCTGCTGGAACTGGGCAACCTGGTGAAGTCGCGCATCAGCGTGCGCGAGCATGCGCTGCCGCTGATGCGCGAGCTGCATGCCGCCACCGGCGAGGCGGTGAACCTGTCGGTGCGGCGCGACGACGAGATCGTCTACATCGAGCGCACCTCCTCTGGCCGCGCCCTGATGCGGGTGGTGAACATCGTCGGCGCGCGCGCGCCACTGCACATCACCGCTGTGGGCAAGCTGTTCCTGCTCGAGGACGGCTCCGAGGGCCTGGCCGGGTACGCGAAGCGCACCGGCCTGCCGCGCCACACGCGCAACTCGCTGACCGCGGTGGCCGATTTGGCAACCGAACTCGACAAGGTGCGCGCCAACGGCTTCGCGCTGGACAACGAGGAAGCGGAGTTGGGCGTGCGCTGCATCGGCGCGGGGGTGCGCGACGACACCGGCGCGATGGTGGCCGGCCTGTCCGTGTCGGCCCCGGCCGAGCGCATGAAGCTGGCCTGGTCCTCGCTGGTGCGCGATACCGCGGCGCGGATTTCCAGCGCCATCGGGTATGCCGGCGCCGTCGGCCAGGCCGACGCCAGGGCGAGCGTTCCTGCCGCCCGCGCCGCCACGGCGCCCCCGGACGGCAAGGCCGCCTGAACGGGCCCGCGCCCGGGGCCCGGGCCCGGCGAACGCCGTGATGCCAGTGCCCACTCACCCGATCCCCCCGGTGCGACGCCGGGGATGCCCGTGAAGCAGCTGATCAAGCACCTGCTCACGCCGCCGCTGCTGGTGCTGGCGGCGCTGGTGATGTTCGTCGAGGAATGGCTGTGGGACCACCTCAAGGTCCTGATGGCGGCCATCGGCCGGCTGCCGCTGGTGCGCGGGCTGGAGGCGCGCATCGCCGGACTGGGGCCCTATGGCGCGATGGCGGTGTTCCTCGCGCCCGGCACGCTGCTGCTGCCGGTCAAGCTCGCGGCGCTGTGGCTGATGGCGCACGGCCACGGCCTGCTCGGGGTGCAGCTGATCGTCGCCGCGAAGCTGGCCGGCACCGCGCTGGTGGCGCGCATCTATGCGCTGTGCAAGCCGGCGCTGATGACTCTGGGCTGGTTCGCGCGGCTGGATGCCTGGGTGGTCCGCTGGCGGGACCGGCTCTACGCCGCGGTGCGCGCGATGGCCTTCTGGCAGGCGCTGCAGCGCGCGAAGGCGAGGATCCGGTGGTTCCTGCGGCGCTTCCGCGGCAAGCTGATCAAGCGGCGCTGGCTGGCGATACAGCGGCTGAGACGGCGGCGCGCAGCGGAGCAGCGCGCGTCGGGCTGACACCGGCTGGTCCGGCGTGGACGGGCCCGGGCTGCTAGCGCGCCGTCATCCCGTGCACCGAGAACAGGTTGCCGGAATCGACCCAGACCTTCTCGCCGAAGAATCCCGCCTTGCCCGCCAGCTCGCGGAATTCCTCGACGGCGTACTTGCAGGAGATTTCGGTGTGGATGGTCTCGCCCGGCTTGAAGTCAAAACGCCGGCCGGCGATCTTCACGAACTGCTGGTAGTCGCTCTTCAGGTGCATTTCCACGCGGCCCAGCGCCTCGTCGTAGCGCGCCACGTGCGAGAAGCGCCGCTCCTGGAAGTCCGCGCCGAGTTCGCGGTTCATGCGCGTGAGCAGGTTGAGGTTGAAGGCCGCGGTCACGCCCTGCGCGTCGTCGTAGGCCGCCTCCAGCACCGCCGGGTCCTTCTTCAGGTCCACGCCGATCAGCAGCAGCCCGCCCTTGCCCACCATGGCGCGCACGCGCTTGAGGAAGGTGATGGCCTCGTCCCGCGTGAAGTTGCCCACCGTCGATCCGGGGAAGAACGCCAGCTTGCGGCGTATCGGCGCGCCGATGAAGTGCGGCAGCTCCAGCGGCTGCGCCATGTCGGCGACGATGCCGCTCACGTTCAGCCAGGGATAGCGCGAGGCCAGCGCGAGGCTCGCGTCGCGCAGCGTGCCGCCGTCGATGTCGATCGGCACGTACAGCGACGGGCGCAGGCGCTCGATCAGGATGCGCGTCTTGATGCCCGCGCCCGAGCCGAACTCGATCAGCTGCAGGTCGTTGCCGGCGAACTGCGCGATTTCCTCGATCGCCGCGCGCAGGATGCCCATCTCGGTGCGCGTCGGGTAGTACTCGGGCAGGCCGCAGATCTGCTCGAACAAGCGCGAGCCGGCCTCGTCGTAGAAATACTTGGGCGGGATCGCGCGCTGCGGCAGCGACAGGCCGGCGAGCACCTCGTCGAGGAAGGTGATGCCGGGGGGCAGGAAATTGTAGAAGCGCACCACGCCGGGCGCGCCGGAAGGCAGTGGACTCGCCTGGGACACGGAGGGCACGATGGAGGCGCTCGGTACCCGGGCCGGCGGAGCAGGCCCGGCGGCCGGTCCCTCAGGACCGGGGTCCCTGCTTCTGCGAATAGGTGACCGACACGCGCGGCTTGGGCTGCCCCTTGCGCGCCACCTTCACCTGCTTGGCGCCGGATTTCGCGCCGGACTTGGCGACCTTGCCGGGCGCGCGGGCGCGGGCCACCGGCTCGGTGGTGCCTTCCAGCCAGTGGCGGATGCGCGTGGCATCACCGATGCGCGAGAGCTTGCCCCAGGAGTCGAGCAGCACGATCACCACGTTGCGCCCCGCGAACGCGGCCTGCATCACCAGGCAGCGCCCCGCCTCGTTGATGAAGCCGGTCTTGGACACGCCGATGTCCCAGGTGGGGTTGGACACCAGGCGGTTGGTGTTGTGGAACTCGCTGGTGCGCCCGGACAGGTTGACGCTGAAGTTGGTGGCGGTGGAGTAGTCGCGGACCTTGGGATAGCGGTGCGCGGCGCGCACCAGGGTGGCGAGGTCCTCGGCGGTGGACACGTTGGTCGAGGACAGGCCGGTGGAATCCGCGTAGCGCGTGCCGGCCATGCCCAGCATCTGCGCCTTCTGGTTCATGGCGGCGATGAACGCGTCCCGCCCACCGGGGTAGGCGCGTCCCAGCGCCGAGGCGGCGCGGTTCTCGGAGGCCATCAGCGCCAGGCGCAGCATCTCGTCGCGGGTCAGCACCGTGCCGGGTTTCAGGCGCGAGCGCGAGCCGCGCAGCCAGTCCACGTCGTCCTCGGTGATGGCGATCGGCTCCTCGGGGTCGAGGTTGGCGTCCAGCACCACCATCGCGGTCATCAGCTTGGTGATGGAGGCGATCGGGGCGATGTTGGTCGCGTTCTTGCCGTAGAGCACGCGGCCGGTGTCCTGGTCGATCACCAGCGCGGCGGAGGAATGCAGCGCCAGCTTCGCCGGGGACGGTTCTTCGTTTGCGCTCGCCGCGCCGCAAAGGGCGAGCGAGGCGGCCATCAAGGCCGTTTTGATCAGGCGCCGGAACAGCAAGGCGGTTTCTCCCTCGGGGAAAGCTCGCCGGAGTGTAGCCAGCAAGTGGCTGAAACGCAAGGAAAATAAGGGCTTGGCGCAGGTATTTCACGCGGACCTCAAGATTGCGGGAAGGTTCCCCGGCGCAGCGTCGCGCAGGAAAACGAACCATGTTGCGAGGCGCTTGCTACCGGGCCGCCTGTTGCGGCTCGTAGTTGTGCAGGAAGTCCTCGGGCGGCGGCATGGTGGCCCACTGGAACAGGGACTCGTGGCTGGCCTCGGCGACCTCGATCTCCCAATTCGCGTTCTCGGGGATGTAGTCGATGTCCCAATAGAACTCGTGCAGGCCCATCCAGGGATCGCGCACGTAATGGAAGTAGTTCGAGCCGTAGATGTGCCGGCCCACGCCCCAGCTGTCCTGGTAGCCGGCGGTGAGCATGCGCTCGGCGCACAGCTGCAGGTGGTCGAGGTTGCCCATCTCCCACGACAGGTGGTGCAGCCCGGGGGCGTCGCTGGAGGCCATCGCCAGCGTGTGGTGGTCGCTGTCGCCGCCGCAGCGCAGGAACAGCGCGAGCGAGTCGCCGATGCGGTCCGAGAGCTTCATGCCCAGCACCTCGGTGTAGAACCTGGCGTCGCGGTTGATGTCGCGGCTGAACTTGAGCAGGTGGCCGAGCTTGCGCGGGCGCGCGTCGACCTTGCGGTCCGGCGCGCCGCGGCGGCCGAGGCGCGCATACAGGTTGCCGGGGTTGTTGATCTCGACCGCGGGACGGACCTGCGGCGCATCCTCGGCGGCGCGCACGTTCACCAGCACGCCGTCCGGATCGCGCAGCCAGATGCCGGCGGACTCGGCCGCAGTCAGGCCCGTGGGCGCCGGTTCCAGCGCCACGCCCGCCGCCTTCACCCGCTCGGCCATGCCGGCCAGTTCGGTGTCGCGCGTGCCCCAGCAGACCCAGGCGATTCCCTTGCGCTCACCCTTGGTGAGCCGCAGCTGGTCCTGCTCGCGCCCGACGCAGCGAAACACCAGGTCCGCTCCCTCGTTGCGCCCTTCCAGTCCCATGGTGGTGTAGAACCTGCGCGCGGCGTCCATGTCGGGAACGGTGAGCGCGACGTACTGCAGGCTGCGGATCATGCTGGTCTCCCCCGGTGGCATTGGATACCGGACCATGTTCGCCAAAGCGACGGCGCCGGAGTTGACTCAGGTCAAATGCCCTTTGTACGGCAGGGGAATTTCGGTGGTGCGACGCAGCAGCCGCGCCGTACGGCATGACGGACGTCCCTCGCACCGTCATTCCCGCGAAAGCGGGACTCCCGCGACCTTTGGCAAACAACACTGGGTCCCCGCTTTCGCGGGGACGACGGCACCCGCGGTGCCCTTGCAAGGTCCGGTCATTCCCGCGAAAGCGGGAATCCCGTGACTTTCGGACCAACCCCCGCTTTCGCGGGGACGACATCGCAGGGCGATTCAGGCCGCGACCGGGTCCGGAAGCGGCGCTTCGCCTGCCGCCTGCTTCTCGCTCTGCTGCAGGGCCCACATCTGCGCGAACTCGCCGCCCGCGGCGAGCAACTCCGCATGCGTACCGCGCTCGACGATGCGCCCGCCGTCCATCACCAGGATCAGGTCGGCATCCATGATGGTGGACAGCCGGTGCGCGATCACCAGCGTGGTGCGGCCCTGCGCGATGCGGTCGAGCTCGGCCTGGACCGCCTTCTCGGTCTCGGAGTCCAGCGCCGAGGTGGCCTCGTCGAAGAGCAGGATGCGCGGGTTCTTGAGGATGGCGCGCGCGATCGCCACGCGCTGCTTCTCCCCGCCCGAGAGCTTCAGGCCGCGCTCGCCCACCGTCGCCTGGTACTTGTCCGGCAGGCTCTCGATGAAGTCATGGATGTGCGCCGCGCGCGCCGCCTCGATCACTTCCTCGGGCGTGGCGTCGGGCCGGCCGTACTGGATGTTGTAGAGGATGGTGTCGTTGAACAGCACCGTGTCCTGCGGGACGATGCCGATCGCGCCGCGCAGCGAGGTCTGCTTCAGGGTGCGCAGGTCGGTGCCGTTGATGCACAGCCTGCCGCCGGACACGTCGTAGAACCGGTACAGCAGCCGTGCCAGCGTGGACTTGCCCGAGCCGGAATGCCCGACCACTGCGACCTTGGCGCCGGCGCGCATCTCGAAGTCCACCTTCTGCAGGATGCGGCGCTTGGGATCGTAGGAAAAATCCACCGACTCGAAGCGCACCGCCAGCGGCCCGGCCGGCAGCTCGCGCGCATCCGGGCTGTCGGCGACCTCGCGGTTCTGGTCCAGCAGCGTGAACATGCGGTCCATGTCGATCAGCGACTGCTTGATCTCGCGGTACACCATGCCGAGGAAGTTCAAGGGGATGTAGAGCTGGATCAGCAGGCCGTTGACCAGCACCAGGTCGCCCAGGGTCAGGGTCTTGGCCACCACGCCCTCGGCGGCGAACACCATCAGCAGGGTCACGGCCACCGCGATGATCAGGCTCTGGCCGATGTTGAGCAGGCCGAGCGACCCCTCCATCTGCACCGCCGCGGTCTCGTAGCGCTGCAGGTTGGCGTCGTAGCGGCGGGCCTCGAATTCCTCGTTGTTGAAGTACTTCACCGTCTCGTAGTTGAGCAGCGAGTCGATGGCGCGCGAGTTGGCCTTGGAGTCGAGTTCGTTGGCGCGCCGGCGTATCCCGGAGCGCCATTCGGTGATGCCGATGGTCCAGCCGATGTACACCGCCACCGCGCCGAAGGTCACCACCGGGAAGCGCCAGTCGAAGCGCGTCACCAGCACCGCCGCGACCAGCGCGAACTCCAGGATCACCGGGATGATGGAGAACAGCATGTAGGACAGCAGCGTGGAGATGCCGCGCGTGCCGCGCTCGATGTCGCGCGACACCCCGCCGGTCTGGCGTTCCAGGTGGAAGCGCAGGCTGAGCGAATGCAGGTGGCGGAACACGGTGAGCGCGACGCGGCGCACCGCGCGCTGGGTGACGCGCACGAACACCAGGTCGCGCAGCTCGGCGAACAGCGTGGTGGCGAAGCGCAGCGCGCCGTAGGCCGCCAGCATGGCCAGCGGCAGCACGATCAGGTTTGCCGCGTCGTGCAGCGAGGGGTCCAGGCCGTCGACCACCTGCTTGAGCACCAGCGGCACCGAGACGTTGGCCAGCTTGGCGCCGACCAGCAGCACCAGCGCGATCGCCACCCGGCCGCGGTACTCCCACAGGTAGGGCGCGAGCAGCGGCAGCACGCGCCATTCGCTGCGCTGCCCGCCGGCGGTCTTGTTCGTGGAGGGCGCCTCGGCGGCGTGCGAATGGTGGTGTCCGGACATAGCGGAATGATACAATAAATTCAGTCACTTAGCCCATTTTCGGGCCGTTCTGGCGGGCCTGCCGGCGCGTCCCGGGACCAGGCTGCGCCGGCCTTCGGCAAATGCCTCAGCGCCCTTGAATGGGCGCACAATCCTGCGACCGGCCCGGCCACGCATGCAGGGCCTGGCATGCGGAACCGCGCATGCTGAACAACGAGGGGGAGACCGCCGTGATAGCCAACGTCCTGATTGCACTCGCCATTGTGGCGGCCGTGCTGCTGCTGGTGGCGCCCCTGCGCCGCAGCCTGGTCTCGAACCCGCTGCTGGCCTGGTACGCGCGCATCCTGCCGCCCATGTCCCAGACCGAGCGCGAGGCGATCGACGCCGGCACGGTGTGGTGGGACGCGGACCTGTTCTCCGGCAAGCCGGACTGGAACCGGATGCTCGCGTTTCCCAAGCCGGGCCTGTCGGCCGAGGAGCAGGCCTTCGTCGACAACGAGACCGAGCAGCTGTGCGCGATGGTCAGCGACTGGGACACCACCAGCACGGCGGCGCAGGACCTGCCGCCGCACGTCTGGCAGTACATCAAGGACAAGGGCTTCCTCGGCATGATCATTCCGCGCCGCTACGGCGGCAAGGAGTTCTCGGCCTACGCGCATTCGCAGGTGGTGTCCAAGCTGGCCACGCGCTGCTCGGCGGCGGCGGTGAGCGTGATGGTGCCCAACTCGCTGGGGCCGGCCGAGCTGCTGCTGCACTACGGCACCGAGGAACAGAAGGACCACTACCTGCCGCGCCTGGCCAAGGGGCTGGACCTGCCGGCCTTCGGCCTGACCAACCCGAACGCGGGCTCGGACGCCGCTGCCATCCCCGACACCGGCATCGTCTGCAAGGGCAACTGGCAGGGGCGCGAGGTGCTGGGCATGCGCGTCACCTGGGAGAAGCGCTACATCACGCTCGGCCCGGTATGCACGGTGCTGGGCCTGGCGTTCCGCCTGCGCGACCCGGACCACCTGCTGGGCGAGCGCGAGGACCTGGGCATCACCTGCGCCCTGGTCCCGACCGACACCCCCGGGGTGAACATCGGCCGGCGCCACATGCCGCTGAACGCGGTGTTCCAGAACGGGCCGAACTCGGGCAAGGACGTGTTCATGCCGCTGGAATGGATCATCGGCGGCCCGAAGATGGCGGGACAGGGCTGGCGCATGCTGATGGAATGCCTGGCCGCCGGACGCTCGATCTCGCTGCCGTCCTCCGCGGTGGGCTACGCCAAGCTCGCGGCGCGCGCCACCGGCGCCTACGCGCGGGTGCGCAGCCAGTTCAAGCTGCCGATCGGCAAGTTCGAGGGCATCGAGGAGCCGCTGGCGCGCATCGGCGCCAACCTCTACCTGATGGACGCGGCGCGGCGCATGACCGTGGGCGCCCTGGACGCGGGCGAGAAGCCCTCGGTGCTGTCGGCGATCGCCAAGTACCACCTCACCGAGCGCGGCCGCGCGGTGGTGAACGACGCGATGGACATCCTCGGCGGCAAGGGCATCTGCCTCGGGCCGTCCAACTTCATGGGCCGCGCCTACCAGCAGCTGCCGATCGCCATCACCGTGGAAGGCGCGAACATCCTGACGCGCAGCCTGATCATCTTCGGCCAGGGCGCGATCCGCTGCCATCCGCACGTGCTGGCCGAGATGCGCGCGGCGCAGTCCTTCGAGGCTGGCGGGGACCGCGCGGCGGCCTCCGTCGCCTTCGATGCCGCGCTGTGGGGCCATGTGCGCTTCTCCATCGGCAATGCGCTGCGCGGCATGCTGCATGGCTGGACCGGCTCGCTGTTCGCCTCCGCGCCGGACAAGGCCGCGGGCGAGCTGCGCGGCTACTACCGCATGCTGTCGCGCCAGTCGGCGGCCTTCGCCTTCCTGTCCGACGTGTCCATGCTGGTGCTGGGCGGCTCGCTCAAGCGCCGCGAGAAGCTTTCGGCGCGGCTGGGCGACATCCTCTCGGGCCTGTACCTCGCCTCGGCGGTGTTGAAGCGCTACGAGGACGACGGCCGGCAGCAGGCGGACCTGCCGCTGGCGCACTGGGCGCTGCAGGACACGCTGGCGCGCAACGGCGAGGCGTTCCGCGCCACGCTGGCGAACTTCCCCAGCCGCCCGGTGGCGCTGGCGCTGCGGCTGGTGCTGTTCCCCTTCGGCATGCCAGGCCGGCTGCCCTCGGACGCGCTCGGCCACGCCGTGGCCAAGATGCTGATCGCGCCGTCGGCGGAACGCGACCGGCTGACCGCGGACATGTTCCTGCCCAAGGGCGAGCACGAGCCGCTGGCGGTGCTGGAGCGCGCGCTGCTGGCCACGATGCAGGCCGAGGCGATCGAGGCCCGCGTGCGCGAGGCGACCAAGCAGGGCCGCATCCAGGGCCGCGGGCCCGCGGAACTCGCGCAGGCGGCGCTGGCCGCCGGCGTGATCACCGCGGCCGAACAGGACACCCTGCGGCAGGCCACCGTGCTGCGCGACGAGGTGGTGCGCGTGGATGATTTCCCGCAGGACTTCGGCGCCTCGGAACTGGCGGCGCCGCAGGCTGTGCGCGCCAGCGAACGGGCCGCGGCCTGAGCCTCGGGGCGCGCATGCCGACGGTCCCGCACCGGCGCGCGCGGCGCCTGGCTGCCAGCATGCTGCTGGTCCCCGCCCTGATGGCGGCGGCCGGCTGCGCCAGGCAGGGCGAGCGACGGCCGGTCTACACCAGCTACGACGTGGGTTACGTGCAGGCCTTCGTCGTTCCGGCGGGCGCATCGCCGGCCTGCGAACGGGCCGCCACCGATGCCCGCGAGCAATGCCAGTCCTTCCGCACCGCGCAGTACCCGCGCGACCAGCGCTGCAATGCCGCGGAGTGGGAATACTCCCGGCGCTGCGTCACCGACCCCTCATCGAGCGTCACTACCCAAAGGTAAGTGCATGGCCAAACCGATGCAGCAGCCGATCTACGTCATCGACGGGGCGCGCACCCCGTTCCTGAAGTCGCGCAACCGACCCGGCCCGTTTTCCGCCAGCGACCTGGCCACGGCCGCCGGCAAGGTGCTGCTCGCGCGCCAGCCGTTCGCGCCCACGGAACTGGACGAGGTGATCCTGGGCAGCGCCGCGCCCTCGGTGGACGAGGTGAACATCGGCCGCGTCGCCGCGCTGCGCATGGGCTGCGGGCTGAAGGTGCCCGGCTGGACGGTGATGCGCAACTGCGCGAGCGGCATGCAGTCCATCGACTCGGCCATCGCCAACATGGTGTCGGGCCGCTCGGACCTGGTGCTGGCCGGCGGCACCGACGCGCTGTCGCGCGCGCCGCTGCAGTACAACGAGAAGATGGTGCTGTGGTTCTCGGACTTCGCCGGGGCGCGGACGCCGGCGCAGAAGGCGGCGATGTTCCTGCGCCTCAAGCCCTGGGAGATGCTCAACCCGGTGATCGGCATCATGCGCGGCCTGACCGACCCGGTTTGCGGCCTGCTGATGGGCCAGACCGCGGAGAACCTCGCCGCGCGCTTCGGCATCACGCGCCGCCAGATGGACGAGTTCTCCGCCGCCAGCCACGCCAGGGTGATCGCCGCGCAGAAGGCCGGGCGCTTCCACGAGCCGCACGACGGCCTGCACGCCGAGGTCGCGCCCCTCTACGACGCGCGCGGCAAGCTGTACCGCGACGACGACGGCGTGCGCGAGGACTCCACCGCGGACAACCTCGCCAAGCTCAAGCCCTTCTTCGACCGCAAGTACGGCAACGTCACCGCCGGCAACTCCTCGCAGATCACCGACGGCGCGGTGTGGACGGTGCTGGCCACGGAAGAGGCGGTGAAGCGCCACGGCCTCAAGCCCATCGGCCGCATCCTGGACACGCAATGGGCCGGCCTGGACCCGGCGCAGATGGGCCTCGGACCGGTGCACGCCGCCACGCCCATCCTCAAGCGCCACGGCCTGGGCCTGAACGACCTGGACCACTGGGAAATCAACGAGGCCTTCGCCGCGCAGGTGCTGGGGTGCCTGGCGGCCTGGAAGGATGCGGCCTACTGCCGCGACGAACTCGGACTGGACGGCGCGATGGGCGAACTGGATCCGGCCAAGCTGAACGTGGACGGCGGCGCGATCGCGCTCGGCCATCCGGTCGGCGCCTCGGGCACGCGCATCGTGCTGCACCTGCTGCACGTGCTGCACCGGGAGAAGAAGCAGCGCGGCATCGCGTCGATCTGCATCGGCGGCGGGCTGGGCGGGGCGATGCTGGTGGAGGCGCTGTAGGCCGCCCCTTGAGCGCATGCGTCTACATCCTTGCGGGCGATCGAAACGGCACCTTGTACGTGGGTGTGACCAGCGACCTGGTGAAGCGCGTCTGGGAACACCGGAATGGCCTGGCTGAAGGATTCACCGGCAAGTACGGAGTGCATGTGCTGGTCTGGTACGAAATGTGTGATGACATCACGGTGGCGATAACACGCGAGAAGCAGATCAAGAAATGGAACCGCCAGTGGAAGATCGAGTTGATCGAGAAGACAAACCCGTACTGGAACGACCTGTATGACTCCATTCTCTGAGCGCACGCCAACGACGCTGGATTCCCGCTTTCGCGGGAATGACAGTACTTCGTGGAATGCAACGCTCCGTCATTCCCGCGAAAGCGGGAATCCAGTGACTTTTTCCTGAACCGCCTGGGAATCACAACATGCCCACCCAATACAAGCACTGGCGCATCGAGACCGATGCCGACCGCATCGCCTGGCTGGTGTTCGACAAGGCCGGCAGCGCGACCAACACCCTGTCCACCGAGGCGCTGGAAGAATTCGACCGCGCGCTCGACGAAGTCAGTGCCGCCAAGCCGCGCGCGCTCATCATCCGCTCCGGCAAGGAATCGGGCTTCATCGCCGGGGCCGACATCGAGGAGTTCCTCGAGGTGAAGACCGGCGCGCAGGCCGCCGCCATGATCCGGCGCGGCTGGGACCCGTTCAACAAGCTGGAAGCCCTGCCCTTCCCCACGGTCGCGCTGATCGACGGGTTCTGCATGGGCGGCGGGCTGGAACTCGCGCTGGCCTGCCGTTACCGCGTCGCGGTGGACCAGCCCGGCACGCGCATGGCCCTGCCCGAGGTGATGCTGGGCATCTGGCCGCTGATGGGCGGCGTGCACCGGCTGTCGCGCTTCGTCTCGCCGCCACAGGCGCTGGACATGATGCTCACCGGCCGCGCGCTGGACGCGCGCCGCGCGAAACGCGCCGGCCTGGTCACCGAGGCGGTGCCGCCGCGCATCAAGTTCAACACCGCGCGCTCGATTGCTCTGAACCCGCCGCCCGCGAGGAAGCGCCCGCTGCTCGACCGGCTGATGAACGCGCCCATGCTGCGCGGCCTGGTCGCCTCGCAGGCGGAAAAGCAGGTTCGCAAGCGCGCCCGGCCCGACCACTACCCGGCGCCCTTCGCCATCCTGCGCGCCTGGTCGAAGTTCGACGGCAACCCGTTCGCCATCCCCGAAGGCGACCCGGCCTCGCCCGGCGCGCTGCTGGCCAACCCGACTGCGGCGAACCTGATCCGCATCTTCTTCCTGCAGGAGCGCATGAAGGCGCTGGGCAAGGCCTCGGCGTTCACCGCGAAGCATGTGCACGTGATCGGCGCCGGCGTGATGGGCGGGGACATCGCGGCGGTGTGCGCGATGCGCGGCCTGACCGTGACCCTGCAGGACCAGTCCGACGAGCGGCTCGCGCCGGCGATGAAACGTTCCGCGGAGCTGTTCAAGCGCCGGCTGCGCGACCCGGCGCGCATACGCGACGCCACCGACCGGCTCATCCCCGACGTGTCGGGCGAAGGCGCGCGCCATGCCGACGTGGTGATCGAGGCGATCTTCGAGAACCTGGACGCCAAGCGCGCGCTGTTCGCGCGCATGGAGCAGCTGGTGCGCCCGGACGCCATCCTCGCGACCAACACTTCCAGCCTGAAGCTGGCGGACATCGCGGCGAACTTCGCCAACCCGTCGAGGCTGGTCGGCATCCACTTCTTCAACCCGGTGCCGCAGATGCAGCTGGTGGAAATCGTCTCGGGGGCGGGCACGGCGAAGAAAACCGCCGATGCGGCGGCGGCCTTCGCGCGCCAGATCGACAAGCTGCCGCTGCACGTGAAGGACGCGCCCGGCTTCCTCGTCAACCGGGTGCTCGGCCCCTACCTGAACCAGGCCCTGCGCATGGTGGACGAGGGTATTGCCCCGGAGACCCTGGATCGCGCGATGACCGCCTTCGGCATGCCGATGGGGCCGATCGAGCTGGCCGACACCGTGGGCCTGGACATCTGCATGGCCGCGGGCAAGGCCTTGGCCGGCGAAGGCGCCACGGTGCCGGCGAAGCTGGCCGCGCTGGTGCAAGCCGGCCACCTCGGCAAGAAATCGGGACGCGGCTTCTACACCTGGACCGACGGCAAGGCACAGAAGGGCCAGGCCGCCGCCGGCGATGCGGCCCTCACCGAGAAGCTGATCGCGCCCTACCTGGCCGAGGCGAAGAAGGTGGTGGAGGAAGGCATCGTCACGGATGCCGACCTCGCCGATGCGGGGCTGATCTTTGGCACCGGCTTCGCGCCCTTCCGCGGCGGACCGCTGCACTACCTCGCCGGCCGCTGAGCGGCGATGCGCACCGGCGAAGCCGCCGCCTGGCGGGTGGACAGTGTCGTGCCCGGCGTGGCCTGGCCCGGCCTGCCCGAGCTGGATGCTACCGCCGCGCTCGCGCTGCTGTTCCAGCTGGAGCAGACGCAGTGGCTACCGCCCGACACCTTGCGGGAACGCCAGCAGGCGCAACTCGGCCTGCTGCTGCGCCATGCACGCGACACCGTGCCGTTCTACCGAGAGCGCTGGCAGCCGGCCGCCTCAAGCGGCACCGCAACGCCGCTTGAGGCGCTGCGGTCCCTGCCACTGCTCACCCGCGCGGACCTGCAGGGCCGATACGAAGCGCTGCACAGCACGGCCGTGCCGCCCGAGCACGGCGCGCAATGGGAGTCGCGCACCTCCGGCTCCACCGGCTTTCCGGTCAAGGTGAAGAAGACGGCGCTGACCGCGCTGTTCTGGCGCGCATTCGCGCTGCGCGACCATGCCTGGCACCGGCGCGACCTGTCGGGCAAGCTCGCGGCGATCCGCCAGGGCGTGAGCGACGGCATCGAGGACAACTGGGGACGCGCCACGCGCGGCCTGGCGCGCACCGGGCCGGTCGCCTTGATGCGCATCGGTGCCGACCCGGCGCGGCAACTGGCCTGGCTGCGCGAGCAGCAACCCGACTACCTGCTCACCTACCCGTCGAACCTGGCCGAACTCGCCCGCGAGGCGATGCGCGAACGCAGCGCCCTGCCGGGACTGCGCGAACTTCGCACCTTCGGCGAGGCGCTGTCCGACGAGCAGCGCGCGCTGTGCCGCGAGGCCTGGGACCTGCCAGTCACCGACATGTACTCGGCCGACGAAGTCGGCTACATCGCGCTGCAGTGCCCGGACCACGACCACTACCACGTGCAATCCGAGGGCGTGCTGGTCGAGGTGCTGCGCGATGACGGCAGCGAGTGCGCGCCGGGGGAGACCGGGCGCGTGGTGGTGACCGCCCTGCACAACTTCGCCACGCCGCTGGTGCGCTACGACATCGGCGACCGCGCCGAAGCCGGCCCGCCCTGCGCCTGCGGACGCGGCCTGCCGGTAGTCAGCCGCATCCTGGGCCGGGTGCGCAACATGCTGCTCACGCCCTCGGGCGAACGCATCTGGCCGACCCTGTCCTCGCGCTCGATCGCCGCGATCGCACCGTTCCGCCAGTACCAGCTGGCGCAGGTGTCGCGCACCGACATCGAATTGCGGCTGGTGGTGGAGGCGCGCCTGGATGAGGCGACGGAGCAGCGCCTGCGCGCCCATCTGCTGTCGCGCCTGCCGGCCGGCCTGGCGCTGCGTATCGCCTACGTGGATGCGCTGCCGCGCAGCGCGGGTGGCAAGTTCGAGGATTTCGTCTCGGAGATCCCGGTCGCCTGAGCTTTCGCGTCCGACGGCGCCATCAGCCGGTCCGCTCAGGCTGCGAACAAGCGTGCCAGTGCAGCCTTTCCCGCAGCCGAGGCGGCCACGCTGATCCCCGTTCCCCAGGCCATGTCCAGCAAGGCCAATCCCACCGGCCAGTCACGCAGGGTCGCGAGGTTGGTCAGGTCGTAGGTGGCATAGGCAATGAAGCCGAACAGGGCCGCTGAAGCAAGCGTCCGGCCCCATTCCACCGGCATCCCGGCGGGCAACACCGCGAACGCCATCAACCCCAACGGGTAGACCAGGTAGAACGCCGCCGCCGCGGCGAGGTTGGGGCGCTCCGCCATCAGGTGGCCGATGCCCGCGGCGTAGAGCGGCTTGGCGATGAAGCCGATCCAGAGGACGTCCAGCACCAGCACCACCAACAGCACCACCGCGTATCCAGCCAGGTACCTGCCCATGTCCGATCCGTTCACTCAGCAATGTCCGTCGAACGCGACGGCCCCGGGGACGATCATTGTCCTGCCAACCGCGCGTCTCCGTGTGCTGGCGAACGGAATTCGCGCATCGGCAGGTGCAAGGTGCCGTCTGTCAAGCCGTGCCGGCGCGCACACCGGGCCAACACGCAGGCACACCACCCGGAAACCCACCATGCGATCCTTCCCGAAGTCACGGGCCGCGCTGGAAATCGGCGTCGGCATCATCCTCGGCCTGATGGCCAGCGCAATGCTGGTCGTGCTGACGCCGAACACCGGTGCCCCGGGCACGGCGGCACACGGAGTCACGCGCGCATCGCGATGACGTGGGCGTAGCGGCGCGGACCGCGCACCGAAGGCCCGGTCGGCCGGGCGGACGGGTCCCCTGACTGCACCTGCTCCAGGCGCCGCAGCGCGAATCCCGCTCCTTCGAACAGCGCGCGCAGTTCTTCCAGCGATGCCATCGCATGGCTGCCATGATGGCGCGCGTACTCCGTGGCGCGGCGCGCCAGTTCTGCGGGCGGGAGATCCAGCCCTGAGGGGAGGGCCGACGCGCGCTGCGACACCGACTCGCGGAAAGCCAGCGCCTGCGCCGCGTCGAACCCGACCGGCGACGCGCCACCGCCCGCGCGCAGCACGTTCACCGTGACCAGCAGCCCGCCGGGGCGCAACAGCGAGGCCCATTTCGCCACCAGGGCAGGACGCTCGGCGGGCGCAAAGCGCCCGAAGAAGGAATCGGTGCAGATCGCGTCGAAGCCGCCGGCGGCATCGCCCGCCGGGACGTAGTCGAGTATGTCGGACACCACGCCCTGCACCCGTGCGCCGGCCTGCCGCGCGTACCAATCCGTCAGCCGGACGGGCGTCTCGCAGCGATCGAGCACGGTGAGTCCGGGTTCCACGCCACGCGCGCGGAAGCACTCCAGCACCAGCGCAGGCATTGCGTAGTCCGCGGTGCCCGATACCAGCACGCGCGGCGGCGCGCCGCCCGTTCCCTCGACCCCGGCAAAGGCTGCGCGATAGAAATCACCGTGCCGCTGCGGCGACACCACCAGGTCCATCAGCCTGAGCACCTGCCACAGGCCGTGGCTCCAGTCGCAGCGCTCGCCGGTGCGCGGGTCGGGGCGGCAGCATTCATCCGCCCAGCGCAGGGCCAGCGGCGCGCTTCGCGCGAGCAGTTCACGCTGGTCAGGCGGGGTCACGGGGCTGCGTCCTCGCATCGAAAACCGGCTACATTCGCCTCCAGGCAGACTACACGAAACGCACGCGCGTCCCTGCATGGCCACCATCGTCATCCTCGAACACCTGATGCAGCGGGACATCGGCATCCCGTACATGGCCCACGCCCTGGCCGCGCGCTGGCGTGAAACCGGCCACGAGGTGCTGGTGCACCACGGACCCGACCGGGCCCCGCCCGGTGACCTCGCCATCCTGCACGTGGACCTCACCCGCGTGCCGGACGGCTACCTCCCCCTGCTGGGCCACTACCCCCGTGTGATCAACGGCCCGGTGCTGGACACGGGCAAGCCGCGTTTCAGCCAGCACCTGCTGGCGCGCGACAGCCCCTGGCGCGGCGAGGTCATCGTGAAGACCGCCGCCAACGCGGGCGGGCGCGGCGAGCAGGCGCTGCACCAGCGCGCGCTGGCCGCCGGCGTGGCCAGCGACGTCGCGGATACGCCGGTGATGAGCGGCTACCCGATCTACCCCAGGCTTGCGGACGTGCCGGACTCGCTGTGGGCGATGCCCGGCCTGGTGTTCGAGCGCTTCCTGCCGGAGCGCGAGGGCGAGAGCTATTACCTGCGCACCTGGTCCTTCCTCGGCGACCGCGAGCTCAACGGCCGCTGGCGCGCGCTGGAACCCATCGTCAAGGCGGAGGCCTTCCTCGACCGCGAGGAGGTGCCGGTGCCCGACGAGATGCGGGCCTGGCGAGCGCGCCTCGGATTCGACTTCGGCCGCTTCGACTACGTGCGCCACGGCAACGAGTGGGTGCTGCTGGACATCAACCGCACGCCCACGTTTCCGGACAAGGTCACCGCCGCGGTGTCCGCGTCGATTGCGCACCTTGCCGACGGGCTGGACGCCTTCCTGCGCTAGCGCGGCGCCGCCCTTCAGCTTCCACGCCATGGCCACCATCGTCATCATCGAGCACGGGATGCAGCAGGACATCGGCATCCCCTACCTGGTCCATGCGCTCGCCGGCGCCTGGCGCAAGGCCGGCCACACCGTGCTGGTGCATTACGGGCCGAAGGACGCACCCGCCGGCGACCTCGCCATCCTGCACGTGGACCTGACCGTGGTTCCCGCGGGCTACCTGCCGCTGCTCGGACGCTACCCGCGCGTGGTCAACGGCGCGGTGTTCGACGTCTCCAAGACGCGCTTCAGCCAGAACCTGCTCGACCGGACCAGCAACTGGGCTGGCCCGGTGATCGTCAAGACCGCGACGAATGCCGGCGGGCGCCCCGAACAGGCACTGCACCAGCGCGCCAAGGACGCCGGGGTCGCAAGCGACATCGCCGACACGCCGGTGATGAGCGGCTACGTGCTGTACCCGGCGCTGGCGGCCGTGCCGGAGGCGATATGGGCGATGCGCGGCCTGGTGGTCGAGCGCTTCCTGCCGGAGCAGGAAGGCACGGACTACTTCCTGAGGAACTGGACCTTCCTGGGCGACCGCGAGCGCAACCTGCGCTGGCGCTCGCGCGAACCCATCGTCAAGGCGGGATCGTTCATCGACAGCGAGCACGTGCCGGTGCCGCCGGAACTGCGCGCCTGGCGCGCGCGCCTCGGATTCGACTACGGGCGCTTCGACTACGTGCGCCACGGCGACCAGTGGATCCTGCTGGATACGAACCGCACGCCGACCCTGCCGGACAAGGTCAGTGCCGGGACGCTCGCGGTGATCGACCATTTCGCTTCGGGCCTGGGCCGCTACCTCCCCAGGTAGGCGCGGAACTCAGCGGGCGCGCATCGCCACCAGCGGGAAGCGCGCGCCGAATTCATGCGGCGGGGTCGCGCGCTCGATGACCTCGAAGCCGCCTGCGGCGGCGAGCCCGAGGATGTCCTCCCAGGACGGCGAACTCATGCGCACTTCCTTGCCGCGCCAGCGCTCGATCTGCGCCACCTCGGCGACGGTCCATCCATGCGCCGCCGCCAGCGCGCCGGCGTCCGCGACATGCTCGTTCCAGGCCTGCCAGACCCGGTTCCAGCTCACGCCGTCGGGGGAATCGCCCTGAAGGGCCGCAGCCACGAACCAGCGGAAGGCATCCAGATTGCGCACCGCGCCCCGCGACAGTTCCCCGAAGAGCTGCTCCACGGTATCGGGCGGATCGGCGCGGATGAAGGCGCGCATGCAGAACAGCCCGCCCGGGCGCAGTACACGGCGCACCTCGGCGTGCACCGCGCGCGCCTGCTCCCAGGTCCCGAGTACCGCATGGGGACAGTCGCAGGCCACGAACTCGCAGGACGCGTCCCCGGCAGGCAGCTTGTCCCATCCGGCCTGCACGGCACGTGCGCCCGGCGGCGCGCCGGCACCGGGCCAGACATGCTCGATCATGGCCGCAGCGCCATCCACCGCCAGCAGCCGGGTGCCCTCCGGCCAGCGCATGGCGGCGATCCGGCGGGTCACGCCCAGCAGTACGGCGTCGAACCCGCCGCCCGGTCCCCGCGCGGCGCCGGCTGCCCAGTGTTCGAGCACGGCGATGTCCGCGGCTACCGGTTGCAGCGGCGGGCGCGGCCAGTCGTCCGACCAGACGCGGGCGATTGACTCCCAATAGTCTTTGGCGGCAGCATCCATCTCATGCGATTATGGCACTTGCGGCGCACAAGCAGATGTGCAAAACTGCTGTTAAATCAGGCACTACCGAAGCAACCCTGTGAAAATTCTTGAATTCCGGCTGTTACAAAAGCCAGTGGCCGTCGCGTGCCTGCTGGTTCAAGCAGCATTCGTGGCGCCGGCCTGGTCGCAGGTAGCGCCCCCACCGGCCGCGCCCACCTTCACCATCCAGCGCTTCGTCATAGACGGCAACAGCCTGCTGCCGACCGACGTGGTCGACCGCCTGGTGGCCCCCCATGTGGGCGCCGGCAAGGACTTCGGCGCGGTGCAACAAGCCCTGGAGGCGCTGCAGGCCGAGTACGAGCAGCGTGGTTTCACCGCGGTGCGCGTGCTGGTGCCCGAACAGGAACTGCGCAGCGGCCAGGTGCGCTTGCAGGTGATCGAGGCGCGCATCCGCGCAGTGAAGATCGACGGCGCGAAATTCAGCGACCAGGCCAACGTGCGCGGCAGCCTGCCGTCGCTGCGCGAGGGCCAGCCGCCGAACTCCCGCGAGATCGCGCGCGACATCCAGCTCGCCAACGAGAACCCCTCCAAGCAGTCCTCCATCGCGCTCGAGGCGGCGGACGAGCCCGGCAAGGTCGACGTGGTGGTCAAGGTGACCGACAACGACCCGTCGCGGGTCACCGTGTTCGTGGACAACTCCGGCAACTCCTCCACCGGCTACCACCGCGCGGGCATCGGCTACGTCAATTCCAACCTGAGCAACCGCGACGACGTGTTCACCGCGCAGGTGATCACCTCGCCGGACAACATGAAGAACGTGTTGATCGGCGGCCTCGGCTACCGCATGCCGCTGTATTCGATCAACGGCGCGGTCGACCTGGTGGCGGGTTACTCGGACGCGAACTCCGGGGTGGTGCAGAACCTGTTCACCGTCAGCGGCAGCGGCTCTATCTTCGGCGTGCGCTATACCCAGATCCTGCCGCGCATGGACGCCTACGAGCACAAGCTCGCCGTGGGCTATGACTTCCGTTCGTTCCGCAGCAACGTGTCGCTGGTCGGCGCGGCCAACAACCTGGTGCCGGAAGTGGAAACCAAGCCGGTGTCGGTCACCTACAGCGGCCGCTATTCGCCGGTGGGCCATGACCTGAGCGTGTTCGCCGGGCTGTCGCAGAACCTGCCGGGCGGCGCCGACGGCGGGCAGAACGCCTTCAGCGCCCAGCGCGCCGGGTCGCGCGCCGCGTACAACGTCTGGCGCCTCGGCGGCGGCTATACCCGCCTGCTGGAGGGCGACTGGCTGCTGCGCGCCGCCGCGAACGCGCAGTACACCCGTGACAAGCTGATCTCCGGCGAGCAGTTCGGCGTCGGCGGCGCGGATTCGGTGCGCGGCTTCCTGGAGCGCGAGGGCGGCAACGACATCGGCCACCGGTTCTCGGTCGAGGCCTACACGCCCGACTGGGGTTCGGAGCTCGTGCCGCGCTTCGGCGGTTCGTGGCGCGCCCGCGCGCTGGCGTTCTTCGACATGGCCCGCGGCTACGACGTGGTGCCGGTGCGCGGCGCCAACAACGGCCTGTCCAGCGCCGGCATCGGCCTGCGCCTGAACGAAGGACGCAACATCTCGCTGCGCATGGACCTGGCCAAGGTGCTCAACGAGACCGGGACGCGCGAGCCGGGATCGTGGCGCATGAATTTCTCTGCTTCCTACAGTTTTTGACCGAGGAAGCCGCCAATCGGGCGCTTTTGCCCTGACGGCGTGACATTGGTCACAAGCGATATCGCTACAAGCGCCTACAATTCCCTAGCCGATCCACGGGTCATTTCCGGCCCGGTGCGGCGTGGAGGCTGCACAGCCATGCTCCGACCCAGATTCCTGCCCCGCCCCGCCACCGGTCGAAGCGCGACCCTCGCGCGGGCGACCCTGGCCCCGGTCATCCGCCCGAAGCTGCTGGCGGTGTCGGTGGCCGCGTGCTTCGGCCTGGGCTCGGTGGCCGCGCTGGCCAACCCCAGCGGCGCCAGCGTCGTCTCCGGCAGCGCCAGCTTCGCCACCAGCGGCAGCCAGCTCACCATCACCAACAGCCCCAATGCCATCATCAACTGGCAGAGC
>CAIVVS010000153.1 GCA_903909415.1 uncultured Pseudomonadota bacterium | reverse complement strand
GGCCTATCAGCGTGTGATCGGGCTCGACCTGCGCCAAGTTGAGCCCTGCGTTGCCGGACCCAGTAGGCCGGACGCGCGCGTGTCACTTGCGAAGGCGCCCCAGGCCTTCGCGAAGGCGTTCCCCGACAGCGGCAAGGTCGGGCTTCCGGTGGCCGGAATCGAGCACGCGCTGGCCGATGGCGACATCGTCATCGCCGCCATTACCAGCTGCACCAACACGTCCAATCCCGCGCTGTTGATCGGCGCCGGTTTGCTGGCCCGTAATGCGCGCCAGCGCGGCCTGTCCAGCAAACCATGGGTCAAGTCCACGCTGTCGCCGGGTTCGCGCGTGGTGGCCGACTACCTAGACAAGAGCGGCCTGCAGCAGCCGCTGGATGAACTGGGCTTCAACATCGTGGGTTTCGGCTGCATGAGCTGCATGGGAAATTCCGGTCCGTTGCCCGAGCCCATCACTGCGGCCATAGACATGGGCGACTTTGCAACCGTGGCCGTGCTTTCAGGCAACCGCAACTTTGATGGCCGCATCCACGGTAACGTTCGTGCTAATTTCCTGGCATCGCCGCCGCTGGTGGTGGCCTACGCGCTAGCAGGCAGCATCCGCGTCGATCTGTCCAGCGAGCCGCTGGGCAGCGATGCGGATGGCCAGCCGGTGTACCTGCGCGACATATGGCCTAGCGATGCCGAGATCCAGGCCGTCATAGCGGCCACGCTCACGCCCGCCATGTTTCGCTCGCGCTACGCCACCATCCGAGAGGGCACCCCGCAGTGGCGCGCGCTGTCGGCCTCAGGCGGACAGCTTTTCGACTGGCGCGCGGACAGCCACTTCATCCGGCGGCCGCCGTATTTCGTCGGGATGACGCGGCATCCCGAGGAGAAAAGCGACATTAAAGGCGCGCGTGTACTGGGCATCTTCGGCGACATGTTGACCACCGACCACATCTCACCGATTGGCACCATCGCGGCCCACACGCCGGCGGGACAGTACCTGCAGTCTCTGGGTGTGCAACCGTCAGGCTTTGTGAACTACGGCGCGCGCCGCCTCAACCATGATGTGATGGTGCGCGGCACTTTTGCCAACACGCGTCTGAAAAATGAGATGACACCGAACGTTGAGGGCAGCTCTACGCTGTACCAGCCGGACGGCGCGCAGATGTCGATATTCGACGCGGCTGAGCGCTACCGCGCCGAGGAGATACCGGTGGTCTTGATCGCCGGCAAGGAATACGGGGCAGGGTCCTCGCGCGACTGGGCGGCCAAGGGCACGGACCTGCTGGGCGTGCGCGCGGTGATCGCCGAGTCTCTGGAACGCATTCACCGCTCGAACCTCGTCAGCATGGGCGTTCTGCCGCTGGAGTTCGAGCCGGGTACGTCACGACAGACGCTGAAGCTTGACGGCTCGGAGGTGTTTGACATCGCCGGCCTGGAAGGCGAGCTGTCGACGCAGATGCAGGTGCGCTGCACCATCACCCGCAGAGACGGTACGCGCCAGGATATTCCACTAACTGCACGCTTGGATTCACGCGCCGAGGTGGAGTACTGGCGCCATGGCGGTATCATCAAATACGCGCTGCGCCAACGCTTGGCGCCCACGGCTCGGACTACAGTACAGCCGCAGGCTGCGCCGGCCTGAGCGCTCATCATTTCAACAAAGACCATTTAAGGAGACAACATGGACGGGAGCAGACGCAGAGCCAGCGCAGCACTGGCATTTGGCTTGGCAGGCGCGGTGCCTTCCAGCATTTGGGCTCAGGGTAGCGACTATCCCAACAAGAGCATCACCTTTCTGGTCCCGCAGGCGGCTGGAGGGTCAACTGATGCGCTGGCGCGCGAGATCGGCCTGCGGCTGGCCAGTGGGCTGGGGCAGTCCATCGTGGTGGATAACCGCGCGGGCGCCAACGGTCTCATCGGCTGCGAACTGGTGGCCAAGGCCAAG
>CAIVVS010000152.1 GCA_903909415.1 uncultured Pseudomonadota bacterium | reverse complement strand
TCACGCGCGCCTCGATGCGACCGCGTATCTGTTCCAGCAGCGACTGGTTGTCGAGGTAGAGGCTGAGCTCGGCGCGGCGCCGCACCAGGTCCAGCCAGGCGTGGCGCACCTCGGCGCGCAGCGCAAGGCGCGCGTCCTCCAGCCCGAAGCGCCCGGACGAGGCACCGGCCTCGGCCGCGCGGATGCGCGGCTCGCGGATCGACGGAAGGTCCACGGGTTGCGCGATGCCGATGGAGCCGGCAGGGCCGTCCGGCACGCCGGGAATGCGCGCGCGCACCCGGCCGGCGAACATCTCGGCTTCCGGGTTCGGGTACTGGCGCGCGACCACCACCGAGGCGAGCGCGGACTCGGACTGGGCCAGCGCCAGGCGCAGCCGCGGACTGTTGGCCTCGGCCAGTTCCAGCACGCGCTCCAGCGTCAGCAATTCGGGTGCCGGCTGCGGGGCGGCCTGGGTCGCGGATGGTGCCTGGGCTTGGGCGGGTACGGCCCCGAACAGGGGGGCGCAGAACGCAGCCAGCAGGACACGACGCCGGAACTGCGCGATGAGTGACAACTTGGACATCAACGACAAGGCCTTCGCAAAAGCCGCCCCGGGCACGGAAGGCCGGGCACCGGGACGGATACGAAGGTCTGGCCTGTGCACCTTGCCGTCCGCGCTGTTGCGCGACGCGGCCAGCGGCACCCGCGCGACCGGGGATGACATCCCGTATTGACGGCCACGCGGCGGGAAGGAATCTCCCTTGGCTACTCCCCTTCTAGTGGAAAGTAAGATGAGGCCTGGGGTCGAAAGTTCAACACCGGCGGGATTGCATTGCACAATGACTTGCTCGGCCCCGGTGACCGGCGGCCGGCCCGTCGCGGCGCGGCCCCGGCCAACCCGGGTGCGCGCCCGCGGCCCGCATCGGGGCCCGCGACGGGTCCGGTTCATGCCGCCCCCACCAGTGACGCGCGCGGCGCACCCCGCGCCGTGGCGCGGGCGCCCGCCCACACCGCCGCAAGCAGCACGCCCGCCGCTGCCCACGCGGCCACCGGCACCCAGGGCAGCAGCGGCGCGATGTCCGGGTCCCCCGGCAACTGCGCCGCGACCATGCCCATGCGCGCGAAGGCAGCCAGCGCGAGCAACGCGAACAGGCTGCCGTTGATGCGTCCCTCGCTGCCGGTATGGCCGAGCGCCAGGGCGGCCGTGATCGCGCCCATCAGCAGGATGGACCAGGCCGCGCCCGCCACCAGCTGCGCGCCTATGAGCACCGGCAGGCTGCCGGCCGAGGCGGCGACCGCCAGCGCCAGCGCGCCCGCGAGTCCCGCGCCCGCCATCACCGTGATCGCGCCGGCGCGTCGCGCGAGCGCGCAGGCCGGCAGCACCATGACGTTGAAACCGACCCAGAACAAGGGCAACAGGTGCTCCAGTTCGCCCTGCCCCGCGAAGCGCATGTACTGCGGCACCGAGTTGATCGAGGTGTGCAGCTGGAAGCCTGCGCCGGCAAGCAGCGCGGCCGCGAGGAATCCCGCCACCAGCGGCGCGCGCAGGCCCAGGCCGCCTTCGGTGGGCGCCGGCCGCGCGCCCTCGCCCAGGCGCTTCGCCGCCCAGGTCAGGCCCAGTGTCACCACCGCCAGCGCCAGGTTGCAGGCGACGAAGGGGATGGCCGGATCGATGGTGCGCAGGCGGAACGCGATGTACGGCGAGACCGCGCCGGACAGCCCCAGCCCGAGCACGGTGAGCCCCGCCAGCCAGGCGTGCGCCGGCATGGCCGCATAGCGCCCGATCAGTACCAGCGGCGGGGCGCGCAGCGCCGACGAGGTCGCCGACCAGATGAAGATCAGCGCGACGAACAGCACCGGCCCGCCGCCGGTGGCGAAGGGCAGCACCAGGAAGGCCGCGCAGGACGCCAGCGACAGCAACAGCAGCCAGCGCGCGAAGCGGTGGTAGGCGGACACCACGCGGTCCGCGGCCGAGCCCATGGCCACGTCCATGAGCGCGAAGATCACCTGGTCGGCCATCAGGATCCAGATGATCTGCGAGCGCTCGATGCCGGCGCGCTCGGCCAGCGGCGGCAGGAAGATCACGTACACCGTCCACGACAGCGCGAACAGGAACTGCAGCGTGGTGAAGTACCAGCCGACCGCGTTGATGCCGCCGCCGGCGCCGCCTGCGTTGGCGCTCCCGGGCTTCATGTCCCTCCCCCGGAATGCCTACCCACCCACGACGCAAGCTGGCAAACTGGGCCGATACGTCGCGGTGCCGCCGCGCATGCCGAGGAAACGACCATGGAACGACTTCCTTTCTCCAAATCCCTGCTTGCCTGCGCCTTGGCCGGACTCGCCGCCATACCGGCGGCCGCCACCGGGCAAGAGTACCCGAACCGCCCGGTGAAGATCATCACGCCCTACGCGCCGGGCGGCGCGAGCGACATCCTCGCGCGCACGCTGGCGGCGAAGCTGACGGAGCTCTGGGGCCGCCAGGCCGTGGTGGAGAACCGCGCCGGCGGCAGCGGCATCGTCGGCACCGAGGCGGTCAAGGCGGCCGCGCCCGACGGCTACACGCTGGAACTCGGCACCATCACCACCCACGTGCTCAACCCGCTGCTGCTGCCGGCGGCGAAGTACGACGGCATCAAGGACTTCACCCCGGTCACGCTGATGGCGAACTCGCCCTTCGTGCTGATCGCGCATCCCTCGCTCAAGGTGAAGAACGTCGCCGAGCTGATCGCATTGGCCCGCGCCCAGCCGGGCAAGCTGAACTTCGGTTCGTCGGGCATAGGCACGTCGAACCACCTCTCGGGCGAGCTGTTCAAGGCCATGGCCGGCGTGGACATCGTGCACGTGCCCTACAAGGGCGGCAGCCAGTCCATCACCGGCGTGCTGTCCAACGAGATCCAGCTGCTGTTCGACCCGCTACCCACGCCCTCGGTGAACCACGCGCGCCAGGGCGCGCTGGTGCTGCTGGCGACCACCGGGCGCAAGCGTTCGCGCGCGGTCCCGGACGTCCCGACGGTCGCCGAAGGCGGCCTGCCCGGCTACGAGACCGGCGCGTGGTACGGCATCTTCGGGCCGGCCGGGGTGCCGCGGCCCATCGTCGACCGGCTGGCCGCCGACGTCGCGCGCGCGGTCGAGGCGCCGGACGTGCAGGCCAAGCTGGCGGAACTGGGCAACGAGTCGGTGACCACCACGCCCGAGGGCTTCATCGAGGTGATCCTCAAGGACCGCGAGGTCTGGTCCAGGCTGATCCGCGAGAGGAACATCAAGGCCGCGCCCTGACCGCCCTGAGCGCGCGCCGCGCCCCCGGTGGCGGCGCCCCTCAGTGATGGTGCCCGTAGCCGAACACGCCCATCAGCAACCGCGCGAGTCCGTAGCCGATCCAGATCGGCACGCGCTTCCAGCGCGGCTGGCTGAACCAGCGTCCGCGCACCACGACCTGCGCGCCGTCCTCCAGCGCCCGGTGCAGTGAGCCGCGCAGTTCCGCGGCGAAGGCGCGGTCCTCGGCGACCAGGTTGGCCTCGCGCGCCAGCAGCAGGCTGAACGGGTCGATGTTGGACGAGCCCACCGTCGCCCAGTGGCCGTCGATCACCGCGACCTTCGCGTGCAGGAAGCTGCGGTGGTACTCGTGGATCTCGACGCCCGCCTCCAGCAGCGGCCCGTACAGCGCGCGCGAGGCGTAGTGCAGCAGCAGGTACTCCGGCTTTCCCTGCAACAGCAGGATGACGCGCACGCCGCGCGCGGCCGCCGCCACCAGCGCGTGGCGGAAGCGCACCCCGGGGAAAAAGTAGGCATTGGCGATGACGATCTCGGTGGTGGCCGAGCCGATCGCGTCCAGGTAGGCCTGCTCGATGTCGGCGCGGTGGCGCAGGTTGTCGCGCACCAGCAGCGCGGCGCGCTGCGTGCCAGCGGGGGCCGGCTCGTGGAACACCACCGAGCGGTGCCGCCCGCGCCGGCGCAGGTTGGCCCAGGACACCGTTCTCCACAGGTGCACCGCCGCGGCATGGATCGCGGCCACCAGCGGCCCCTGCACGCGCACCGCGTAGTCGAACCGCGGTGGCACCTGGCGCGGCGTGTCCATGTCATCGATCACGTTGATGCCACCGACGAAACCGACCCCGCCGTCGATGCAGGCGAGCTTGCGGTGCATGCGCCGCAGGCGGGTGCGCTTGAAGCGCAGCACCGAGAGGTTGGGCCGGAATACCAGGATGCGCACCCCGGCGCGCTCCATGCGCGAGCGCAGTTCCGCGGGCAGGTCCTGCGCGCCGAAGCCGTCGATGAT
The DNA here is from genome assembly GCA_903909415.1 of uncultured Pseudomonadota bacterium. Next base: position 29,005 of record CAIVVS010000152.1, on the reverse strand, counting down.
CAGGTGCACGCGCACGCCGCTGCGCGCCGCCGTGGCGAGCGCCGTGGCGATGCGCTCGCCGGTGGCGTCGCCGGCGAAGATGTAGGTCTCCAGGTAGACCTCCTCGCGCGCGGCGAGGATGGACTGCTCCAGCGCGGGGAAATACTCCTCCCCCGAGCGCAGCAGCGTGAGGCGGTTGCCGGCGACGTACGGGGGCGGCATCAGCGCGCGCCGGGCGTGAGCCTGATCTGCGCCGACAGCGCCGCGTGGTCGGACATGCGCGACCAGGGCAGCCCGTGGTGCACCTCGGCATGGTCCACGTCGAAGCCGCGCAGGTAGATGCGGTCCAGGCGCAGCAGCGGCATGAAGCTGGGGAAACTGCGCGCCGGCCGGCCGCGGCTGTCGCGGAACGCCTCGGTGAGGCCCAGTTCGCTGGTGAGGCGCCCGCTGACGCGGTTGCGCCAGTCGTTGAAGTCGCCCGCGACGATCAGCGGCGCGCCGTCGGGGACTTCGGCGCGTATGCGCTCGATCAGCGCGCCGGTCTGCACGCGCCGGCCGCGCTCGCCCAGCGCCAGGTGCACGCACATGCAGTGCAGGGACCGGCCCGGGGCCCCGTCAGCGCCGGGCAGGGCGATCTCGCAGTGGAGCAGGCCGCGGCGCTCGAAGCGGTGGCCCGAGACGTCCTGGTTCACCACGCTGGTGATCGGGTAGCGCGACAGGATCGCATTGCCGTGGTCGCCGTGGTCGTACACCGCGTTGCGCCCGTAGGCGAAGTCGGGCCAGGCCTCGTCGGCGAGGAACTCGTACTGCGGCTCGTCCGGCCAGTCGTGGAAGCGCCCGGCGTGGCGCTCGTTGCGGCCGTGCACTTCCTGCAGGAACACCAGGTCCGCGCCGATCGCGCGCAGCGTGCGGCGCAGGTCGTGCACCACCATGCGGCGGTTGAAGTGCGAGAAGCCCTTGTGGATGTTGTAGGTGGCGATGCGCAGCTGCAAGGCGGCCCCTACCAGGGCAGGTCTGCGCCGGGCGGGCGCAACTGCACCCCGGCGCGGCGGACGATCTCGCGCGCCATCGCGCCGAAATGCAGGCGCAGCGACTCGCGCACCGCCATCATGCCCACCACCGGCGGCAGGTCGAAGGCGGGGATGAAGCGCCCGCGGTAGTCGATGCGGGTGCGCGGGCCGGCCGGCCCCGTTCCCTGCATCCCAGCCGGGGCGGGCGGCAGCACGCGCAGCTCGTAGCTGCCGGTGTAATTCTCCAGCGAACCGCCGCTGGAGCGCGAACTCACCCGCAGCGGCGGCTCCTCGGTGACCACCAGCCGCAGGTCGATCGCCTGGCGGAAGAACAGCACGCCGTACTCGCCCTTTTGCTCCACCACCACGGTGGCGCCGTCGCGCGACAGCACGCGCGAGCTCTTCAGGTCCGGGATGAACTCGGCCAGGCGTTCGTAGTCGGTGAGCACGGCGAAGGCGGCCCTCGCGTCCACCGGCAGCTCGGTGCGCGCCCAGACCGAGATGTACTCGCCGTCGCGCTCCGCGCCGAACTCGACTTCCTGGGCCGGCGCCGGCGCGGCGACCAGCCACGCCATGGCGGCGAGCAGGACGGGGAAGGAACGCCGAAGGACGGGGAAACCAGCCGGATTCACATCTTCGATTCTACGCGCCCGGCGGCACGGGCCGGCGCCGCGGATGTCCGGCGAGCGCCGGGGGCGATCGCCCCGGGCTCAGCGGACGCCCAGGCGCTCGGGGAGCATCAGGATGGCGTCGCGGTTGCTCCACGAAATGGTGCGCTCCGCCGCCTCGCGCCAGTGCAGCCACTCGTGGCGCAGGTGCTCGCGCGGGTCGTTCACCACCAGCGTGCCCTCCGGCACGGTCAGGCCGAACACATGCTCGCGGTTGTGGGTCACGCCGGGGGCGTAGCGCGCGCGGTTCTTCGCGAAGATCTCGAACTCGTTCTCGATGCCCCAGTCCGCCAGCCGGTGCGCCGCGGCGTCGATGCCGGTTTCCTCGCGCACCTCGCGCAGCGCGCAGTCGCGCAGCGGCTCGTCCTCGGCGTCCAGGCTGCCGGTGACCGATTGCCAGAAGCCCGGCCAGCTGGTGCGCTCCATCATCAGCACCTGCAGCGCCGGGGTGTGGATCACCACCAGCACCGAGCGCGGGATCTTGTGGGGGCGGACTTGCTCCAAGGCCGTGCCCGCGTACCGGGTTCCCGCGAAGCTTCCTGCCCGGGCCGCTCAGGCCGCCGGCAGCTCCGGGAAGCCCGAGTGCCAGCCCTCGGGGCCGCCGACGAGCGTCCAGAACGCCTTGCCGTCGCCCTTCCAGGACGCCGACACCTCGGCCATCAGGTCCATGGCTTCCTCGAACTCGTGGTGGTGGGCGGCGCAGAAGTGCTTGCTCTTCTCCAGCACCACGACCCAGCCCTTGCCCGACGAACCGCCGGGGAACCAGGAGAGGTCCTTGAGGGAATCGGCCAGCGCGTCCCAGTTGTTGCCGAAGGTGGGCGGGAAGGCCATCGCCTTGGCCAGGTAGCCGATGAAGCCGGCCTTGTCGTGCGCGTGGCCGATGTCGATGCGCACGCAGGCCAGTCCCGCGGCCTCGGCGATCGCGGCGGCGTCGCGCGGCTCGCGGTTCAGGTGGTACACGCCCGCGCGGGCGGAATCGGTCAGTACGCTGGCCAGGGGGTCCATGGGGTCACTCCTTGATGCGTCGGAACGAGTTGTAGTGGTCGTCGGTGTAGTAACGCTCGCCGCTGGCGGCGACGACGATGCGCCGCGCGCCGCGGTCGCGCGAGCCAGGCGTCTTCACCGTGTACTCGCGGTAGTGGCCGCGCGCGGCCGGCGGCAGGCGCTTCTCGCGGTTGCCGAACACACCGTCGTCCTGCCGGTACGGGTAGGGACCGCCGGCGCGGATCAGCGCGAGCGTGTCGCGCGCCTCGCGCGGCAGCTGCGCCACCGGGACCTCGGTGATCGCGGGCTCGCGCGCGTGCGCGGGGGCCCAGGACAGCAGCGCGAGGACGGCGAGCAGCGCGGCGAGGAACGGGACAAGCAGCGGGGAGAACAGCGGTGCCAGCCGCGCCGGACGCACCACTGCCGGGCGGCCCAGGGTTGCGTCCATCAGACCGCCTTGTCGGTGTTGCGCAGGCGGATGTGCAGCTCGCGCAGCTGCTTCTCGTCCACCGGCGAGGGGGCCTCGGTGAGCAGGCACTGGCCGCGCTGGGTCTTGGGGAAGGCGATCACGTCGCGGATCGACTCGGCGCCGGTCATCAGCGTGACCATGCGGTCCAGGCCGAAGGCGATGCCGCCGTGGGGCGGGGCGCCGTACTGCAGCGCGTCCAGCAGGAAGCCGAACTTGGCGCGCGCTTCCTCCGCGCCGATGTTGAGCGCGCGGAACACCTTGGACTGCACTTCCTCGCGGTGGATACGCACCGAGCCGCCGCCCATCTCCCAGCCGTTGAGCACCATGTCGTAGGCCTTGGCGTAGGCCTTGCCCGGGTCGCTGTCCAGGTAGTCCTCGTGCCCGTCCTTGGGCGCGGTGAACGGGTGGTGCATCGCGTTCCAGCGCTTCTCCTCGCCGTCCCACTCGAACATCGGGAAGTCCACCACCCACAGCGGGCGCCAGCCCTTGTCGGCGTGGCCCTTCTCGTGGCCGACCTTCTGGCGCAGCGCGCCCAGCGAGTCGTTCACCACCTTGGCGGTGCCCGAGCCGAAGAACATCAGGTCGCCGTCCTTCGCGCCGGCGCGGCGCACGATCTCGGCCAGCGCCTCGTCGGACAGGTTCTTGACGATGGGCGACTGCATGCCCTCGCGGCCCTTGGCGATCTCGTTGAACTTGATCCAGGCCAGGCCCTTGGCGCCGTAGATGCCGACGAAGGTGGTGTAGGCGTCGATCTCGCCGCGCGACAGCTCGCCGCCGCCGGGGACCAGCAGGCCGGCGACGCGCCCGCCCGCGGCGTTGGCCGGGCCGGAGAACACCTTGAAGTCCACCTTCTTCATCACGTCGGTGAGTTCGGTGAGCTTCAGGCGCACGCGCAGGTCGGGCTTGTCCGAGCCGTAGTCGCGCATCGCCTCCTCGTAGGGCATCACCGGGAACGGCGACTCGAGCTCCACGCCGCAGGTCTCGCGGAACACGTCGCGCACCATGGACTCGAAGATGGCGCGGATCTCGACTTCGCCCAGGAACGAGGTCTCGCAGTCGATCTGCGTGAACTCGGGCTGGCGGTCGGCGCGCAGGTCCTCGTCGCGGAAGCACTTGACGACCTGGTAGTAGCGGTCGAAGCCCGACATCATCAGCAGCTGCTTGAACAGCTGCGGCGACTGCGGCAGCGCGTAGAACTCGCCGTCGTGGATGCGCGAGGGCACCAGGAAGTCGCGCGCGCCCTCGGGCGTGGACTTGGTGAGCATCGGCGTCTCGATGTCGACGAAGCCCTGCGCGTCCAGGCTGCGGCGCACCGCCATCGCCACCTTGTAGCGCAGCATCAGGTTCTTCTGCATCTGCGGACGGCGCAGGTCGATCACGCGGTGCTGCAGGCGCACGTTCTCCGACAGGTTGGTGTCGTCCAGCTGGAACGGCGGGGTGAGCGCGGCGTTCAGCACTTCCAGCTCCTCGCACACCACCTCGATCTCGCCGGTGGGGATCTTGGGGTTCACCAGCCCCGGGTCGCGCCGCACCACCTTGCCGGTGGCGCGGATCACGTACTCGCCGCGCACGCGCTCGGCGGCGGCGAACACGTCCTTCCTGGACGGGTTGCACACCACCTGCACGATGCCCTCGCGGTCGCGCAGGTCGATGAAGATCACCCCGCCGTGGTCGCGGCGGGTGTTGACCCAGCCGAACAGCGTGACCGTCTCGTCGACGTGGGTGGCATTGACCTGACCGCAGTAGTGGGTGCGCATGGGAATCCTGGGTTTTCTGTTATTTGCCGCTGTTGCCGCCGGGGTTGACCGGCTGCGGTGACACCACGCCCATGGACACGACGTAGCGCAGCGCCTCGTCCACGCTCATGTCCAGTTCGATCACTTCCGATCGCGGCATCATCAGGAAGAATCCGGAAGTCGGGTTGGGGGTGGTCGGCACGTACAGGCTGACGTACTCGCCGCGCAGGTGGTTGACCACGTCGCCGCCGGGCTGGCCGGTCTGGAAGGCGATGGTCCACGAACCCTCGCGCGGGTACTGCACCAGCAGCGCCTTGCGGAACGCCTGGCCCGAGGGCGCGAACACCGTGTCGCTGACCTGCTTGACGCCGCTGTAGATGGACTTCACCACAGGGATGCGCCCGAGGATGCCTTCCCAGACGCGCAGCAGCTTCTGGCCGACGAAGTTGGAGGTGGCCACGCCGGTCGCGACCACGACCACGATGGTGAGCAGCATCCCCAGACCGGGGATGTGGTAGCGCGGCTGCAGCTCGGGCGGCAGCAGGGTCAGCGTCTGGTCCATCGTCGAGACGATGAGGTTCAGCACCCACAGGGTGATGACCAGGGGGATCCAGATCAGCAGGCCGGTAATCAGGTACTTCTTCATGGATGTATGCCGGCGCCGTTCGGAAACGGGAAGCTCAGGGGGTGGACGGGGTGCTGCTGGCCGCGGGCGCGGATGCGGGGCTGGACGAGGACCCGGACGAGGCAGCAGGCGCGGCGGCGGGGGCCGAATCGGCCTTCGCGGCGCCGGCATCGGCGGACTTGCCCTCGGCGGCCTTGCCTCCGGACTTGGCCTCGGAACTCCCCTCCGCCCCGCCCTCGGCGCCGGCCGCCGCGCTCACGCCGCCCGCCTTGCCGCTGGCCTTCTCGCCATTGTTGCGGAAGTCGGTGACGTACCAGCCCGAGCCCTTGAGCTGGAAACCGGCGGCCGTGACCATCTTGGAAAAGGTCTCCTTGCTGCACGACGGGCACACCGTCAGCAGCGGATCGCTCATCTTCTGGAGGAATTCCTTCTGGAACCCGCACGACGAGCAACGATATTCGTAGATCGGCATGAGAACCTCCGTTGAATCCACCGCGCGGCCCTGCCGTGGCCCTGCTGCGGCGCAAAACCCGAAATTATACCCGAGACACCCCCGGAGAGCCTTGAAAATATGGGGGAATCCGGTGGGGATTCAAGGGGGCGAGCGGCAAACGGCATCGCCCGGGGGCCCGTAGCGGCCGGCCGCCGACCCGCCCGCCGGGGCGGGACGGGCCGGGAACGCGGTCAGCGGCCCTTTTTCGGCGCGGCGGCCTTCTTCGCCGGGGAACGCGCCATCGGCCGGGACTCGTCCACGTCGCGCGCCTCGGTGTTCATCTTCACGTCGTTGCGCCGGCGCTTGGCGATCTCCTCGCCGGTCTTGAAGTAGTCCCCGGCCACGGCGCGCTCGGCATAACGGTCGAACTCCTCGGACCACTCGCCCAGCGAATAGCCGAACCAGGGCGACTGCGGCTTGAGTTCGGGCAGGCCGAGTTCCTCCCAGATCTTCTTCGCGTTCTCCATGAACTCGCGCTTGGGCAGCGCGATCGGCGGGAAGTTGTCCTTCAGCGTGGCGTCGATCAGCAGGGACGCGTCCTCGCCGCCGTTGCGCTTGCTGCGCGGGCCATGGCCGGGGTCGCGGTGGCCGAGGATCTGGATGTCCAGCGCGACGTTGGCGCGGTAGGACATGGCCCACAGCAGCGCATCGGCGTTGTCCGGGTCGATGTCCTCGTTGACCGCGATCACGTACTTGCCGCCGGCGCGCAGCAGCGAGGCCGCGCCGTACAGCGCGCGCCACACCTCGGTGGGCGGCGTCTTGCGGTCCACCGTCACCACCAGCACCTTGCGCAGGTTGGTGAGCGGCTCGTGCATGGTCACCTTCCTCACGCCCTGGATGCCCATGGCGCTCTTCAGGTGGTTCAGGAACACCGGTTCGAGGGCCACGCGCTTGATCAGGCTGGATTCGCTGGGCGTGACCTGGGAGATGATGGACGTGAGGATCGCGTCCTTGCGGCGGGTGATCGCCGTGATCTCCATGAAGGCGTTGAACTCCTGCAGGTTCACGTGGCCGTGCGACTCGCCGAACGGCGCCTCGGGCTCCAGCCACTCGGTGTCGATGTAGCCCTCGATCACCACCTCGGCCTCGGCCGGCACCATCAGGTCCACGGTCTTGGCGCGCACCACGTTGATCGGCGAGCCGGCCAGGCCCCCCGCCACCCAGAGTTCGTCCAGGTTCTCGGGCAGCTTCTGCGCCGAGGTGAAGGCCACGCAGGGCGGCGCGCCCAGGATCACCGCGGCGGGCAGCTTCCTGCCCATGGCCTTGGCCTTTTCCCAGTGCACGTAGATGCCGGGGCGCAGTTCCAGCGAGGGGTTCATGCCCAGGCGCCGCTGCGCCTTCACCTGGCCGCGGTAGATGCCCATGTTGGGCACGCCGGTCTCGGGATCGCGCGTGATGTACTGCGACAGCGTGGTGTAGGGGCCGTTGTCCCAGCCGGGCGTGGAGATCGGCACCGGGATGCCGTCCATGCCCTTGCCGGGCCGGTCGAGGTCGCGCCCGGTGACCACGATGTCGTGGCACGGGGCCTTCTTCACTTCCTTCGGCTTGATCGGGTTGGCGATCGCGCGCGTCCAGGTCTCGTTGATCTTCGCCAGGTCCACGCCCATGCCGGTGCCGTAGATCTCGCGGCTCGCGGCCAGCGCGCCCACCACCACCGGGATGTCGAACTGGCGGCCCTTGCTGTCGTGCACGTTGGTGAACAGGAAGGCCTTGCGGTCCTTCTCGGCGATGCCGCCGCGGAACTGCCAGCGCACCAGCGGGTGCATCTCCGTGTCCTTGTTGATCGGCCGGTCCACGGTCACCAGCAGGCCCTTGCGGTCCAGCTCGCGCAGGTGGTCGTGCAGGTCGGCGTACTGGCGCGGCGGTTCGCCCTTGTTGACGATGATGCGCGCGGACGACGGCGCCTTCCCGGTCACGGCCTTCTTCGCCGCGACCCGCTTCGCGGGCGCCTGCTTCTTGCTGCTCGTTGCCATGCTGCCTTCTCCCTGGTGGCGGCCGCTAGCGGGCCGCTCGGTCAACCGATCTGTCGACCGAAACTCAGTCGACGGAAATCTTCTTCTCGCGGATGATGCGGCCCCACTTCAGCTGCTCGGCGCGCATCAGCGTGGTCAGCGCCTCGGGCGAGCCGGCGACGATCTCCGCGCCCTGCTGCTCGAACCTGTCCTTCATGCCGGGCTCGGCGACGATCTTCACGATGGTCGCGTTCAACCTGTCGACCACCGGCCGCGGCGTGCCGCCGGTGGCGACCAGCCCGACCCAGGACTGGGACTCGAAGCCGGGATAGGTCTCGGCGATGGTCGGCAGGCCCGGCTGCAGCGGCGAAGGCTGGGCGGTGCTGACCGCCAGCGCGACCAGCTTGCCGGCCTTGACGCTCTGCTGGATGGTGCCGCTGCCCTGGACCAGCATCACCTGCACCTGGCCGGCGATCAGGTCCTGGATCGCAGGGCCGCCGCCCTTGTAGTGCACCGGCACCGTCTCGATGCCGGCGGTGTCCTTGAACAGTTCGTAGGCGAGGCGGCTGGACGAGGCCGGGCCGGCCGAGCCGAAGTTCAGCTGCGCGCCACGGGCCTTGGCCAGCGCGACGAACTCCTTCACCGACTTCACGCCCAGGCTGGGATGCGCCAGCAGCACCTGCGGGAAGCGGCACACCTGCATCACCGGCACGAAGTCGCGCAGCGGGTCCGGCACGGCCTTGAACAGGAAGCCGTTGATGGTGAAGGTGTCGAAGGACATCAGCAGCGTGTTGCCGTCGGGCGCGGCCTGCGCCACCTGCTGCGCGCCGATCACGCCGCCGGCGCCCGCCTTGTTCTCGACGATGAACTGCTGGCCGAGGATGTCGCCCAGCCGCGGCGACAGGATGCGCGCCACCACGTCGGTCGCGCCGCCGGCGCTGGCCGGCACCACGATGCGCACCGGCTTGCTCGGCCAGGCCTGCGCCGCAGCCGTGCCCGGCGCGAGGGTGGCGATGCCGGCCAGGGTGGCCGCGGCTGCAGCCAGCGCAACCGCCAGTCGCGTCGAACGATGCTTGCCCATGCTTGTCTCCTCCCGACCCGCTGTGACCGCCGCCCTCATTCCGGGCGGAATTTGGTTTCCGGCTTGATGCCCTTTTTCTGCTGGCCCAGGCTGATGCGCCCGTTCTCCAGGTACTTTCCGGCCACCGCGCGCGCCGCGGCCTCGTCCCACTGCGGCATCCAGTCGCCCAGCGAGTATCCGAACCACGGCGGCTGCGGGCGCAGCGGCGGCATGCCCATTTCCTCCCAGATCACCTTCGCGCGCTCCATGAACTCGCGCTTGGGCAGGGCCAGCGGCGGCATCCCGCTCTTCATGGTGGCGTCCATCAGCAGCGTGGAGTCCTCGTCGTCGTCCGCCTCGCGCTTGGGGCCGTGGCCCTGGCCGCGGTGCGCCAGCGACTGCACGTCCTCCACCGGGTTCATGCGGTAGGCCATGGCCCAGAACAGCGCGTCGGCGTTGTCCGGGTCGATGTCCTCGTTGACCGCGATGCAGATCTTGCCGCAGTCGCCCTTGAAGTAGGCCGCGCCGTAGAGCGCGCGCCAGATCTCGGTGGTGGGCGTGCCCTTGGCCACGGTGACCACCGTGACGCGCAGCAGGCCGGTCAGCGGCTCGTGCAGCGACACCCTGGTGACGCCGCGTATGCCGAGCGCGTCGCGCAGGTGCGCGAGGAACAGCGGCTCGTAGGCCACGCGCTTGATCACGCTGGACTCGCTGGGCGCGACCTGGCTGATGTAGGACGGGATCACCGGCGCCTTGCGGTGCGTGATCGCCGTGACCTTCATCGGCATGTTGAACTCCTCCAGCGCCACGTGGCCGTGCGACTCGCCGAACGGCGCCTCGGGCTCCAGCCATTCGGTGTCGATCAGGCCCTCGATCACCACCTCGGCCTCGGCCGGCACCATCAGGTCCACGGTCTTGGCGCGCACCATGTTGATCGGCGCGCCGGCCAGGCCCCCTGCCACGTCGAACTCGTCCACGCCGATCGGCAGCTTCTGCGGGCCCATGAAGGCGACGTAGGGCGGGCAGCCCAGCACGATGGCGCAGGGCATGGTCCTGTCGCCGCGCTTCTGGTGCTTCTGGTAGTGGAGGTAGCCGCCGGCGCCGCCCACGCGCGTGGCCATGCGCACCACCAGCCGGTCGGAGGCCTTGAGCGCGCAGCGGTAGGTGCCCATGTTCTGCACGCCGCTCTCGGGGTCCTTGGTGATCACGTTGGTCGCGGTCAGCGTGGGCGTGCTGTCGAAGCCGGGCGTGGAGATCGGGATGGGCAGGCGGTCCAGGCCCTTCATCTTCCCCTTGAGGTCGGCGCCCATGTGCACCACTTCCTGGCAGGCGGCGTTCTTCACCACGCGCGGCTTGATCGGGTTGGCGATCGCCTTGTCCCAGCGCGCCTGGATCTTCTCCACCGGCGCGCCCATGCCGGCGCTGTAGATGGCGCGGTTGGCGGCGAGCGCCCCCACCACCACCGGGATGTCGTACTTGCGGCCCAGGCCGTCGACGATGTTGGTGAACAGGAAGGCCTTGCGCTCGTGCTCGGCCATGCCGCCCACGAACTGCCAGCGCACCAGCGGGTGCAGTTCCGAGTCCTTGTCGATCGGGCGGTCGATGACCTTGAGCAGGCCGCGCTTCTTCAGCGTCTCGAGGTGGTCGTGCAGGTCCGGGTAGGCGCGACCGGACTTCGCCGCCGGGGCGGACTTGCCGGCCTTGGCCGGCTTCGCCGGCCTGGCTGCCTTCGTCACCTTCGCCACCTTCGCCACCTTCGCCACATTGGCCGGCTTCTTCTTCGCCGGTGCTGCCCTGCCCTTGGTGCCCATTGCCTGCTCCTGATTGCCTTGATTCGGTTGTTTGCTGCCGGTTCAGTCGAGCTTGAAGCCGCTCGCCTTGATGACCGGCGTCCAGCGCGCGATCTCGTCGCGGATGAAGGCTGCCGCCTTGTCGGGTCCGGAGTCCGCCACCATCTCGGCGCCCGCGTTCTCCAGGTCGCGCCGCAGCGAGTCCTCCGCCTTGGCCTTGACCGTGGCCTGGTGCAGGGCATCGACCACCGCCGGCGGCGTGCCGGCCGGCGCGAAGATCGCGTTGAACACCACCACCTGGATCGCCGGCATGCCGCCCTCGGCGGAGGTCGGGATGTCCGGCGCCGCGCGCAGGCGCGCCGGGCTGTTGACCGCGAGGATGCGCAGCTTGCCGGCGCGGTGGTGCGCGAGGATGGACGAGCTCATGATGGGCGTGAACATCAGCAGGTGGCCGGCGATCAGGTCCTGGATGCCGGGGCCCGCCCCCTTGTAGGGGATGTGCTGCACGTCGGGCGTGCCGGCCTGCAGCTTGAACAGCTCGCCGGTGAGGTTGGTGATGGTGCCCGAGCCGGCCGAACCGTACGAGGCCTTGGGCTGGGTCTTCACCCAGGCCGCGAGCTCGCGCAGGTTGGTGACGGGCACGGAGGGATGGACCAGGATGGAGGTGGGCGTGGTGCTCACCAGGCCGATCGGGATGAAGTCCTTCTGCGCGTCGTACGGCGGCTTGGCCAGCGCGATCGCGTTGATCACGTGCGTGGTGGTCTGGCCGGAGAGCAGCGTGTAGCCGTCGGGTTTGGCGCGCGCGACCTCGGTGCTGCCGATGGCCCCGCCCGCGCCGGCCTTGTTCTCGACCACGATGCTGCCGCCCAGGTGCGGCTGGACCTTGAGCGCCCACAGCCGGCCGATCAGGTCGGTCTCGCCGCCGGGCGCGAACGGCACCACCAGCCGGATCGGACGGTCCGGGTACCTGCCGGCCTGTGCCTGCGCCTGCGGCGTGTGCAGGCCGGCGGCGACGAACGTGGCTGCCATCACGGACAGCGTTGCGAACCGGACAACGCGGGATCGGATCATGTTCATGGCCTGCTCCTCCAGAAATCTGCCAAAAACAGCATAAGTGGCTGTTTTTATTATGTTTTTACTTCACCTTCCCAGACCTGCCGATGGCTTCCCACAGCGCCAGCGGCTTCATCGGCAACTCGTCGATCGCCACGCCCAGCGGCGCGAGCGCGTCGTTGATCGCGCAACCGATGGCGGCCGGCCCGCCGAGGTAGCCCGCCTCGCCCGAGCCCTTCTGGCCGAACACGGTCAGCGGCGAGGGCGTGCAGTGGTCGACGATGTCCACGTGCGGCACTTCCAGCGCGCTCGGGATCAGGTAATCCATGAAGGTGCCCGACAGCAGCTGGCCTTCGTCGGAGAACACGAACTTCTCGTACAGCGCCGCGCCGATGCCGTGCGCCACGCCGCCGTAGGTCATGCCGTGCACGATGTCCGGGCTGATCATCACGCCGCAGTCGTGGCCGACCGCGTAGCGCTGGATCGAGGGCTTGGCGGTGTCGCGGTCGATCTCGACATAGACCAGGTGGCTCTCGAAGGAAAAGCACGGGTACATCTGGATGCGCCCGTCGGGCGTGGGCAGGCCGCCGCCGGTGGGCACTTCCCACACGAACTTGGCCTGCAGGCCCGGCTCCATGCCCTCGGGCATCTGGTGGAACTTGCGGTGCGCGATCTCGACCAGCTGGTCCCAGCTGAGCTTCCTGGCCGGGTCGGCCTTCACCGACACCGTGCCGCCGGCATACGCGAGCTCGCCCTCCGGCACGCCGAGGTTCTTGGCCGCGATGGTCATCAGGTGGTCGCGGATGCGCTGCGCCGCGCCGGCCGCCGCGCCGCCGAGCATGATGGCCATGCGGCTGCCCACCGGGCTGTTGGACGGCAGCGCGTTCAGCGAGTCCGCATGCACCACGCGGATGCCCGCCGGGTCGCGCTCCAGCACCTCACCCAGCACCGTGGACACCAGGGTCTCGTGGCCCTGTCCCGAGGTCGAGGTATTCATCACGCCGGTGATCGAGCCCGACAGGTCCACGCGCACCAGGCAGGAGTCCATCCAGGTGGTGGTCTCGTTCTTCGGGTTGAACAGCGGCTCGAAGGACGAGTTGCCGCCGCTGGGCTCCAGGCAGGTCGACAGGCCGATGCCGGCCAGCTTGCCGGCGGCGCGCGCCGCGTCGCGGCGCTTCACCAGTTCGTCGTAGCCGCCGGCGGCGAGCGCCTTGTCCAGCACCGCGTGGTAGTCGCCCGAGTCGTAGGTGCTGCCGCTGGGGATGAGGTAGGGGAACTCGTCCTTGCGGATCAGGTTGCGGCGGCGCAGCTCGATGCGGTCCATGCCCAGCGCGCGCGCCACGCGGTCCATCGCCAGCTCCAGCGCATAGTTGGTCGGCGCCTGGCCGAAGCCGCGCACCGCTTCCTGCGGCGTCTTGTTGGTCATCACCGAGATGGGTTCGTACTCGACGCTGCGGATGCGGTACGGGCCGCAGATCGCGCCCACCGGTTTGCCCAGCTGCAGCGGCGAGCGCCCGGCATAGGCGCCGACGTCGTCCAGCGCGCGGATCCGCAGCGCGCGCACCGTGCCGTCGTCGTCGAACCCGACCTCCATGTCGAAGATCCGGTCCGGGCCCTGCATGTCCCCGCCGCGCATGTTCTCCAGCCGGTCCTCGATCAGGCGCACCGGCACGCGCAGCCTGCGCGCCAGGTAGCCGACCAGGATGGTGTGCTTGAGGCCGCGCTTGACGCCGTAGCTGCCGCCCACGTCCACGTCGAAGTGCACCCGCACCGCGTTGCCCGGCAGGCGCAGCGCCTTGGCGGTCTGGTCGGGGAACTTGGGCATCTGGATCGAGGCCCACACGTCCAGCAGTTCCATCGCCGGGTCCCAGCGCGCCGACACCACGAAGGTCTCGATCGGCACGGTGGCGCTGCGCGCCCAGCGCGCGCGGAACGACAGGCTGTGCTTCGCCGCCTTGAAGTCTTCCTCGACCGGGCCCCATACGTACTTGCGGTGGTAGAGCACGTTGCTCTTGTGCAGCGGGTGCACCAGCGGCGAACCGTCGGTGGCCGCCCGCTCGGGATCGACCACGTGGTCGGTGAGCTCGTATTCGACCTCCACCGCCTCGGCGGCGTCCTCGGCCAGCGCGCGGCTGTCGGCGACCACCGCCGCCACCCATTCGCCGGCATAGCGCACCACGCCGTTGGCCATCGGCCAGCGCTTGACCGAGGGCGCGTCCACGCCGGGCAGCATCGCGTCGGTCTCGCGGCACAGTTCCTCGCCGGACAGCACGTAGTGCACGCCGGGCATGGCCAGCGCCGCCGCGGTGTGGATCGCCGTGATCTTCGCGCTGGGGTGGGGACTGGCGACCAGCGCGATGTGCTTCAGGCCCGGGATCGCGATGTCGGCGGCGTAGCGGCCGCGCCCGGTGACGAAGCGCGGGTGCTCCTTGGCGCGCCGGTGCGTGCCGATGTACTTGAAGCGGTCGTATTCCTTCGAGCGCGAACCGGAACCGTGGTCGGCCATGTCAGGACTCCCCGGCCTGGATGCGGCGCGCGGCGAGCTGCACCGCCTGCACGATCTGCTGGTAGCCGGTGCAGCGGCACAGGTTCCCGCCGATCGCATCGCGAATGGTGGCCTCGTCGGGCGACTTTTCCTTCGACAGCAGGCCGTGCGCGGCGATGAGCATGCCGGGCGTGCAGTAGCCGCACTGCAGGCCGTGGGTCTCGCAGAAGCTGTCCTGCAGCACGCCCATGAAGCCATCCGGCTTGCACAGTCCCTCGACCGTGGTGACCGCGCTGCCGGAGGCGGACACGGCGAACACCAGGCAGGAGCGCACCGGCTCACCATCCAGCAGCACCGAGCAGGCGCCGCAGATGCCGTGTTCGCAGCCCACGTGGGTGCCGGTGAGTCCCAGGTCCTCGCGCAGGAAGTCCACCAGCGAGCGGCGCGCATTGGCGCGGCCGCGCAGGGCGCGCCCGTTGACCGTCAGTTCGATGTCGTACTCGCGTTCAGCCATCACTTGCTCCCAGCCTGCGCGTTCGCACGCGCGCTTCGCAACACCCTGGCCGTCAGCACCCTCGCGAGGTGCCGCCGGTACGCCACGCTGCCATGCAGGTCGGCGCCCGGCTCCACCGCACGCGACACCGCGTCGGCGGCCGCATCCAGCGCCGCGTCCTCCAGCTTCGTCCCCGCCAGTTGCGCCGCGATCGCCGGGAAGGCCATGGGCACGGGCCCCGCGCCGCCGGAACCGATCGCCGCGCGGAGGCATTGGCCCGAGGCGTCCAGCGCGACCTGCGCCGCCGCCGACACGATGGCGAAGTCGCCGTGGCGGATGCTGACCTCGTCGAAGGCCGCGCCAACCCTGCCCTCTTTCCAAAGCGGCAGGCGCACCTCGGTCATGCACTGGTCGGGCTCCAGCGCGGTGGACATCGGGCCGGTGAAGAAGTCCGCCGCCGCGACCACGGACTGCCCGGCCTTGCCGCGCAGCACCAGTTTCGCCTCCAGCATCGCGGCCAGCAGCGGCAGCTCGGCGCAGGGGTCGGCGTGCGCGATGCTGCCGCCGACGGTGCCGCGGTTGCGCGTCTGCAGGTGGCCGATCCAGCGGATCGCCGGTTCCAGCAGCGGCAGCGCGGCGCACAGCGCGGTATCGGCCAGCGCGTCGCACTGGCGCACGCAGGCGCCGACCACCGCCTCGGTCGCCTCGATGCGCACCGCGCGCAGCTCGGCGGCCTGGCGGATGTCGACCAGGAAGCTCGGGCGCACCAGGCGCATCGCCATCATCGGCACCAGGCTCTGGCCACCTGCGATCAGCTTGGCGTCGGAGCCGTGCTCGGCGAGCAGGGCGACGGCGTCGGCCGCGGAGGCGGCGCGCGCGTATTCGAACGGGGCTGGCTTCACGTTGCTTGCCTTGCACTTGCTGGGGAAAGGCTGATTGTCCGGCCACAGGCGCGGCACAGGCAAGCCGCGAAGCCGCGATACTGGCCCCGCGCCTACCCGGGAGTCTGATTATTGAGTGCAACAGGGCAAAAATAGAGGAAAATCCGCCGCTTGATACAGCGCGCCGGACGCCGGCAGTGCGCGCCACCCCGCCGACCCTGCCCCACCCTCCCACTTCCTCCCCGTGACCTGTGCGCTGAGACTCTGCCAAGGCGGCTTCGGCCGGGTCGCGCTGCTGGACTCGGACAAGGACCTGGTGACGCACGCGCATCCGCAATGCCACGTGCTGATCAAGGCGAGCGGCGCGGACACCAGCTTCGAGGTACGCGGCCAGCGCGTGCCGCTGACGCGCGACAGCATGGTCCTGGTGAACGCCTGGGAACCGCATTCCAAGGTCCACCACGGCACCGCGGGCAGCTCGGCGGTGCTGGTGATGTACATCGAGCCGGCCTGGCTGGAGGCCCTGGACCCGCAACTGGCGGTGGCCGGCCTGCAGGGCTTTTTCCCCGAGGCCTGCGTCGCGATCCCGCCGCACGTGCGCCTGCTCGCCGACCGGCTGGTCGGGGGCATGCTGGAGGATGGGCGCCCCGGCGGCCACGTGCCGGGCGAACAGTTCACGGACAGGCGCACGGACGGGCGCGCCGGCGAACGCTGGGAAGCAGCGCTGGGCGAGCTGGCGATGTCGGTGGTGCATGAATTTTCCGCATGGCGCGAGCGCGAGGCGATACGCCGTGCCAACCTCCGGCGCCTGTCGGACCCGCGCGTGAACCGCGCGCTGCAGCTGATGCGGCAGGACCCGGGCGCGGGGCTGTCCTTCGACGCGGTTGCGCGCAGCTGCGGCCTGTCGAGGCCGCATTTCTTCCACCTGTTCCGAGCCTGCACCGCTGTGTCCCCGGCGGTCTACCTGAACGCACTGCGCATGGAGACCGCGTTCGGACGGCTGGTGCAGGACGGCGTGGCGATCACCGAGGTGGCCGGCGGACTGGGATTTTCCGAGCCGCAGCACTTCACGCGGTTTTTCCGACAGAATCTCGGTATTCCGCCCAGCGAGTACCAGCGGACCGTCGAGTTGTTCGGCTGACAGGCCGGGCGGCGGATCAAGTCAGGCGGACCGGCATGCAGGCCGGCCGCGGAAGAACACAAACGAGGAGGAGTGCAAATGAACCAACGCGCAATCATTGCGGCGGCGATCGTGTCCGCTTTCGCGGCGCTGCCCGCCGCAGTCCAGGCCCAGGCCTATCCGGCGAAGTCCATCCGCGTGGTGGTGCCGTTCACGCCCGGCAGCGGCACCGACATCACCGCGCGCGCCATCACCGACAGGCTGGGCGCGAACATGGGCCAGACCGTGGTGGTGGAGAACCGCCCCGGCGCCGGCAGCACCATCGGCGCGGGCCTGGTCGCCAAGGCCGACCCGGACGGCTACACACTGCTGGTGAACTCGTCCTCGCACACCGTGGTCACCTGGACCTACCAGAACCTGTCCTTCGACCCGATCAAGGATCTGGCCGCCATCACCCCGCTGGGCGCGCTGCCCAACGTGCTGGTGGTCTCGCCGTCCAAGAGCTTCAAGTCGGTGCGCGACCTGGTCGCCTACGCCAAGGCCAATCCGGGCAAGGTCAACTACGCCTCCGCCGGCCTGGGCAGCGCGACGCACCTGAACGCCGAGCGCTTCCGCCTGGGCGCGGGCTTCACCGGCGAGCACATCCCGTTCAAGGGCACGCCCGAGGCCCAGACCGAGGTGATGACCGGCCGCGTGGACATGTACTTCTCGCCGGTGGTCTCGGCGCTGCCGCAGGTCAAGGAAGGCAAGCTGCAGGCGCTGGCCGTGGGCACGCCGCGGCGCTCGGCGGTGCTGCCGGACCTGCCCACCACCATCGAGGCCGGCGTGCCGAACTCGGACTACACGTTCTGGGTGGGCATGTTCGCCCCGGCGAAGACGCCGCGCGACATCGTCAACAGGATCTACCAGGAGACGGTGAAGGCGATGCAGTCTCCCGACGTGAAGGAACGCCTGCTCAAGCTGGGCGCCGAGCCCATGCCGCTCACGCCCGAGCAGTTCGATGCCTACGTGCGCGACGAGACCGCGTCCAACCAGGCGCTGGTCAAGGCCGCCGGCATCAAGCCGCAGTAAGCCTTCCAGCCCACACGGGCCCCGCGCGCCGGTTCATGCCGGCCCGCGGGGCCTTGTTCATTTCGGCGCGGCCAGCGACTCCTGCTCCATGCGGATGTAGGTGCCGAAGGCATTGATGCGGTTCGCGGCGGCAAAGGCGGGCAGGTGCGAGAAGCGCGACCAGTCGGTCTTCGCGAACGCTTCCTCGAAGGGCACGAAGTCGCGCACCGCCGCACCCATCGCATCGCGCAGGTAGAGCAGGTACTCGCGCGTCACCAGCAGGTCCTGCCCGGGCTTGTCCGAATGCCGGCCGTGCCCGGTGACCAGCACGCGCGGGCGCGAGGCCAGCAGCTTGTCGATCGCGCCCAGCCAAGAGCGGCTGTCGGCATCCCCCACGAAGGGCACACGCCCGGCGAAGATCAGGTCCCCCACGAACGCCACGCCATCCTGGCGCACGGTGAGCATCAGGTCCTCGGGCGTGTGCGCCGGCCCCACGTGCTGCACCAGGAAGTCCAGCCCGCCCAGGCGGAAGTGCTCGTCGCCGTCCAGGTAGCGGTCGGGCGCGACCACCGGCGTGGCGCAATCCACCCAGCGGGCGAGCGAGGTGCAGCGTTCGGCCAGGCGCGCGGCCGGCGCCTCCGAGGCGAGGTAGGCCTGGGCCGCGCGGTGCGCCCAGATGCGCGCGCCGGCGCGGCGGAACGCCGCCAGCCCGTAGAAATGGTCCGCGTGGTAATGGCTGATGACCACCAGCTTCACCGGCTTGGCGGTGATGCGGCGTATCGCCTTCAGGTAGGCCTCGCCCAGCGGCGGGGTGCCGAGCACGTCGAACACCACCACGCCCTCGCGCGTGACCACGAAGCCGGCATTGGCGTTGTAGCCCTGGTTGGCCTCGGACACCATGCCCGAGCGCCCCTGCACGTACCAGCTGTGCGGGCCGACGCGCACCGGGGTGATGGCGATGGTCGCGGGCTCGGCGGCCAGCGCCGCGCCGGTCAAGGTACCCATTGGCGCGAATACCAGCGCCAGCAGGAGCGCGCGCAGGGGCATGCCGGAAAACACGCGCATGCGCAGGGCCGCCACGCGGCTCAGAAGTCGATCTGGTCGCGGATCGCGGCGATGCCCGCGCGGGCGCAGTCATCGTCGTTGGCGCCACCGGGCGCGCCGGACACGCCGATCGCACCGAGCACGCTGCCGGCGGCGTCGATCACCAGGCCGCCGCCGACCGCGACCACGCGCGGCAGGCTGCGTATGCCCGAGGAAGGGCGGCCCGGCTGGGTCTCCGCGGCGAGTTCGGTGGTGGGCGTGCGGAAGCTCACCGCGGTCCATGCCTTGTTGATCGCCGTGTCCACGGTGTGCGCGCCCGCGAACCGGTCGCGCAGCAGCGCCTGCACCAGGCCGCCACGGTCCACCACCGCGACTGCGGCCTGCCAGCCCTGCCCGCGGCAATGCGCGAGCGCGGCCTGCGTCGCCTTGAGCGCGGCCTCCGGCGTGAGCTGGCGCAGCGCATAGGTGCCTTCCTGCGCGGAGGCTGCCGTCGCGAGCAGCATGCCGATCGCGGCGATGGCGGCTCGGGCGCTTGTTCTGACGCTTTTTCGACCGCTGATTCGACCGCTGGTTCGGCTGTTCATGCGATTCCCCGGTTGTCGCCGACGCCGATCAGGCGCGGCGTGTTGAGCCTGGGCGCGGCCAGGCGCTTCTTCGCGCGCAGCCAGGGCGCGACCACGTCCCAGACCGGCTCGCCCTTGGCGCCCTCGGCCACCGGCGCCCAGCCCGCCACCTTGTAGGCCTTGCCGGCCTCGATCGGCACGCCGGCCAGGCGCATGTCGCTGATACGCGAGCCGGCCTTCGCGCCCGGCTCGATCGCGTAGGTCAGGCCGCCCACGCGCACCATGTCCCCGCCCTGCTGGTAGTACGGGTCGGGGTTGAACAGGTTGTCGGCGACGTCCTCGAGCACGGTCTTGATGGTCTCCCCGCTCATGTCGGTGAGCGTGGTCGAGGGATAGGTGATCGCGGTCTGGTCCATCAGGTGCTCGAAGGTGATGGACTCGCCCGGCAGCAGGCTGGTGCCCCAGCGGAAACCGGGGGAAAAGGCGACCTGCGCGCCGCGCACTTCCATCAGCGCGTCCAGCAGCAACTGGTCGAAACTGCCGTTGAAGTTGCCGCGCCGGTACAGCAGGCCATCGCAGGTCGCGAGCTTCTCCTCCAGCTTCGCGCGGTGCGGCGCGCGGTGGCGCTCGATCAGCGCCGCCATCTCCGGGTCCGCCGGCAGCAGGCGCGAGAACACCGGCAGCAGGCGGTAGCGGTAGTCGGCGAGGCGCCCGCCCTTGACGTCGAGGTCGAGCACGCCGAGGAACTTGCCGTTGGATCCCGCATTGGTGACCAGGGTGCGCCCGCGCGGGTTGGCGACCTCGATCGCGCCGGGCATGCCGTCGTGCGTGTGCCCGCCGAGGATGGCGTCGATGCCGGACACGCGCGAGGCGAGCTTCAGGTCCACGTCCATGCCGTTGTGCGACAGCAGCACCACCAGCTGCGCGCCCTTGGCGCGCGCCTCGTCGGCGATGGACTGGATGCGCTCCTCCTCGATGCCGAAACTCCAGTCCGGCACCATCCACCGCGGGTTGGCGATGGGCGTGTACGGGAAGGCCTGGCCGATGACCGCGACCGGCACGCCGCCGACCTCGCGCATGGTCCAGGCCTTGAACACCGGGTCGCCGAAGTCGTTGGTCTTGACGTTCTGCGCGAGGAACTCGACGCGGCCCAGGCCCTTCTCCACCACTTCCTTGACCCGGTCCTGGCCGTAGGTGAATTCCCAGTGGCCGGTCATCAGGTCCACGCCCAGCAGGCGCACCGCGTCCACCATGTCCTGGCCGCGGCTCCACAGCGCGGTGGCCGAGCCCTGCAGCGTGTCGCCCCCGTCCAGCAGCAGGCTGGCCGGGCGCTCGGCGCGCAGTTTCTTCACCAGCGTGGCCAGGTGCGCGAAGCCGCCGACCTTGCCGTAGCGGCGCGAGGCGCGCTCGAAGCCGAGGTAGGTGAGGGCGTGGGCCGCGCGCGTGCCGGGGCGCAGCCGGAACTCGCGCAGCAGCGCCTCACCGACCAGGTGCGGCGGGCGGTTGCGGCCCGCGCCCACGCCGAGGTTGACGTTCGGCTCGCGGAAGCGCACCGGCATCAGCTGCGCGTGGCAATCGGTGAAGTGCAGCAGGCTGACGTTGCCGAAGCGCGGCAGGTCGTAGAACGAGGCGTCGGCGTCGGCAGTCCGGGACGCGGCGCGCGACTGCAGGGGCAGGCCCGCCGCGGAGGCCAGCGCGAGCAGCCTGAGGAACTCCCGGCGGGGCAGCGACACGGCGGGCGCTTACTTGTTGACCGGCGAATCCGGATCGAGCAGCAGCGCCACCAGGTGCGTGATCTGTTCCTGCGTGAGGATCTGGTTGTGGCCGAAGCGCGGCATCAGGCTGCAGGCGGAATAGGCCTCGGCGTTGTGGATCTTGCCGAAGGTGTAGCGCTGGATCGCATCGCTCGTGCCGCGCAGCTTGCCGAAGTTGCGCAGCGACGGGCCGATGGTGCCGAACGAAATCTCCTGCGGCGTCATCTGGTGGCACGCGTAGCAGTTGCCGCCGGCCGGCTGGCTGGGGTTGTCCGAGAACTGCTTGCCCACGCCCGACTGGGCGATGCGCTCGCCCTGGCGCCAGTCGCCGATCATCTTCGCCGGGTACGTGATCGCGGCGAGGTTCGTCTGCTCGATCCTCGCGGCAATGTCCTTGTCCAGCGTCATGCCCGGGCGCAGCTTGCTGCACTCGGCCTGCGCGAGGTCCTGGTCCAGGCGGTCGAGCTTGGCCTGGCCGTTCTCCTTGAACCCGGCCTTCATCAGCTCGCTGGCGCGGCTGGACGCCTGCTCGTCGGAGATCATGCTGGTGGCGCAGCCGGCGGCGAGCGCCACGGTCAGGCACGCGAGGGAGGCTTTCGTGAGGGTATTCATGCCGCCTCCTAGCGCTTGATGGCGGGCGCGTTGAACACGCCGCCGTTGGCGTTCCGGGCCAGGAACATGGTGAGCGCGACCGAGAGCTCGGAGGTGAACTCGAGTTCCGGGAAGCGCTGCTGGCGGAAGCAGTCGTACAGGCGCCACTGGAAGCTGCGCATCTCGCCTTGCGACACGCGGTAGGCGGGCCAGGTGGTGTAGGCGCGCTGCGCGTCCTTCTGGTCGGTCAGGTTGGGCAGGTCCTGCAGGCGGATGCGCTTGCCGGTCTCGCCGTGGCAGGTGGCGCAGGCGAAGTCGTGCGGGCCGCCGCGATAGAAGAACACCTTCTCGCCCACCTTGAAGGCCTCGGCCTCCTTGGGATGGCGGATGGACACGTTCATCCTCGCGCCCTTGGACTCGGTCGTGACGTAGGCCACCAGCGCCTCCATGTCGGACCGGTTCGCGTTGCCGTTGCCGAAGGGGCGGCGCTTCGCCTCGGCCGGCGTGTAGCCCTGCTGGGTGACCATGCAATGCACCAGGCGCGTCTCCAGGTCCATCACCCGGTCGGCATCGGCGAAGTACTTCGGCAGCTCGGCGTAGGCGCCCTTGACCACGCCCGGTCCCTTGCCCAGGTCGCAGCGCTCGAAGGACACCTTCTTCGGGCCGCGCGGCTGCTTCCACATCTCCTCGCCGCGCGCCTCCCAGAGCTCGGCCGGATTGCCGTCCTGCAGGCCCTCGCGGTACTTCTCGATGGCGCGGACCGTGTCGTCCTGCTGCGCCAGTACCGGCGCGGCGAAGAACCCCGCCGCCGCCAATGCGATGCCTGCGATGCCCGAGCCGATGCGCCCGCCCAATCGTGCGATGTCCATCATGTGTCTCCTCCTGGCTGCGATGCAGGCGGCCTCCGCGGTGCGGGGCCGCTCTTGTCGTGGACGGTACCGCTCAGTTGATGGTGGCCTCGTCGGTGCGCTTGTCGCCCTTGTTGTCTGTCCAGGTGATGCTCAGCTTCTCCCCGGCCTTGGCGCCCTTGAAGCGGAAGTGCAGGAACGGGTTCTTGGACACCGCCGGGCCCCATTCGGCCGACATCACGGTGCGGCCGTTGTGCACGGCGCTGACGTTCTGGATGAACCAGGCGGGGATGAGCTCGCCCTTCGCATCCTTGCGCTGCCCGGTTTCCATCTCGTGGGCCATCAGGACGCGGACTTCGACCTTGTCACCGGCCATGGTGGCGCGTATGCGCATCGGATCTGCCATGTGGATTCTCCTTGGAAGGTTTGGGGGCAGGAGTGCGGTGGCGCTCAGCCGCCGCAGCCGCCCAGGGTGACCTTGATTTCCTTCTTGGCGAAGTACCACTTGCCGTCGGCCTTCACCAGCGCGTAGACATCCGAGGTCTGGCCCATCTTCACGCGGGTGGACATGAAGGGGTCGAGCGAGTCGGTGACGTTGAAACGCCCGGCCAGGATGTTGGGGTTCTTCTCCACCAGGATGGCGATGGTCTCGGTCTTGGGCAGGTTGGACTGCACCGCGACCGGCACCACGGCGCCGTTCTCGGCGATGTCCGGGGTGGGCGAGACGAACTGCACCTCCTTGCTTTCCACCGGGGTGGCGCCGCCCATGGCCTTGACCGCTTCCGCGAGGGTCTTGGTGTCGAAGGCGGCCTTGTTCCACGCGCCCTGCTGCGCGAGCGCCTGGCCGGGCTTCATGAGGCCGGCGGCTATCGCCAGGCCGAGCGCGCCGAACGATCCGGCCGACTTGAGTGCTGCACGACGATTGCTATCCATTGCGCCTCCTAAATGGCTGATTTGGCTGCAAAACCGATTCTACTGCAGACCCGGAAACGGCATCCCCCAGGGTCCCTGCGCCGCGCCACGGGTCGCCTATCACTTCGCCCCCGCCAGTATCCAGCGCAGCATCTGCTGCATCTCGGCTTCCGGCAGGCCCGGATGCGGGGGCATGGGTACCGAGCCCCAGATACCCGCGCCCCCGGCGCGCACCTTGGCCGCGAGCCGCACCTCGGCGACCGAGTCGTTGCGGTACTTGTCTGCGATCTCGCGCCAGGCCGGTCCGACCATGCGCGCGCTGGCGGCATGGCAGGCGACGCAGGCGTACTTCTTGGCCAGTTCGTCCGCGCCCGCCACGCGCAACGCGGTCGCGGTCCGCGCCGATGCGACCGCGGTGCCGCGCACCGGGCCGTGGGGACGCTGCTGCTCGGCGAGTTCCCCGTGCGCGCCGCGATGGCCGGGCGGGATCTCGGACGCCACCACCGGTTCCGGGCCGCAGTCGCGCATGCAGCGCGTGTTGCGCACGTCCGGCGCCCCGCGCACGTTCCAGAGGCCGGGATGCGGCTTGAGGCCGTCCCGGTTGGGCAGGCGCTTCTGGACTTCCGCGATGTTGGCGTCCGACAGCGTGAAGTCGGCCGGCACCAGGTCGGCCATGTGCAGGATGTAGGCCGTGGCCGCGTACACCTCGGCGACCGTGAGGGTCTTGGAGGCGTTGAAGGGCATGGCGCGGTTGATGTAGTCCCACAGCGCCGACACGCGCGAGAGCTTCATCATCGTGGTGCGCTGCTCGTCCGGTCGGAGCAGCGAGGCCACGCGCCCGCGCTCGACGTCGGCCGGCTTGGTGCCGCCGATGATGGGCGGGAAGGTGGTGTTGGACTCGCCGAAGCTGCCGTGGCAGGACGCGCACTTGGCTTCCCACACTTCCTCGCCCAGCTTCACGCTGCCCGAGCCCTTGGGCAATCCGCGGAAGTCCCCGCGCACGTCGATGTCCCACGCGGCGATCTCCGCCGCCGTGGCCGCCCGCCCCACGCCGGGATAGCGCTCCTGCGCCAGCACAGGCGTGCCGGCCAGCAACGACAGCATCACCGCCACCGCAGCAAACGCCCTCGCGCCAAGCCCAGCGAAGGGGCGATACCGCGGAGCGAAGGCGCAGGGGGGTCTGAGGGGGGGCTTCATTCCCCCTCTCGACTGGGCCAGTTCATTTGATCTGGACATTGCCCACCTCGCCATCGCCGGCGACGCGCCACGACTGGATCGCGTTGTTGTGGTAGATCGAGCGCGTGCCGCGCACAGCGCGCAACTGCGCGAGCTTGGGCTGCACGTAGCCGGTGTCGTCGGTCACGCGGCTTTGCAGGATCGCCGGGCTGCCATCCCACACCCAGCCGATGTTGAAGCGCGTCAGGCACTTGGGCAGCACCGGGTTCTCCAGCCGCGCCGGCCGCCAGTTGCGCCCGCCGTCGAAGGACACGTCCACCTTCTTCACGCGCCCGCGCCCGGACCAGGCCAGGCCGGACACGTTGTAGTGGCCGCGGCCAATGAGGGTCTGTCCGCCCGAGGGCGTGGTGATCACCGACTTGGCCTCCTGGATGGAGGTGTACTGGCGCTGCATGCCGTCGGGCATCAGGTCCACGTAGTGCAGCGTCTCCTCGCGCGTGTCCCAGGGCTTGTCGCCCACTTCCAGCCGGCGCAGCCACTTCACCCAGGACACGCCCTGCACACCCGGCACCACCAGGCGCAGCGGATAGCCGTTCTCGGGACGCAGCATCTCGCCGTTCATGCCCCAGGCCACCAGCACGTCGTCGAGCGCGCGCTCCATCGAGATGGTGCGCGTCAGGCCCGAGCCGTCCGCGCCTTCGGCCAGCACGAAGCGGCCAGCCTTGCGGTCGAAGCCGCAGTCATCCAGCAGCACCGACAGCGGCACGCCGGTGAACTCGCAGCACGACAGCATGCCGTGCGTGTACTGCACCGTCGGCACGGCCACGTTGCCCCACTCCATGCCGGTGTTGGCGCCGCACTCGATGAAATGCATGCGCGACACCGCCGGCAGGCGCATCAGGTCATCCAGCGTGTAGACCCTGGGCCGCTTCACCATGCCCATCACCATCAGCCGGTGCTGCGCCGGGTTGATGTCCCACCAGCCCTGGTGGTGGCGCTCGAAGTGCAGGCCGCTGGGCGTGATGATCCCGAAGAAGCCCTGGAGCGGGGCGAAGGACACCGAGGAAATGCTGGTGCGCGTCAGGCCGGGGCTCTCGCGGCGCTGCAGGTTGGCTTCGTGTTCCGAGGGCAGGCCGTAGGCGCGCGAGGCGACCGGCTGGCCGGGGGCCTTGCTGTGCATCGGCAGCTCGAGGATGGCGGGGTCGCCGGCGGGGGCCTGCGCCCGCGCTGCCCCGGAGCCGCCGGCCAGGGCCGCCACCGCGGCCAGCAGGCCGCTTCGCAGCACGTCGCGGCGGCCGGATTGGACCGCTGCGATGTCGCCGGGCGCGAGGAAGTTCTCCGGCGCGCGGACCACCCGGCCCGGGGCGCCGCGCTCAGCGGCCATGGTTCACTGCCGGCACCGAGTCAAGAAAAGGGAATCCTGCCCACCGCACATCGCGCTCCTCCATCCGGACGCGCTGCGGGGCATGGACATCCGCGCCGCCGTCGCGTCCACAGAACGCTAAGGCATATGCATATAAGCGTCAATTACAAGAAAACGTAAGCGTTGGCGCGGCACGTGCCGCGCCTGGCCGCTCAGAACGGGATGTCGTCGTCCATTTCCTCGAACTTGCCGGCCGGCTTCTTGGCCGGGGCGCGGCCTTCGCCGCCGCCCATGCCCGAAGGCTCGCGCGCCTCGCGCCCGCCGCCGCCTTCGCCGCGTCCGCCGCCGTCACCCATGCCGGCGCGCCCGCCCAGCATCTGCATGCGGTCGGCGACGATCTCGGTGGTGAATTTCTCGACGCCTTCCTTGTCGGTCCACTTGCGGGTGCGCAGCGCGCCCTCCACGTAGACCTGCGAGCCCTTCTTCAGGTACTCGCCGGCGATCTCGCCCAGGCGGTTGAAGAACACCACGCGGTGCCACTCGGTGCGCTCCTGCTTCTCGCCGCTGGCCTTGTCCTTCCACGTGTCGGTGGTGGCGATCGACACGTTGGTGATCGCGCCGCCGTCGGGGCTGTAGCGCGTTTCCGGGTCGCGACCCAGGTTGCCGACGATGATGACCTTGTTCACTGATGCCATGGTTGGATCCTTCCCCCGAATGTGTCTCGAATGCCGCTGTTTTGCCCGCCGCGCGGGCCGTACTGCACTGCGGGCCGGCCGGGCCGCGCCGCCCTTCCCGCCTGCTTCAAGCCGATGCCGCCTGCTGCCCTGCCTGCGCCGCGCCCGCCACCGGGTCCGCGCCCAGGCAATCGAGCACGGCCTGCTCGTCCAGCATACCGCGAGTGACGGTGAGCCGCGCGATGCCCTCGGCGGGCAACAGCTCCGCCTTGCGCACGCCGCGCACGCGCACCAGCCGCTCGCGCACGGCCTGCGGATCAGCACCGGGAGCCAGCGCGAAATCGCGCTTCTCCAGCCCGCCCGGCGGGTTCATTGCCCGGGCCGCCAACAGCCATAACGCGCAAAGCGCCGTTCCGACGACAAACACCGAGGACTCGCCCCAGGATTGCGCCAGCCAGCCGCCCACCGCACCGCCGGCGAACAGGCCCAGGGACTGCGAGGTGTTGTAGACCCCGATCGCGGTGCCGCGCAGCTCGGCCGGCGCGAAGCGCGTCACCAGGGAGGGCAAGGCCGCCTCCAGCACGTTGAACACGGTGAAGTACACCGTGAGCAGCACGACCACCGCCACCAGGCTGTGCAGTCCGAGCAGCAGGCCCACCTGGGTGAGCCCCACCGCGGCGACCGAGGACAGGAACACCAGCTTCATGCGGCCGCGCTCGGCGGCGATGATGGGCGGCACCATCAGCACCAGGGACACCACCACCACCGGCAGGTAGACCTTCCAGTGCGCGTCCACCGGCATGCCGGAATTGCGCAGGAGGGAGGTGGGCACGACCACGAACATCGCCAGCTGCACCAGGTGCAGCACGAAGATGCCCAGGTTCAGGCGCAGCAGCTCGGCGTTCGCCAGCACCTTGCCGATGTCGGCCACGCTCAGCTGCCGGGACGCCCGGTGCGAGCCCGCGGGCCCGTCGTGCGCCGGCTCCGGCGGCACCACGTAGATCACCACGAGGATGGCGCCGGCCGCGAGCACGCCGGTCAGCGTGAAGATGCCGGCCATGCCGACCAGCGTGTAGAGCGCCGGCGCGCCGACCAGCGACAGCGCGAACATCAGCGCGATCGAGCTGCCGATCGCCGCCATGGTCTTGGTGCGGTGCTGCTCGCGCGTCAGGTCGGCGGCGAAGGCCGTGACCGCGGCGGAGATCGCCCCGGCGCCCTGCAGCGCGCGCCCGAGGATGGTGACCCAGATGCCCTGGGCGGCGGCGGCGACGAAACTGCCGATGACGAACAGCACCAGGCCGAAGATGATCACGCGCTTCCTGCCGTAGCGGTCCGAGGCCATGCCGAACGGAATCTGCAGCATGCACTGCGTCAGGCCGTAGATGCCCAGCGCCAGGCCGACCAGGGTGCGGTCGTCACCGCCCTCGATCCCGACGGCATGCACCGCGAACACCGGCAGGATCAGGAACAGGCCGAGCATGCGCAGCGCGTAGAGCGAGGTGAGCGAGGCCGCGGCGCGCACCTCGGTGCGCGTCATGCGGTCTGGGTCGGGCTGGGTCCCGGATGGCGCGGCGGTTCGGGTCAAGGCAATGGGATTCGCGTGGGGATTCGCAGGTACTTCGGCGTGCAGCCCGGGCCGGCGCCGGGTCGTTCAGGGCTGCCGCCGGGCGGAACCCAGCGATACCTGGGCGAAATAGTGGCGCGGGCGCAGCGGGATTTCGTATAGTAGCAGGTTCGCTCCTTCCGACCCCCCGCAAGCACGCGGGCAAGGCGCAGGGGGCGACTGGCCGCGCGCCGGTGCAGGGCACCTCGATGTGCAAGGGGTGCCAGGGCACCAGGGCGCGGCGAAAACACGCAGCAAGAAGGTTCCATGGCCGAAATCCGCGTACGCGGCGCGCGCACCCACAACCTGCGCAACATCAGCCTCGACCTGCCGCGCGAGCGGCTGATCGTGATCACCGGGCTGTCCGGCTCCGGGAAGTCCTCGCTCGCGTTCGACACGCTGTACGCCGAGGGCCAGCGCCGCTACGTCGAGTCGCTGTCGGCCTATGCTCGCCAGTTCCTGCAGCTGATGGAAAAGCCCGACGTCGACCTGATCGAGGGCCTGTCCCCGGCGATCTCCATCGAGCAGAAGGCCGCCAGCCACAACCCGCGCTCCACCTTCGGCACGGTGACCGAGATCCACGACTACATGCGCCTGCTGTACGCGCGCGCCGGCACGCCCTACTGCCC